>JBAXOY010000012.1:0-41013 GCA_037133055.1 Chlamydiota bacterium
ATCCGCGTTCATCCGCGTCAATCCGCGTCCCATCTGCTCCTGCAAAAAATATGGCGTCGAAAATATTCTCTATAGTATCTGCGTTCATCTGCGAAATCTGCGTCCGATGTGGGTGTCCGGCCGCTTTTGTCCGCCTTTTGTATCCTGTCTATCCTGACGATCTGCGTTCATCTGCGTCCCGGTGTTGATTCTTCATTATTTACATGCCGCCGGTTTTCCCTTGCCATCCCGCCTGGGGCACACTACCATAGGGCTCCGAGTTCCGTCCATCGCCCGCACACGTCGCACACGTCAGGTCGACCCTATGGCACACAGCGTGTTGCTCGTCTTCGAGTCGCCGCGCAGGAAGCAACTCTTCATCAACACCCTCCCCCCGCTCGGAATCCTCGGGATCGCCTCCTTTCTCCGGGCGCGGGGAATCCCGGTGCGCGTGCGGGACTGCTGCATCGACACCCTCACCGACGACGATATCAGCGCGGCGGATATCGTGGGGCTGAGCGTCAACATCTCCAACGTCGAGCGCTCCCTCGAGGCGGCCCGGAGGGTGAAGCGCGCCTTCCCCGGGAAAACCGTCATCGCGGGCGGACCGCTCTGCGCCTCGATCCCCGCCCGCATGGCGCGTGAGGAGTGCCTCGACGCCGTCGCGGCCGGCGAGGGGGAGGAGATCATGGCCGAGGCCGCGGAGGGGAAGCCGCTCGGCGAGATCATGGGGCTCTACCTCAGGGACGGCCCCGGCCGAGTCTCCCATACGGGCGCGCGCGCCTGGATCGCCGACCTGGATCGCCTCCCCTTCCCCGCCCTCGACATGGTGGACCTCCCGCGCTACTACTCGCCCGTGAAGAAGGCGCGCCCGATCTCCAACCTCATCTCTTCGCGGGGGTGCCCGTACGGATGCATCTACTGCTTCAAGACGATGGGAAACAGGTGGCGGGCCCGCTCCCCGAAGAACGTCGTGGACGAGATCGAGTGGCAGGTCGGGGAGCTCGGGGTCAGGGAGATCTGCATCTATGACGACAACTTCACCATGGACCCGCGGAGGGCGGAGGAGATCTGCGACGGCATCGTCGACCGGGGCATCAGGGTCCGCCTCCAGCTCACGAACGGCATCAGGGCCGACCGGATCACCCGCGAAACGGTCCGGAAGCTCAAGCGCGCCGGGGCATGGATCGTGGGCGTCGCGCCGGAGTCCGGCAGCGCGGAGACCCTGAAGCGGATCGGGAAGGGGTTCGCGCTCCCGCAGGTGGACCAGGCCGTCCGCTGGTGCCGGGAGGAAGGGATCAGGACCTGGTCGTTTTTCATGGTCGGCTTCCCCTGGGAGACGGAGGGCGATGTCGAGGAGACGATACGCTACGCCGCGGCCCTCAGCACCGACCTCACGCAGTTTTCCCGGGTGACCGCGTTTCCCGGCACCGAGCTTTATGCTATACTGTGCGGCAAGGAAGAGGGTGGAGATCCGTCGCTGGCGGATCACGGGCTCTTCTACGGCGGCGTGTCGCACGAGACCCCGGGGCTGGGGGAGGAAGCGCTTGCCCGGCTGGTCAAGCGCGCCTACCGGGCGGTCTACCTACGGCCCGGGAAGATGCTGCGCCTCCTCACGATGCTCTCCCCCCTCGACCTGTGGCAGCTCTTCTATTACTCCGTCACGACAGGGAGCGTATGACACACGACCTGCGGCAGTTCGAGATCAGCCCCCCGGGGGAGGCCGCCCCGGGCGTCTCGATCGTGTTCCCGATGTACAACGAGCGGGAGTACGTCCGGAAGACCGTCGCCCTGGCCCTCCGGACCATCCAGGGCATCACCGACGACTACGAGATCATCATCGTGGACGACGCCTCGACCGACGGCTGCAGCGAGATCGCCGACGAGCTCGCCCGGGAGAACGACCGGATCAGGGTGTTCCACCACAAGGTCAACGGAAAACTCGGCACGACCCTGAGGACCGGCTTCCCCCAGGCCCGCAAGGATATCGTCATCTACAGCGACATGGACCTCCCGTTCGACCTTGACGAGATCCGGAAGGCCCTGAGGGTGATGTATCTCAACGACTCCGACATCGTGATGGCCTATCGCCTCGATCGCACGAGCGAGGGCCCCCGGCGCGCCATCTACTCGGGCGTGTACAACATGTTGATCCACGTCCTGTTCGGCGTGCGGATCCGGGATATCAACTTCGCCTTCAAGGTCGTCCGGCAGCGGGTCCTGCGCGCCGTCACCCTCACCTCGTCGGGCTCCTTCATCGACGCCGAGCTTGTCATCAAGGCCTCGCGCGCGGGGTTCCGGATATCCCAGTTCGGCATCGACTACTTCGCCCGGAGCAGGGGCGCCTCGAGCCTTTCGAGCATCTCCGTGATCCTCAACCTCCTCGGGGAGATGGGCCGCTTCTGGCTCTCGCTCCACCGGCCCCGAAGGGGCGGGGAGCGCGCCGGGAACCCGCCCGCCGCGCGATGAAAAGAATCCTCTTCCTGAACCCCCCGATCTCCCCCGAGGAGCGCTACGGTGAGCTCGCCTCCGCGGGGGCCATGGAGCCGCCGCACGGCCTCACCTACCTCGCCGCGGTGATGCGCGCGGCCGGGTGGGAGGCCCGCATACTCGACGCCGAGGCGCTCCGGATGACGCCGGGCCACGCGGCCGCCGCGGCCGTCTCCCTCTCCCCAGACGTTTTCGCCTGCACCGCCGTCACCGTCTCGATCTCCCGGGCGGCGGAGGTCGCTGCCTCGGTGAAGCGGTCCCGCCCGGGGACGGTGACGGTCCTCGGCGGCGTCCACCTCACCTCCCAACCCCGCGAGACGATGGAGCGCTTCCCGTGTTTCGACTACGGCGTGATCGGCGAAGGGGAGCGCGCCGTGCGGGAGTTCTGCGAAGCGCTCGACCGCGGCGGGGCGCCGGGGGCGGTCCCAGGTGTGGTCTCGCGCGAGGGGGGGGAGCTGCGCATCGCGCCGCCCGGCCCCTTCCTCAAGAACCTCGACGCCCTGCCGCTGCCCGCGTGGGACCTCCTCCCTCCCCTCGCCCGCACCTATGCCCTCCCCCCGCAGAGCGTGATGCAGTCCCCCTCGACCTCCCTCATCACCTCCCGCGGCTGCACCGGGCGCTGCATCTTCTGCGACACGAGCGTGTTCAGGAACGTCTGCCGGGCCCACAGCGCCGAGTACGTCATGACGATGATCCGCACGCTCGCCCGCGACTACGGGATCCGGGAGATACTCTTCGAAGACGACAACTTCGTCCTCTTCCGCGCGCGCCTCGAGCGCCTGACGGAGCTGCTCAGGTCCGCCGGCACCGGGGTGAGCTGGAGCTGCCTCGCGCGGGTGGATATGATGCCGCAGCCCGCGACGCTCCGGGCGATGCGCGCCGCGGGCTGCTGGCAGATGCTCGTGGGGATAGAATCCGGGTGCCAGGAGATCCTCGATCTCGAGAAGAAGGGGATCACGCTCGCGCAGATCGCCGAGGCGGTCCGCCGCGCGCGCGACTGCGGCATGCGGACGAAGGGTTTTCTCATGGTCGGGCACCCGACCGAGACCCCCGACACCGTCGCCCGCACCATACGCTTCGTGAACTCCCTCCCGCTCGACGACGTCAGCGTCACCTACTTCACCGTGTTTCCCGGATCCCCGATGTGGCCGGAGGCGTCCCGATGGGGCGCGGTCAGCCCCGACTTCGACAGGATGAGCGTCTTCCATCCGACGTTCATCCCGCACGGCTTCACCGAGGCGTCGCTCACGGAGGCGTCACGCCGCATTCTTCGATGTTTCTACCTCCGCCCACGCGTCGTGCTCGCGTACCTCGGGCGGATCAGGAGCCCCCGCCAGCTCGCGGCGCTCGCCCGCGGGGCTATGGCGCTCCTGAAGCACCTCCTTTTCCGGAGGGACGCGAGTTCTCCGGAGAAATGAGGCACTTTCAACTGTTGCTCGCAGATGAACGCGGATATTATTGAGAATATTTGAGACGCCATATTATTTACAGAAGCGGATGGGACGCGGATTGACGCGGATGAACGCGGATAAAGAAATAGCCCATGATTTTCAAGAATGAATGGGACGCGGATGAACGCGGATCGTCAGGATAGACAGGATACAAAAGGCGGACAAAAGCGACTGGCTACTGATATTGGACGCAGATTTCGCAGATGAACGCAGATACCATAGAGAATATTTGAGACGCCATATTATTTACAGAAGCGGATGGGACGCGGATTGACGCGGATAAACGCGGATTTTTAACGCAGCGTGCTACCATCTTGAACCTTGATCTTGAACCGTTGTCGTATCTGCGTGCTCTGCGTTCATCTGCGTCCCGAATGATATATTCTCTGTTGCCTCGTTGTATTTAGCCTATTCAAGCGATCCGCGTGCATCCGCGTCGATCCGCGTCCAAAGTGTCTTTGCCGTTTCCTTTTATGCCTTCACGCCGTGGTCTTATCTGCGTTCATCCTGACAATCTGCGTTCATCTGCGTCCCGGCGTCAAAGAACCGTTAAAGCATACCCTCCCGGTCCCGATAATGCTATACTACCACTGATCCTCATGGGACATGGGAGGCGACGCCGTGCTCAGCGTAATCGTACCCGTCTTCAACGAGAGGGAGAGCATCCGGCAGGTGCTCGACGGCATCGCCGCGCCGCTGGAGGGGACCGACCACGAGATCATCGCCGTGGACGACGCCTCGACCGACGGCTCATCCGGGCTCCTCGCCTCCCTTCCCGGCATCCGCGTGATCGCGCACGAGGAGAACTGCGGCTACGGCGCCTCCCTCAAGGACGGCATCCGCGCGGCGCGCGGGGACGCCCTCGCGATCATCGACGCGGACGGGACCTATCCCGCGGAGCGCATCACGGAAATGCTCTCCCTGCTCGGGAAGTTCCCGATGGTCGTCGGCGCGCGCGAACCGCTCCCCCGCTTCAACCGCCTCGCCAAGGCGATGCTTGGGCTCCTCGTATGGCTGCTCACGAGGAAGCATGTCCCTGACCTCAACTCGGGCCTCCGCCTCTTCCGCCGCGACACGGCGGAGCGGTTCATGCACCTCCTTCCCGACGGCTACTCGTTCACGACGACGCTCACGATCGGCTGCCTTGTCAACCATATCCCGGTCCGCTACCTCCCCATCCGCTACCGCCCGCGGATCGGCACGAGCAAGATCCGCCCCGTCCGCGACTTCTTCAACTTCGCCCTCCTCATCGTGCGGCTGGTGACGTATTTCAAGCCGCTCGAGGTCTATCTCCCCGCGAGCTTCGCCCTCTTCGCCGCCGGAGGGGCCGTGGGGCTCTACAGCCTTGTCGTGAACCACCGGGTCATGGACGTGACGACCGTCATCCTCATCGTCTTCGCCTTCCAGGTCGCGCTCCTCGGCCTCCTCGCCGACATCATCATCAGGAAACGCTGATCATGCCGGGATTCCTGGACATCCCCCCGTCCCTGTGCCACTCCTGCGGCACCTGCATCGCCGTGTGCCCCGCGAGGGCGCTCGTCGCCGGGGGGGGCGCCCCCCGCCTCGCGGGGGACTGCGCGCAGTGCGGGCTCTGCTATTCCCTCTGCCCGGGACTCGCCTTCGACTTCGCCGCCATGGGGCGCCGGTTCTTCCCCGGGTCGGTTCCCGATCCGTACTTCGGATGCGTCGAGGCGATGCACACCGGACGGGCGATCCCCGAACGCCCCACCGGCAGCTCCTCCGGCGGGATGGTCACCGCGCTCCACCGGACGGCACTTTCGGCGGGCTCCGTCCGGGCCGCGGTGGTCGTCGACATGGACCCGTCCGACCCGCTCAGGCCGCGCGCCCGCCTTGCGCGGACCCCTGGTGAAATCCTCGCCGCCGCGGGGTCGAAATACTCGCTCGTTCCCCTGAACGCGATCCTCACCGAATCCGCCGCGATCGACGGTCCCGTCGCCCTCGCGGGACTCCCCTGCCACCTCCACGGGATACGGATGCTCCAGTCCGCCGATCACCCCCTCGCGCGGAACATCGCCGTAACGATCGGGCTCTTCTGCGGGTTCAATCTCCTCCCGGAGGCGACGCCGTTCATGCTCCGGAAGCTCGGGGCTGACCCGGGAGAGGTTGCCGCGGTGCGCTACCGCGCCGGGAACTGGCCCGGGAGATTCGAGGTCACCCTCAGGAACGGATCGGTGCGCGGCGTGGCGAAGCAGGCGTTCAATTTTCTCCACGCCTTTTTTCTTCCGCCCCGCTGCGCGCTCTGCCCCGACCTCTTCGCCGAGGCGGCCGACATCGCCGTCGGGGACTACTGGCCATGCCCGGGCGGGGGAGACGGGGGGCGCTCGGCGATCATCGTGAGGAACGCCGCCGGGCGGGCGTTTCTCGATGGGGCCCTCGCGGCCGGGGCGGTCGAAATCTCGCCGCTCGTCCCCGCGGAGCTCTACCGTTCGCACGCCCATCTCATACGCTACAAGAAGAGGTCGTTTTCGGTCCGCATGGCACTGAGCCGCCTGAAACCCCGCTTCACGGGGCGATTTCCGCGGCCCTCGGCGGTCGAACGTCTCCGCGGCGCGATTTTCTTCTCCCTCCTCCGTTTCGGCCGCTCCCGCGCCGGCAGGGGCGTCGCCCGGGCGCTCCCGCTCGGGCTTCTCGGGGCCGGGGCCGCGGCGCTCCGCCGCCGCGCATCCCGTAAGGGCGCGGCTCGCCCCTCGCGCCGCTACTGGACTCTCGAGGACGTGGGGGCGCACTGGGACAACACCGATGACTACGACGAGATCAACGCGCGGACCTACTCGTACCCGCGCCGGTTCACGGACGGTTTCCGCATCGTCTCCCCGCGCATCCCGGACGGGGCGCGCGTGCTCGACATCTCCTGCCGCACGGGCATGGGGTCCCGGTACTTCGGCACCCGGCGGAAGATCGCGCTGACCGGGATGGCCCCCTCGCCGCTCCAGGCCGCGAAGGCCCGGGAGCTTCTCGCGAAGGAGGGGGTCCCGTTCACGGCGATAGAGTGGCGATCCATGCGCCTCCCCTTTCCCGACGACTCCTTCGACGCGGTGCTCTCGTTCGAAACCGCCGAGCACATCTTCGACCCCGCGGCGTTCATCGGGGAGATCGCCCGGGTACTCAAGCCCGGGGGATGCCTTCTCCTGACCACTCCGAACACGGCATGGGAGCCCGTCCACGCCCTCGCCCCGGCGCTCGGGCTTCACCACAGCGAGGGGCCGCACCGCTTCATCCCGCGCCGCGAGCTTCTCCGGATGCTCGCGGCCTCGAACCTCGCCGTCTCCCGCGAGGTCACCACGGTGCTCATCCCCGCGGGTCCCGGCTGGCTCACCCGCATCGGCGAAAAGATCGAACGGGCCCTTCCGGAGAGCATCCGCCGGGCACTCTGCCTCCGGCGGATATTCCTCGCCGAGAAGCGGCGGAAAGGACATGACGGATGAAGATCGCGCTCGTTTATCCCGCGCTCATCCCGGGGGTAAAGCCCCGCTACGGCCTCCAGCCCCTCGGCATCCTCTATCTCGCGGGAAGGCTCAGGGCCGCGGGGCACCAGGTCGTCACGATCGACGGCGAGATCCTCGGCCTCTCAGTGAAGGAGACCGTGGACGCGGTGATACGTTCGGAGCCGGACCTTGTCGGAATAAGCCTGATGACCCCCCAGTACCCGGCGGGGATCGAGATCGCGGAGGAAGTGAGGCGCCGCGCCCCGCGCATCGCGGTCTGCGCGGGCGGGGCGCACGTGAACGCGACCCTCGACGAAACGCTGCGCCGCTGCCCGTCGATCGACTTTCTCGTGTGCGGCGAGGGGGAGGAGACGCTCGCCGAGGCCGCGGCGCGGGGCGGGCGCGGGGAGGGGCTCGCGGGCGTCGCGGGCGTCGTCTTCCGCGAGGGCGGCGCGATCCGCATAAATCCGCCGCGCCCGTTCATACCTGATCTCGACTCCCTCCCCTTTCCCGACTTCACGATGCTCCCGCTCGACCGCTACCGGATCCCGTACCTCCAGGGGCCTCCCATCGCCTCGATGATGCTCAGCCGCGGGTGCCCTTACCGTTGCGCCTTCTGCGACGCGCACGTGACCCAGGGGAAGAAACTCAGGACGCATTCCCCGGCGGCCGTCGTGCGCGAGATCGGGCGCTGCGTGCGGTCGCTCCGGATTCATGATTACGCATTCAAGGACAGCACCTTCACGCTGGACCGGGCATGGTGCCTCGACCTCCTCGCGCGCCTCCGCGCCGAAAAGCTCGCCATCAGATACCGGTGCAACACCCGCGTCGACCGGATCGACGGAGAGCTCCTCACCGCCTTGCAACAGTCCGGCTGCACGATCATCCTCTTCGGCGTCGAGTCGGGCTCGCAGGCGATTCTGGACCGGATGCAGAAGCACACCACCCTCGCCCAGATCCGCGAGGCATTCCGCCTCACCGCCCGGGCCGGAATACGCACCTACGCCTCGTTCATGCTGGGGAATCCCGGGGAGACCGACGCCACGGCCCGCGAAACCATCGAGCTTGCGAAGGAGATCAACCCCGACCTCGTGCTCTTCTTCTACACCACCGCCTATCCGGGCACCCAGCTTTACGCGGACGCGCTGAAGGAGGGGCTTGTCGCCGAGGACTGGTGGGTCAAGGAGAAGCCGGCGGAGTCCGACTACGCGGTAAGCAAGTGGCTGTCGGGCGAGGGGGGGAAGCTCCGCATTCCGGGGTTCGACGTCGGGCCGTGGATCAAAAGGGCGTACCAGTCATACTACTTCAGGCCGCGCTACGCGCTGAAGGCGCTGAAGTCCCTGTTCACGGACCCGTCATACCTGAAGGGGCTCCTCCAGCTCCTCCCGAGCTTCATCGACTTCTCGCGCGGGAAGGGGTCCGTCCCCGGAAGCGAAAGCGGCGACGGCGAGGAGTGACCCCGCACCGTCCGTGAGATGTGCGCGCAGTCCATGCCGGAAACCAGCTCATCCGCCGTCAGCCCGGTATCGGTGCAGGAGGCACGAATTCATCTATCCGTCGCGGAAAGCGCGGAGCCCCTAGCTGCTACGCTACGCCCGCCTATGTCATGCACCTGGACGCGCCTGCGTCTTCCCGCTCGAAGACCGTGCGCAGACACAACCCCCACACGAGAACTGCACAGAGCAGGGGGTAATACGTCCACATCAGGTTGTAGAGGGATAGGTTGAAAAAATTCCCGTCGCGATTCATCGCCAGAATAATAAAAAGGAAAGGGAATGCCCGACCGCTCACCATGCACGTGATCACATAGTATGTAGGGACCAATAGGAGTGCATACCAGTAACCAGACCCGTAGGGAAAAATTAAGATGTAGGCAAAACAGACGAGGAAGATCATCACCTTCGCCGCTTCATCCGATCGGGACACATATAACCTGCGGCATGCCCGGACGGTGATCCCTATAACCAGTATGACCCACCCCCAATAGCTCACCGTCACAATGGAGGACGGCAGGGGGATCCCGATCTTAAGAGACACCATCATGAGCGCATCTTTTATAAAGCATCTCGACACCGGACACGATTGCTGCATCTTGTCGGCGCACTCGAGCGCAAGGTTCCTCATCGAATTTCCATAAAGGACCGGCTGTGCCGCATATGACAGGAGTAGGACGAGCGCAAGGGCCCCGCACGATCCCCACAGATAGCGGTACTTCCGGGGAGACGGCGAAACGAGCAGGAGCGAGAGAAACAGCACCTCCGAGGCACGCCAGCTCGCCAGGATCACCACTAGGGAACAAAACCATATCAACCGGCCGCGCAGGAAGCACAGAAACGCTCCCCAGAGCACGAGCTGTTCGAACACGGTGCGGTTCCCCACCCAGACGTCGATACTGAGAGGGTTAAAATATGCGAGGAGGCAGAAACAATAGAAACCGGCACCGGCCCGTTCACCTGGCATGAATTTTTTCCAGAGCCATCCAAGTGCGATGAGTGCCGCACCTTTGAGCCCCAGGAAGAGATAAAATGCGGTATGCCACGTAAACAGTGTGAAGAATGCAAAATAAAGGAGAGAATGCGGCGGATAGACAATCCGCATCCCCGTGTACTGGCCGGCGAGGCGCGTGAGCACCTCCGCCGAATAAGGGTTCATCCCGGCGAGATATGCCTGCGATGCGTAATACGCATGCCTAAAATCCCACTGATATTCTCCGGTATCTGAGGCAACCTGATAAAACAGACGGGTAAGATAGCATATGACGAAAAGCCAAAGCAGGCACTTTAACATTCTTCTCATGTCATCACACCCCCCCGCGCCGATTTTTAGACAATGAGACCAAAGGTCATGGAATTACACTGCAAAGTGCAGCCTGACCTTGGTTGTTTATGCTCCCTTCTTGTGTCTCTGTCAACCGGTGTTGCTGCTAATTCACCTCCTTGCGCCTGAGGCGCTGTTCGTTGATCCTTCGTTGCCGTTCCTCGACGATGGCTGTCCGTTGCCCGGTGTGAGCCTGGTGGGGCGTCACGTAGTCGATACCGGAGTGGTAGTGTTCGTTGTTGTACCACGGCACGTAGACACCGAAGTATGCCTCGGCGTGAACGGCGTCCCGGAAGCGGTCCGGGAACTCCGGGTCGACTTTGACGGTACTGAACATCGCCTCGATGAACGGGTTATCGTTGGGGGTCCGTGGACGGGCAAAGAGCTGGGGCATCTTATGATCCTCGAAGACCTGACGGACAGGGCGTGCCTTCATCTGACGGCCCCGGTCATTGATGATTTCGGGCCGTTGATCTTCCGGCAACGACAGAACGTTCTCGTTGGCCATGGCTCCCTCCAGAAGAACCTTGGCCTCAGAGGCACTCAACCAGCATCTGATCCGCCAATGCACGATCTTGCGCGAGTACTCATCCAGCACCATAAACAGGCACAGGTAGTGACCCTTCGCAGGCGTCAGCAGGTAGCTGATATCCCAGCACCAGCGCTGATTCGCTCCTGTCAGATCCTTGCGTACGGGGGCCACCGAGTGGCCATTGTGCCGGCGATCCTTCCCTCGCAAGCCCATCAGGCCGACAGCTTTCAGCACCCGGCATGTGGTGCTGAACGAGACAAAGACCAGCCCCTTGTCCCACGCGGTAACCGTGAGCTCACGATGCGACAGATCCACCAGGTCTTCCCGTCGAGCCAACGCCACCACCGCCTCCCGTTCAGCCGGCAAGAGTCGATGAAGAGGCCATTCTGGCCCCGGCTTTCCGTTCTCCAGGCTGTCTCCGGCCCGGCGTGTTCGCTGCCACCGCGTGATACGGCTGCGATGCATCATCAGCCGCGAGCAACTTCGGCGGCAGGAAACGCCCTGCACAGTGGCCTCCTCGATCAGACCCAGCATATCCATCTTCGTCTCCGTCGCGAGCCATTCGCCGGTTATCTCGCCCACGAACCCCCATTCGTTTTTTTTCGCATGATCGCCAGTTCGACGCTCAGATCCGCCATCGCCCGCTCCTTGGCCTCCAGTTCCTGCTTGAGCGCCGTGTACTCGTCCATCGACACGGTCTTTGGTTTCGGGCCCGGCCTGGCCTTCAGCCGCTCCAACGCACCCTCCTTGACGTGTTCCCGGATACGGGCAAGGTCCGAGGAATACAGCCCCTCCCGCCGCAGCAACTCACCGAGCTGCTGCTCGCCTCTTTCGGCTTCCAGGAACAACTGGTATTTCTTCTCCGCCGACAGGTACCGTCGTGTGCCTGTCACCTTCGCCTTGCCCTCATCCTGTGTCTTGTGCTCGATATCACTCATGGAATCGCCTTCCTCTTTGCGGCCAAGCGTTCCCCCGGCTGGCTTCGGTCGCCCTCCGGGCTCCCTGCGCCAGCCGGGGGAACGCATCCCTCAACCATGTAGTGTAATTGTTCCAGCTCTTGGAGTCACGATCTCAGAAACGGCGGGGAACACTGCCTGATATTCTCAGGTTTGCTTCATCGATTTCTCGCGCGGGAAGGGGTCCGTCCCCGGAAGCGAAAGCGGCGACGGCGAGGAGTGACCCCGCGCCGTCCGTGAGATGTGCGCGCCGTCGGCCGCATTCCCCGAAGGCCTCTCACTCCTCCCGCGTGACGATCTCCGCGAGGCGGTCCCCAAGGAGCGACAGGGAGAAGTGCTCCTCGGCGAAGCGGCGGGCCCTCCGCCCCATCGCCTCCCGCAACACCGGGTCCGCGGCAAGCGCGGTCATCGCCCTGACGAACTCCCCCCTGCTCCCCGCGAGGAACCCCTGCACCCCGTCCGCCACCAGGCGCCTGAGTTCGGCGGTGGGGCTCGCCACCGTGGGAAGCCCGGAGGCGAGGTACTCGAAATATTTCGTCGGGCTCTTCGAGTTCACCCAGTCATTCTCCGCCTGCACGAGGGGAAGGAGCCCCACGTCGATCGAATGGAGGAAGGCGGGCATTTCCGTGAATAGGATCCAGTCGCTCACGGCGATGTCGAGCGTCCCGTACCGCTCCGCGACGAGCGCCTTGACCCTCCCCATCTGCTGCCCCGCACCGGCGATCTTGAGCGAAACGCCGGGGACCGTGCGCGCGGTCTCCGCGAAGCAGTCGAGCATGAACGCCATGTTCTCGTACATGAGGTCGCCCCAGACGACCCCGTTCCATCCGAAGACAACCGGGGAGCGCGGGGGGCGCGGGGCGGGCGTGAAGCGCGACGTGTCCACGCCGGTGGGCACGAGGTGAATCTCCCGGTTGAAAACGGCAAGCCTGTCGGCGAGCAGTTGGGAGGAGACCACGCAGCACTGCGCGCGCCGCGCGACCTCCGCCAGAATCGGCCGGTACTCCGCATGCCCCCAGAAGAACCTGTTCAGGGACGGCCTTTTGAACAGGCAGTGGATCCCCTCGTCCCAGTCGTCGTAGTCGAGGATGTACCTATTGAGGCCGAGGCGGGCCATCAGGAATGGGGCGGCGGCGTGGTAGTGGATCTTCTGGATGTACAGGAGGCTGCCCGGCTCGCGAAGGAGTCTCCCGAGCGCCGCAAGGTTCATCCAAAGCTTCTCGCGGTCCCCCCGGTCCCACATCTCCACCTCGGAGAGCCCGCCGCTCAGATGATCCCTGAACGACAGCACCGCGGTTGAAATGCCGTGTTTCGCGAGCTCGCGGGCGAAATCGTAGCAGCGGACCCTCACAAACGGATAGTCGCGGCCGCTCAGGCCGATGAACAGGACTCTCCGGTTACTGCCGTCTGGCATATGCAATGATGTCCCTGAAGTCCCTGCCCCGCTCATGATAGTCATGGATAAAAGACTCCGTCATCCGATAGCCCCCTTCTACCAGTGCCCGGGCAAGGGTCGACTCGCTGAAGAACTGGAGATGATCCCTGTCGTCGAAATCGGGGAGGATCGGCGTTTCGACGATCAGACGCCCTTCGGGAACGCTCCATTTCCTCATTCTCCGCACCACCGCGACCGGGTCGCGGAGGTGTTCAAGCACGTGCGACATGACCACGAGATGAAAGTGGCGTCGCGGAAACCGCACCGTTTCTATCGCACCCACGGCGATCCGCAACCCGCGGCTCCGGCCCTCCGTGGCCATATCCTCACCAATCTCGACGCCGGTCACTTCCCATCCCCTCCCGGCGAGAATCTCCATCTGTTTCCCCTCCGCGCACCCGACCTCCAGCGCTCTCCTGGGGGCACCGATTTGACATTCGTATTCGGGAAGGAACCGCTCGAATATGCCGGATCGGTCTTTCACCCAACTCTCGCTCCAGGTGATGCCCCCGGGCTGGTTGAACTGCCGCTTCCTCTGTTCAAGGTAGCCGCTGTGATACCTTCCAATCAGTTCCTCGATGGGGGGGCCGTCGAGGGCGAAGACCATTCCGCAGGCAGTGCAGCGGCCGCAGCGGCCGGCGCCGCATTGTTCCCACTGCCCGCCCCCGCAGACGGTGCACTGTGTCCGCGGCACCCGCACCGCCGGCGCGCCGGTGATTTTCCCGAGAACACGGAGACCGTATGCGATCACCCTCCTCACCCGCGCGTGCAGTTCCATCGCCGCCTATCCATTGCCCGACGGCGCCCTTATCGTCCAGAGAGGCGCCGTTGCAGCATGCCGATGCTCCGGCGCAGCCAACCGCCCCTGCCCTCGGCGGACTGTTTCGCCAGATGTTCGCGATAACGCCGGTGGACATCCTGATTGAGCCACCAGTCATCACAGCACCTCGCGCAGTTGATCGCGGCAAAATACTGATCCGTTTTCGAGAGTGTCGCGGCCTTCCTGCGGAATTCCGCGTAGCCGGCCGACTGCCAGATTTTCCTAAAACTCTGCGCATGGACGGAGCCCAGGGGAAATCTGTCCGCCTTGCAGCAGGGAACCACGTCGCCGTTCGCAAGGATCCGGCACTCGTACCACCCCATCACGCAGGACAGCGAATCGATCAGATCCGAGTGGTAGATCCCCTCCTCCGCCCTGCTGTTGCGGACTTTCGTGATGAACTGATCGAAGCCGAGCAGGTTCGGCTGCCACGGCCTGAGAGCCCCCTGCAACTCCACACTGCAGCGGTTCAGCGCCGCAATGACAAACGCAATTTCCGCTCTGTTGAGGAGGAGATGTTTCAGGAACCCGCTCTCCACGTCGACCGGTTGGAACCAGCACTGGCTCGCTCCGATTTCAATCGCCAGCCGGACCATCAATTCCACCTGTCGCACATTCTGGTTGCAGATCACGTTCATAATCACAAGCTCCATGGGGCGGCCGGCCGGGGAGAGGCGGCCTGCGGCCTTCAGGAGCGATAGTATCCTGCCGAAGGAACCCCTCGCGACGCCTGGATGCATGCGGGAGTAGATCTCCTCGTCCGCCGCCCACAGGCTCACCACAAGGCGGTCAACCCCGGCGGAGACAATCCGGCGGATCGTTTCTTCATCGGCCAGGGTGAGGTTGCTGATCAGCGTGATCTTGATGCCCCTCTCCGCCGTTTCGCGGAGGACGCTGAAAAGGTCCGGATACAGGAGCGGGTCCCCCCCCCCGCTGTAGATAATCCGCTCCACCCCCATCGCGGCGGCATCCTCGACGATATGCCGCACCATCTCGTAGGGAAGGGATAACCGCGTCGCCCAGTGGGGGAGAACCGCGGGGGGGGGGATAAGGGGGGGGCGGTGCCCGCAGCAGAGGCAGGGGGGCGTGCATGGGGTGGTGAGGGCGATATGAAGCTGCTCGGGGCCGCAAAGCGCCCGTGCGCCGTCCGCGATCCCGTCCAGCCTCATCTGCGTGCGGTCGGGCAGCATGCCTAAATCCAGTCCTCGCGGGAGAACGCAATCACGGAGAGCGAATGTTTCGGCAGTCCGAGCCGAAGCATACCGTCACCCCCGCGGTTCTCGCGGGCGCGGAAGCTGCGCTCCCAGGACGTAACCTGGTGGGGGCCTGGCAGGGTGCTGCTGCAGTCCGGCGTCTCGGCTTGCACAACCCTCATGGTATAGTGCCTCGCGTCGAACCCCCTGATGTCGAGCCGCATGTCGAGCGGGGCGTGGATGCTCCGGTTGATCACGGAGAGCGCCAGTTTCTTTCCCTCCGCGTCCTTGACCCCCACCACGTCGCAGGGAAGGACATGCTCATTCGCGGGGACAAATCCGAGGGCCGGGGTCGCGCATTCTGCCGCCGCGGCGTGCGTGTGCACGAGCGTGGCGCCCGCGAACCTGTTGCAGAGGTCGTGCATGAGGGACTGGGGATGGCGCAGCGGCATCCCCTCCCCATCCTGCGGGCTCACAAGGCTGGAGAAAAGAGGGTGAGAAAGCGTCATGCGGGCCGAGAGGAACAGCTCGGGCCTCCTGAGGCACGCATGGAGGACACCCGCCTCGTACAGGGCGGCGGCGAAGGTGTGGTTCCTCCCCCACTCCACCGAATCCGGACAGCGGTCATGCATCTGATGCGTCCCGTGCACCACGTTCGGCACGTTCGTAAAATTGCAGCCGTACTCGCTCAGGGCGATGGGAATATCCTTCTTACCAGTGATTCTTCCGGCCTGCGCCGCCAGCGCCTCGAGGCTGCGCTCGACGAACTGCGGGGCCGCGATGAGCGCCGCCCACGTGTCGTCCTCGGTGGGAATATGATAGTCGAGGGTAATGTTCAGGATCGGAAGAGAGGCATGGTGGATCGACAGGAAATCGAACGTCTCGGGGGGAAGGGCGAAGATCGCCTCGTTCCAGCGCGGGTCGCGGTACCGGGTGAACGCGCCGTTTTCGAGGCAGCACTGCACGCCGATCCTTGCCGAGGGGTCCGCGCCCCTGACGGCGCGGGAGAACTCCCCGCAGGCGCGCGCGTAGCGCTCGGGGGTCCAGGGGAAATCGACCCCGAGGGGATGGAACTTGTCGTAGTAGAGCTCGTGCCCTATTTCAAGATAAAGCGGCCCCCGGTAGCGCTCCCTGACCCAGGAGACCCATCCCGCGGCCTCTTCCGGCGTGCCCGTCCCCGCGTTGAGCGTGAGCATCGGCGCCGCGCCCAGCGCGCCGCACATCTGGAGAAACTCGGCCGGGCCGAAATGGGGATAGAGCTTCGGTTTTTTAAGGTCCGTTCCGAACACCTGCGGCGTTCGGGATTCCCCGACCGCCTCCCGCCAGTGGAAGTAGTCCGCGTGCTGCATTCCCGGGTACCGGAGCAGCCTGAAGCCGAAAGGCTCGATGGCGGCGAGAGCGGACGCATTGAGCCGCTTCCCGGGGCGGTCGCACAGCCAGAAACCGTCGCCGAACATATCGACGTTGCTGCCGAAGATCGTTTCCGGGATCCGCCGCAGCTCCCTCCCCGCATCCACCGTCACGAGGGCGGGCACGGGGGTGTACGCCTCCTTCCTCACCACAGGGCCGAGCGCGAGCTTCTCCCGGTATCGCTCCTTGTACGCGGCGACGACATCCCCCGGGAGGCCCATCGCCTCCGCCCTGCCGTGCTCGAACCAGATGGCGCTCGAGCAGATCTCCTCGACCTTGAGGAGATCGTGCGAGACGAACACGATCGTCTTCCCCTCGTCCTCGCAGAACTTCCGCATCGTCCGGAAGCATTTGGTCTGGAAGGAAAGGTCGCCGACCGCCATGACCTCGTCCATGAGGAGGATGTCGAAGGGGACCATGACGGCGATGGCGAAGCCGAGGCGCATGTTCATGCCGGCCGAGTAGGTCGCGAGCTTCGCGTTCATGAACTTGCCGAGGTCGGCGAACTTGACGATGTCGTCGTAGATACGGTCTATCTGGGCCTTGGAGAGGCCGAGGATGGCGCCGTTCAGGTAGACGTTCTCCTGGCCCGTGAGCTCGAAGTTGAACCCCGCCCCGAGGGAGAGGAGCGAGGAGACCTTCCCGTTGGTGAAGACCTCTCCCTCCGTGGCCGACGACACCCCGGCGAGAATGGTCAGGATGGTGCTCTTCCCGGACCCGTTCGGCCCGATGATGCCGATGCACTCGCCCTTCTCCATTGAGAATGAGATGCCGTCCAGCGCCCAGAACTCCTGCGCCTTCCCCTGGGAGACGAGAAACGGCAGGATGTTCTTGATGAGCGCGGGCTTCTCGAAATAGACCCGGTATTTCTTCCGGAGATCCCTGACCCTGATGCTGTAGTCCATGGTTCAGATGAGATCGACGAGCTCGCTCTCCCTTTTCATGAACAGGTGATAGGCGCAGAAGAACAGGACAAGGCTGAAGAGGACCGCCTGAAGAACCATCAGCCACAAGGGATAGTAGAGGGTAATGTCCACCACCATATTCGGGATGGAGGACGGGAGGATGGCGAGCCGGTACATGCAGAACAGGTCGTACATCGGGTTCAGCATGAAGAGGTCCACGAGCCACGGGAAGCCCTTCTTGACCGCCCCATCGGCCACCAGGTCCACCTCGTAGAACACGCCGGAGAAATAGAACCATACCAAAAGGAGGATCTCCACGACGTATTTCACGTCGCGGTAGAACACCTGGAGGGCCGAGGTGATGAGCACGAACCCCGCGACCATGACGAGGGTCAGGAGGACAATCGCCGGGAGAAAGACGATCTGCGGGGGCAGGGGCATCCAGATGCCCTTGGCGAAACCGTAGAGGAGCACCAGCACGACCAGCACGACCAGCGAGAGGATGAAGTTGATGAAATTGGAGAGCACGATCGAGAGCGGGATGATCTCCCGCGGGAAATATACCTTCTTGAGTATGCCCGCATTGTCGATGAGCGAGGTTGTGGAGCCCGCGATGCTCATATTGACGAACTGCCAGACGAAGAGGGCCGTCACGATGGAAAGGGGCGGGATCGGCCTCTGGAAGAGGAAGGCGAAGAGGAACCAGAAGACCAGCGCCATCCAGAGCGGCACGAAAAACGCCCAGAGAAACCCGAGGAAGGCGTACTTGTACTGCACCTTCAGGTTCTTCAGCGCCAGGTGAAACAGGAGCTCACGGTGCGTGGTGCACAGGAGCTTCAACCGCGCGAACACCTTCACTTCGCTGTCCCTCTCTCCGGACCGAAAAATAAAGTCCAGTATAGCACACCGCAGGCCGTTTCCACACGTCTCTTCAACGAAATAAATGCCGCGCGACCACGCCGATCCCGGATGCGACCCTTTGGATAAAAGAGCGGGGCATCTCTTCCCCGAGCGGCTTCACGCACCCCGCGATCTGGTCCATCGCGGCAACGATGACCACCGGCCGCTTCATCCCGGCGTCGTGGACCGCCGAGGTGATGACTCCGGTCTGCCCAAGGATGAGGGCCGTGAACGCGACGAACCGCACCGCCTGCCGCCGCTCGACGCCCAGCCGGCGGTGGACAGCGTCCGCGATATCGCGGAGGGCCCTCCGGCCGTTCGTGAGTTTCCAGAACAGGGCGAGGGAATCCCGATACTGCGCGAGCGTCTCGCGCTGGCGTTCCTGCGGGATCGCCGCGTTGAAATCGGACCAGAATGAATAGACCAGCGCCATGCCGCAGAGCCGGTACTGGTACAGGTCAAGCGCGGGGGAGTTCCTGACCGGCACGTCATCGAGAAGCGAGTTCGGCACGAAGTTTATCCGGTGGTGGTGGTAGTCCTCGAGCCCCTCGGCCAGCACCATCCCGAGTTTCGGGGCCTCCTCGTGGAGCTTCGTCCCCATGTGGGGGGTCGAAAACTGCCCCGTGTAGAGCGGGAACGGCATCGGGTGAAAATAATCATACCAGGGCAGGCCCGAGACCAGCTCGTCGATGAACCGCGCCTGGGAATAATAGCCGGAGATCGTCTCCCCCGGATTAAACGCCATGTAGGTGAAGAGGGGCGACATGCCGTGCGCCTTGTGGAGGCGCGCCACCTCCCTGATGACCTGGAGGTCCTCGTCCTTCTCGACCTGCGCAAATGTCTCCGGGTTCGCGCTCTCTATCCCCACCTCGAGCCCGATGCAGCCCGCCTGCTTCAGGAGGTCCATCAGGTCGGGGTTCCGCGCGATGTGGGAGGCGCGCGTCAGGCCGGTCCACCGCACCGGGAGCCGTTCCTCGATGATCAGCCTGCAGAGGCGCTCGATGTAGCGCCGGTCGAGCATCAGGTTGTCGTCCCAGAAATGGAACTGGGCGAGGCCGAGCCGCGCGATCGAGGCCTTCATCTCGGCGATGACGTTTTCCGGGCTCCGCCACCTGACGCGGCGGCCCCACATGAGCGGCGAGCCGCAGTAGGTGCAGCCGTAGGGGCAGCCCCTGGAGCCGATGATGGGAAGACGCCTCCCCCCGACCACGTGGAGAGGGGAGTCGTACGATTCCATCGGAAGCAGGTCCCACGCGGGAAACGGCAATGCGTCGAGGTCCTCGATGAGCGGCCGCTGCGGATTGATGCGCGGCACGCCGCGATCCTTCCATGCCAGTCCCGCAATATCCGCCGGCCCCCTCCCCTCCCCGGCGAGCGCCTGGAGGAGCTCCACGAGTGTCTCCTCGCCCTCGTGCGTCACGCAGTAGTCTGCGGTATCGAGCGCCTCGGAGGGGAAGATGGTCGCGTGGATGCCCCCGTGGACGATGGCGATGCGGGGGGCGCGCGCGCGCAGCATCCGGGAAAGGGCATGCGCCGCGGGGGCCTGGCAGGTCCAGTAGGTGATTCCCACCACGCCGGGGCTGCCGGCGAGGACGCGCTCGAGTATCCCGGAGACGGAGAGCTTAAGCGCCTGCCCGTCCACGATCCGCACGCGGAGCCCCGGGAGGCGCTCCCGGGCATAGGCGGCGAGATAGGCGAGCCCGAGGGGCAGCACCCGCTTGTGCCGCTCGTTCGCCGGGAGCGGCGGCTGCACGAGCGCGAGTTCGATCGGCGGCATGGGTGCCATGGCGGTCACTCGCTCAGGGTGAGCCCATCCTCAAGGGGCTTCGCGGTTTCCATAATCCGTATCATCTTTTCCCAGAACTTCCGTTCGCTGGGCATCTTGCGCCTCTTATAGAGCACCGCGAGATTATAACAGGGGGTTATGAATTTTTTGTCCATTTCCACCGCGCGCAGAAATTGCTGCTCCGCCTCGTTGATCGACCCCCTGGCGGCATAAATGACCCCGAGGTCGTTCACGGGGATGGGGTCGTCCGGCCTCATGGAGGCGGCGGCCGCAGCCTCTCGCGCCGCGTCGTCGTAACGGCGCTGTCTGAAATAAAGCGAGGAGAGGGTCGATCGGCTGTCAAAACTGTCCTCGTCTATTTCCAGCGCCCTCCTCAGCTCTTTTTCTCCTAAGGAAAAGAGCCCTACGAGCGTGAAAATGCTCCCCCACTCGCAATGGTATCGTGCTACACGTTTGGCCTCTCCCTTGTTTCCGCTCTCGCGGTGGATTAGCCCGAGGAGATAGTTATACTCGCTATAGGGAGGGATCTCCCGCGGGATATCGGATCGCCCGATGGCGGAGAAACCCGGCGCATAGGTGAATCCGTCGCGGGCCAGATAAAGCCTTGTCCCCGCCTTCAGCGGAGGCAGGTACGCCACATATTTTCCGCGGTCATCATAGAGTATCTCCAACGCACTCTCTTTCGACACCGCGTCCGGTCCCTCGTATAAAAGCGTGGTCCCATACGGAAGAGAAGGGGGGGCGGAGGTCGGCTGAAAAGCCTGCCGGCCGGCTCTGACTGTAAAGGACCCCATATATTTCGGGTGCTCCGAGACACTGCTGAACACCCACTGGTGAAGCCCTTTGAACTGCTCGATCCCCTCCGCAACACGCACTCCCGTTATCCTTTTCGGACGAAAATGGTCGAAGGATGGGCGCCGCGGGGGGGGGTGCTTCTCGATCACCCTTTCCATCCCCGCGACCGCCTCACGGTAACGTCCGAGGCGCGCCATCGTCAGGAACATGAGCGCCCGCACCGCGTCGTTGTCAGGGTCCACCTGCAGATACTTCTCGAATACGGGGAGCATCCGGGCCGGATCCTTCTCCGCGGAGAGCCACTTCTCGTAACACCCGCGCAGATGCTCCCCTCCCTCTCCCCCCAGCGCCGAGAACTTCTCCTCCGCGCGGGCAAACTCACCGGCCGCGAGATATACGTTTCCCGCCGCCACGAGGCACTCCCGGTTTCCCGGGTCTTTCTCCAGAAGCCGCTCGTACCGCTCGATCGCCTCGTCCCGCTCACCGGCCGCGGCCAGCGCACGCGCGAGTTTCTCCTCGATCCCCGGGGTTCCCGCGGCGGCCTTCTCCGTTTCCCGGTAATGGCGCAGCGCGAGGACCGCATCGCCCGCCTCCCATGCGCGATCCCCCCTCGCCAGGGAAATGCCGGCCCTTTCCGCGGACACCTCCGCCCGCAGATCCACGCGCGTGGCGAGGTCGAGCCATCCCGCGGCTCCGTCCAGATCCCCGGCCGCGAGCGCCCTCTTCGCCCGCGCGACAAGGTCCGCGGCAAGCTCCGCGTCGGGCTTCACCTCCGCCTTCAGGCGGCGCGCCTCCGCGAGCTCCTTCCCTCCCGCCTCGCAGTTCCCCTGGCGCACCAGCGCGGCCCCATGCCGGTAGCGAAGCGCGCCGTTTTTCTCGTCGAGGATGAGCGCGCGCCGATAGGCCTCAACCGCGGCGGCGAAATCCCCCGCGCCGACCCGCTCCTCCCCGATCCGCGCGTAGGCGTCCCGGAGCGCGGGGCCGACCTTCGCCCCGGGCTTCATCTGAGTCACCAGGGTGAATTGCGCGACCGCCTCTTTGTACCTCCCGGTCCGCTGGTAGAGCCTCCCCAGTCCGTAGTGGGCATCGACAGAAGCCGGATCGGTTTCGACGGCGCGAACGAAGAGTTTCTCCCCCTTTGCAACGTCCCCCGCCTCGATCGCGTCTTTCCCCATCGTGAAATATATGCGCGCCCGGGCGGCGCGAGCGCCGGGGTATTCCGGCTTCATCGCCTCCGCCTGCGCCAGGAGCGCCAGCGCCTCGTCGTAGCGGCGCTGCCGCTCGCACACCGAGGCCAGGTTGTAGACCGCCGCCGGGTATTCCGGCTTGAGGGCTATCGCCCTGCGGAAACACGCCTCCGCCGTCGCCGCATCGCCGAGGGTGCCGTAGGCGATCCCCAGCGCGTGATACGCCTCGGCGTAGTTCGGTTTCACGTCGAGGGCCTGCCTGAGCAGGGAGATCGCCGCCCCGCTCCTGCCCTCGCGGATCAACTGGACCGCGTTTTCCTTGAGCACCGCATGTTTCGCGGCCCGGTGCCGCCCGACGATGACCGCAGCGATGCTCAGCGAGAGGAGCGCCCCCACCACGATGAGGATTCTGGTATTCATGGTCGGTCAACAGCGGGACGCGCGCGCGGGGGGCGGGCGGGAGCGACGCCGGAGAGAATATCCTACTTCCGGTAGACCTTCTTCTCGCCGAACACCTGGACGCGGTAGTTGAAGGTGTCGCTCACGTACACGCGCCCGTCCGCGATGAAGATGCCGATCGGGGTGTTGAAATCCCCCGGCTTGAACCCCTTCGCGGACCATAGGGCGAGGAGGGTCCCTTCGGGGCTGAAGATCTCCACGCGGTTGTTCCGGCTGTCCGTCACCCAGACCCTCCCCGCGGCGTCGACCGCGACGAACGGCTCGGTGTAATACTCCTCCCACCCGAGCACGCCGAACTGCCCGAGAAGCATCCCCTTCGTGTCGAACTTCTGCACGCGCTTGTTGGCGGTGTCGGTGACGTAGACCACCTCGCCCCGCACCTCGCGCTGTTTCTTGGCCTCGTCGGCGGGGGCGATGACCCCGTCCGGATGGATCGCGATCCCCACCGGCTCCTTGAACTCTCCCGGCCCCTCTCCCTGCTCGCCCCAGACGAGGAGGGGCTTGCCGTCCCGGGTGAACTTCTGCACGCGGTGCCGCCCCGTGTCCGCCACGTAGAGGTTCCCCTCCCGGTCGAACGCCATCCCCTTCGGGGCCCAGAACCCCCCGGCGCCGCCCTCCCACTGCTTCACAAACTTCCCCTCGCCGTCGAACTTCTGTATCCTGTGGTTCCACGTGTCGGAGACATAGACAAAGCCCTCTCCGTCAACGGCAATCCCCATCGGCTCCTTGAACTGCGACGCGCCGCTCCCCGGCCCCCCGACGCAGAGGAGAAGCTTCCCCCCGCCGTCGAACTTCTGCCAGCGATGGTTCTTGGTGTCTGCGACGTACACGGCGCCCTTCGCATCGGCCCAGATGCCCCGCGGCTCGTCGAACCGCCCCTTCGAGGAACCGCGTTCCCCGAACTCGCGCTCGGGGCTGACCTCGCCGATTATCGCATACTCCTTCGGAATCACGGGCGCGGTCCTCGCGGCGGCCGGCGCCTCGACCTCGGCCGGGGTGGGGCCGCCCTTGTCACCGAGGAGGTCCTTTCGCACATAGAAGGCGATGTCCTGGGAGCCGAGGATGCTCCACACCTTCCTGCCGAAATAGTACTGGAGGAGCGCGTTCATCCGGTAGGACGCGTCCGCGAGGAAGACGGAAAACGGCGAGCGGCCGAAGACGCTCTCGGCCCATCCCCGCCCGGGGTTCTTCAGGCTGCCCAACGGGCTCGGGACCCACCACTCCCTGAGTTTCATCCGCATTTCCCGGTAGTGCGGCTCGAGGACGGCGCTGAAGTCCTTGCGCTTGTCCCAGTCGACCGCCACCACCATCTTGCTCGGAGCCGTGAACGCCCCGGGGTGGAACCAGTCCTTGTAGTCGCGGAGATACCAGGTGTACGGCCAGGTGGACTCGCCCTGTATCCCCATGGGGAACTGGAACCCCTTCCCGGTCTCCTCGGCGAGGCCGGCGATGATCCTGAGCGTCTTCTGGATATCCACGGACGTCTGGGTGTAAACCATGCACTCCACGGGGTTCGCCTCGTTGACGAAGCAGAGTCGGAGCGAGGCCTGCAGGAAGAGGAGAAGACCCGCCCCCAGGAGGGTGGCGTACAGACATGTCTTTCGCCTGAACCGCTCCGCCTCGAGTAACTCGCCGAGGATCACGGCCGCCCAGAGCACCATCGGCATGAGCACGTGCATGAGGAGCCAGGGCACCTTTTCGCCCGCGTACGAGTAGAGAAGGACGCTCGTCCAGCTCCAGTAGGAGAGGAACGCGGGGAACCGCCTCCCCTCTCTGAGGTAGGCGCACGTGGCCGCCATCCCGATCACCAGGACATAGAGGACGAAGACGATGTGCAGGGTGCTCGTCATGTGGAATATCTTGTCCCACGGCTCGACCGGGAGATCGAGGTTCCAGAAAAGCATCAGCGGGAGCGCCACGGCGGTGGAGACGACCATGACGATGCGCGAGAGGCGCCTCCGCGCGAGGAGTCCGGCGATCCCGGCGAAGAGGACGGCGAGGAGCGGGAGCTCGTAGGTCGCCGCGATCGGGCAGAAATAGGTGAACGGGCCCTTGATGCGCTGGATTCTGTCCTGGTACATCCAGTACCCGAGCGACTTCCGGTAGAGGCCGTCGATGAACCCCGGCATGTTGTGGAAGAACGAGGTGAAGAAGATGAAGAAGAGGGCGAAAAAAATACCGAGTGAGACGAGCGCGTCAAGGGGAGCGATCGGCCATCCACCCGCCCTGCCCGCGGGCCGGTCCGCGGGCGCCCCATCCCTCCCGAAGATCCGCTCGAAGATCAGCATGAAGACGCCGAAGGTGACGAATATGAAGAGGAACATGTACGAGTTCTCTTTGACGCAGAACATCAGGGCGAACGCCGCGGCGGACCCGTAGAGCCAGCCGCGGGCGCGGTCGCGGAGCCAGTTCACGAAGAGCGCCACCGAGAAGAGCGCCCAGAAGGCGACGAAGATGTCCTCCCGGAAGAAGCGCGAGAAGTACATGAAGGTGGGCGAAACCGCGTAGAGGACCGCCGCCGAGAGGCTCCCGGCCTTCCCGAGCTCCTTCCGGAACAGCCAGGCGCATCCGACGACCCCCACGCCGAAAAGCGCGGCGGACATGCGGGCGACAAAATCGCTGATCCCGAAGAGCGTGAAGAGGAGCGCGTCCAGGTAGAACATGAACGGCCCGTGCATCATCGGGTCGTACTTGTAGCCGCGCCCGTCGAACAGGTACCAGGAGTAGGTCGAGTAGAGGCTCTCGTCGTGGTGGAACGGCTTGAAGGAGAGCCCGTAGAAGCGGGTCACGACGGTGAAGACGAGGACCGCGGCGAAGACGATGCGGAACCAGTCAATGCGTATCGTCACGTACCCCCTGTCGGGGGCGGCGGTCACTTCGACGGGGCTTGTGCGGCTCATCTAATCCTCCCGGGATGCGCGGTTCAGTCTGGAACAGGGATTATCGCACAATCCCGGCAGGCATAAAAGCCGAAAAACAGCCGAAACAGCCGAAAACCAGTTACAACGGATGGGGGGAGATCCTCTTGACGGCCCCGCCGTCGCGCAGGATCGAGGAAGTCAGGGGCGTGCGGATCTGACCCCTCTTCCCGTTCCTGGTGAGGATTCCGCTCCTGGGGAGGGCCCTCGCGGCTCTCGAGCGGCGAACCTGTGATGGGCTGCTCAAGCGGTTCGCGGGATTCGTGATACTGGTGATGAGGAAGGGTGCGGAGCCCTGACCCCGACTCAAATCTCAGATATTACTCCCTAATCTGAGATCTGAGATCCCTAGTCCTTCCTCCCCACCGCCAGCAGCGAGAGTCCGAAGGGGATCTTCAGGCGCCGCTCGATCTTCAGCAGCGGGACGAAAAGGTCGAAGAGTTTGAGCTGGTATTTCGGCAGCATATTTCTGCGCAGGATCCTGCCGTTCATGAACCACCCCAGCGCGCCGGGGAGGTTGAGGAACCCCGCGTGCTCGACGCGGAACCCCGCCACCTCGAGTTTCGAGCCGAGCTCCGCCCTCGAATAGCGCCGGTAATGATCAAGCCCGGCGTCGATCTTCGAGTACAGGGACGGGCAGGCGGGGACGAGGAGCACGAGCCGTCCGCCCGGCACGAGAATGTCCCGGAAGCACCGGAGCGCGGCGGCGTCATCCTTGATATGCTCGAGCACGTTGAGGCAGAGGAGGGTGTCTATCTTCTCGCCGCGGAATCCCCCCGTTTCGCAGCGGTCCAGGTCGAACTCGACGATCTTCAGGCGGTCGCCCGCGACGAAGCGGGTGCGCAGCGTCTGGAGGTGGCTCTCCGAGACGTCGGAGGCGATCACGAGCTCCCGGTTGAGGATTTTCCCGGTGATATTTCCGATGCCCGATCCCACCTCGAGGATACGCCGGCCGAGGAACGGGCTGACCCGCTCGTAGAGCCAGTCGTTGTAGCGCCGCACCTTTTCCATCCTGATGAGGGTCTCCCTCCCGATGTCGAGCGGCTCGAACCGGCACCTGAGGAGCCACCAGAGCGCGACGAAACCGTCCCGCCAGGTGATCTTCTTCCCCTCCGTGTAGGACCTGCCGTCGTAGGAGATGGGGACCTCGTAGACCTTGTAGCCCCGCTTCATCACGTTGGCGGTGAACTCCGGCTCGAACCCGAAGCTGTTCGAGCGAAGATGCATGCCCGAGAGGACCTCCTTCCGGAAGGCCTTGTAGCAGGTCTCCATGTCGGTGAAGATGCAGTTGTAGAGCACGTTGGTGAAAAGGTTCAGCAGCTTGTTGCCGAGGTAGTGGGAGAACATGAACACGCGGTGGGTCCCGAGGAAGCGCGAGCCGTACACCACGTCCGCCCTCCCCCTGACGATCGGCTCGATCAGCTTCGGGTACTCCTCGGGGTAGTACTCGAGGTCGGCGTCCTGGACGATCAGGATATCTCCCGCCGCCCGCGCGAACCCCGTCCGCAGGGCGGCGCCCTTCCCCCCGTTCCGGTCGTGGAGGACCAGCGTGATGGACAGATCTCCGGCGGCGATGCGCACGAGCTCCTCCCGGGTCCCGTCCGTCGAGCAGTCGTCGACGACGATGATCTCCTTCTCGATCGGGACGTCCTTCACCCTGCGGAGAAGCTCCGCGATGGTGGCGAACTCGTTGAAGACCGGGATAACCACGGAGATTTTCATACGGGTATGATACCGGATACGGGGGCCGGAATCAACCCGCAACACCCGCAACACCGATATCCCGTAATCCCGCGCGCCCCCGGCGCGGGAAATATGCTATAGTGGCGGCGGTCTGTCCGACCGCCCCGCCCCAGGGAGAACCCGATGTCCGCGCCTGATGCCGCGCAGGGCTCACGGGATCGTTTCCGGGCGCGCCTTTTCCGCGGCGCCGCCCTGTGCGCGGTCCTCTGCCTCGCCGCGGCGCTCCGCTTTTACGGCAGCCCCCTCTACCACCCCGATGAGCATCTCGTCGTCGTCCAGGCGTCCAACATGCCGCAGCACAAATTCAGACCCGAATCGTTCAACTACCCGTCGTTCTATCCCACTTTTCTTGCCGTTATCTACACGTACTTCCCCTCTCTGGGGAAGGGCATCATGGGAAAAGCGATATACCCCGCGGATACCGTCGCCTGCACCCCCTTCTACCAGCTCCAGGCGCGCTTCACCACAGCGCTCCTGGGAACGCTCACGGTGGCGCTCGTATATCTCATCGCACGGATTCTGGGATGGCCGCAGGCCGGGCTCGCCGGCGCCGCATTCCTCGCCGTGTCGCTCAACAATGTGGAAAATTCCCACTTTGCCACCGTGGATGCCCCCATGGCGTTCAACGCCACGCTCGCATTCCTCTTCTCGTGCCTGCACTACCGGAGCAGACGGCTCGTGTGGGCGCTGCTCGGCGGGATATGGTGCGGCCTTACCATCGGCGCCAAGTACAACGGCGTCTTGATCACCGCGCCTTTCCTGCTCTCGCTGATACTCGTGGCGATACAGAAAAGAAGCCTGCGGGCGTGGCTGACAGTGCTTGCGGGCATTATATCCGTTCCATGCGGATTTCTCCTCGCCTGCCCGTATTTCCTCTCCATGTCGGCGACATACCTCGATGAACTCCGCGTCCAGATGAGGATCTACCGGCGGGGTTTCGCTCCATGGGACGATTCACTCGGGCCGAACAATTGGATATGGAACGTTACCTATTTATTCCGCGCGGGCATGGGCATGCTCCCGATGCTTCTCTGTATCTGCGGGGTAGCGGCGCTGATCCTCGGCGCCGGCGCCAGGGGATGGCTGGTCGTGTGCTTTCCTCTCTGCTACTACGCGTTTATCTCCCACCAGTCGGTCCGCATCACCCGCAATTTGACGGTGCTCACACCCTTTCTCTCGCTCATGGCGGGGTATGCCCTCTGGCGTTTCTGCGCACGCATGTTTCAACGGTATCCCGCAAAGCGAGCGCGCACCGCCGTCATCCTGGCGGCGGTCATCGTCGCGGTCTACTGGCAACCGTTCCTGCTCTCCTTCTGCTACGCGAGGATGATGAATCAGACCGATCCGCGCACAAAGGCTATAGCGTGGGCACAAGCCGCTATCCCCAAGGGCGGCAAAATCGCCGTCGACTTCCTGTTCGGCCCGTTCTTCTCGAAGGAGATATACAACGTGACATCCAATATGGAGATCGGGCGATACCCCCTCTCCTGGTACCTGGACAATGGGTATGATTTCATCGTCACCAGCTCAGGCTACACCGTCCACTGGGCGCCGGACTACAATCCCAAATTCACCGGATTCTACTCGGGTCTGAGGGAGAGATTCCAGGATGTCGCGACCTTCCCCGGGAACGAACTGGGACTGCACCAGAGTTACTACGCGGTCCCCACCAGGCCCACGATAACGATCTATGATCTCCACAAGCCCCGCTATTCAGCAGTTACCATTCTCGCACCGGCCGCCGGAAGCTCCGTGGATCGTTCATCGTGCGAGCTCCGCTGGAGTTTCAGCGACCCGGTTTCGGACAACCGCCAAAAGGCCTACCAGGTCGAGGTGACTCGGCACCGCGACGACGTGGCGGACATCGAGGCTGAACGGCTTCGCGATACGGCGTTCTCAAAAAACGGATGGGTGATGCAGAACCATCTCCTTGACTATCGAGGGGACGGTTACCTGTGCGCCGTCAGGAGCGCCCCGCCGATTGAGAGCGCTTTCTCTTTGGAAAAAGAGGGCCGCTACCACTGCTGGGTGAGATACAACCCTCAGCCGAACGGCATCACGAAACTCACCGTGGGGAACAGCACTCTCACCTTCAGTTCGCGCGGAGGAGAACAGTGGCAGTGGGAGCGCCTGGGCATCGTAGAACTGAATCAGGGGAGAAACAAGATTTCCATCGATCACTCAGGGGAAGGAGATACCATAATTGATGTCATTGTGTTCGCCACCGATCCCGCATTCGATCCGCGGAAGGAGTCGCCCTGGACGCCCGCGGTGGACACGGGAGAGGTGAACTCCCCTGAAACGTCGCTCCCCCCGTCGTGGTGCAACACCCTGAGCCCGGGACTCTGCCGGGCCCGGATCAGGGCCTCGAATCAGAAAGGCCAGTGGGGGCCGTGGAGTTCGCCGGCGGTGTTCAGGGTGATTTAAAAGGACGCGCCCGGTCTCCCGGTGAACGGATAGCTTTCCGTCCGTCACGCCTTCCTCAAAACCATCACGACCGAGAGACCGAACGGGGGTTTGATGTGACGCTCCAGAAAGGAGACGACGGGGAGCAGCATGTTCATTATCCGGTAATTCTCGTTTCCGTGCGTCTTCTCCCTGATAATCCTTCCCTTGATGAACCAGCCCAACCCCCCGAGGAAATTCAGATAGTGACACTTCACAACCTCCACATCCAGATTCAGCGCGAGCCGCCGCAAAGATTTTTTTGAATACCTTCTGCAATGACCGCCAAGCCTGTCCAACGAACCGTACAGGAAGGCGAAGGCGGGGACGATGATGCATATATGGCCGTTGCGGCTCACCCCGTCCACCATTTTTGACAGGGCGCATGCGTCATCTTCAATATGCTCCAGGACATTGATGCAGAGAATCGTGTCCAGTCCGTTACTCCGCATTTCTTCAACTGCTTCATCGGTGCAGATATCGCCATGAGCCGCCAGCGTAATATTTTTTCCTCCGTGTAACGCCATGAATTCCCGCACGAATTCCCCGTCGGGTTCAAATCCCACGTATATCTCCTGTTCCCTGAAAAACCCGACAAAATTTCCCAACCCGCAGCCGACATCCCCTATCCGCCGGCCTATGTACGGGGCAAATTGCTCGAGCTGCCATTTGAAATATGGTTTCTCAAGCTCTCCCCATCTCCGATAAAAATCCAGACGACTTTCCAAAGTCGTATCGTTCATGATCCGCAGGGGGTGCCATGGTTGCCAACCGATTTCCGCCATCACTGAATCTCCCGGCGATACTCTATCTTCACGGCATCGGCGTCGACATTGCCGTTCGCGTCATCCGAGAGGGTAATCTCATATTCATCGCCATTGAGAAACGGGTACGTTCCGAGGCTCATCCACGATCCCCCCCCCTTTTTCTGATCCACCCGGCGCAGCTCCTCCCCTTCCGCATGGAGAATGCGATACGGCGCATCCGTTGCATGGTCATCGGCCTTCTCCCATATCGCATACACCTCGCAATACCCGTCGCGGGGGGCGGTGAAACTCCACTTCGCCGTATGCCCTCCGTCGCCTCTTTCGTTACGACGACTGGAACCGCCGAACGCGGTGTTGCTGGGCCGCTCCCCCCAACTTCCGCTCACAATCGAAAAACCTTTGTCTCCGTCATCCACCATCACAATCTCTCCCGATCGATCTACGGCGCTCCCGCACACGCGCTGTATCGCGTCACTCCACACATAGAGAGGCTCCATGGATTTCGCATCCGCTCCCCACCGGATGCCGAGACTGCCCGGTTCATTCTGGACATGTTTCACGCTCACTTCATGGGCGCCCTCCCCCAGGTAGTGCTCGGGAGCCGCGGAGAGGGATATCTTTTCCCCATCCACAAAAAGTTCTGTTTCTCCATTTCCCATGGCCTGGAAACCATATCCCCCCTCTTTGGGGACATAGAAAAATGCCTTGAGCCCGATCCGGAAAGGATACGGCAGCGGATGCGCCCTCCAATCAAAATCCAGAGATTCGGTTCTTGCACTCCCCCACACATCCCCGGGGGCCTCGCCGCAATCCGTGTAGGAGACGGTGCCCCCCCTCCACTTCGCGAGGTCGTTCTGCGAAACAGCGCAGGTAACTATGTACTCTTTCCTCTCAACCTCGGTATGGGGGATATTCCTCTCAATGGATTCTATCCCCTGCATGGTTTCGGGCATCTTTCTGTTATTCCAGAGGACAAATACCATATCCCGCGGGGGCGAGTTGAGAATTCGATCGCAGATATGTTTTCCGTCGATGAAATCAAAATCCTTCTTGGAATCTTCTCCCTTCCTGCTCTCATAACTCATAACGTAGGCTTCCGGACTATACCTATACGAACTGACGTCAACAAGATACACGTAGCGCTTCCCGATCTGGCCGTCCACACACTCGCCCATTTGCTTCAGGTCGTTTCCAGTGAAGATGCGAGACCGGCTGAAATATATATGAGTGTTGACCGCGAATAAAACGAATATCAGGAAGGCGAGGCATGCGAAAAACCCCCTGCTCCGGTTGAAGCCTATCGCGCGCTGGAGGGCCCTGAACAGCAGAAGCGCGCCCAGGGCGACGAGGATGTGGAGCGCCGGCATGAATATGATTATCCGGCGAGTGCAGGGCCAGCTCAGAATTCCGCCTATCGGTGAGAGGAGAAACCACACCAGCATGAGAAAATAGTTGTACCTCTTCCAGTTATAGAGGGCGCACACAAATCCCATAAAAAAGAGCGGAACCAGCGCGCCGTTTATAATCGGCCCCTCCCGCGTCAGGTGGACGGATTCACTCATAACGCGGAACAGCGTCCTCCCGAACATTTGAATGTTTCCGAGCAAAAGATTTCCGGGGGTAACGGATTGAGGGAGGTTCGGTTTGCCGACGAAGAGAAAAATATTGTCCATATAGCCAAGGGTGTGCGCCCCTTGTCCCTTCAGCAGCGGACCCGTCGCGGCAATAAAACCTGCGGCCAGCAGCACAAGCGCGAGCCAATTATTTTTGAAGTATCCCCTGCTGAATATGACCCTGAAAAAAATGAAGACCGCGAGGGCAAGCAGGACCCCTTTATATACGTCATAGGTCCAGATTCCGAACCCCAGGAAAAAACCGCTCAGGAACCCGTAACTTTGCTTCCCCCTGCTCTCCGCCAACAAAAGGAAGTAGACCCCCATGCATGCAAAGGGGGTGCCCCAGTTCAACGGAATCGCCAGCCTGTCAAATCCGGCGCAGCAAAAACAGAGCGCGAGAGAAGACGCGGCAAGAAGGGCCACCGCCCTCTTGAAAAGCTGGTCGGCCATCAGGAAACAGGCCACGACGCTCAGAATCCCGATCACCCCTGAAGCGGAACGCGCGGAGGCGATACTGGCGCCGAACACCTTGAAAATAGCCGCCAGGCTGTATAAATGGGCGACCAAGTATTGGGAGGGGCCCGCCCACCAGCCTCTCAGCGGCTCCCCCCTCATCGTGAGAAGGCCGTAGTACGAGAACAGGGCCTCATCGTTATTGAAACCGGCGGGGTAATCGCCCAGGAGATAAAAGCGCATGAATGCCGCACACGCAACCACCACAATCATAACTGCAACCGTCGCTTCTTTCCCGATTTCAATTTCTTCCAATCCGTACTGCCCTCTCACGAGCGCACAGTAGCAGCACACAATCGCGGCGCACGCGGCGTATAATGAAACCCCCGTCCGGAAATAGCCGTTCAGGAGCGCAATTTCAGCAAGAAAAGCGATGCCCGATCCCAACAAAGCCCACGCGGCAGGGTTGAAAAATTTGCGAGTTCTTGCCGCGCACAGCGCAACGAGCGCGAGCGTGAGACACGCGATGCCCGCTGCCAGTTCATTCTGGTGAGCCCCGCAAAACTCATACATCCAATTCCCCATACCCTGCAGCCGCGCGTAGAGGAATTCCATTTCGACATCCATATGCTTTCTCCACACCCTACTTCTCGCATCGTATAACGCTCATGCGGCAGTGCCTTTTTAAAAATGGGATGCCCGCGAGAAGAATTCTATCCAGTGCATACAATACCTGAAACGCCTTTTCATATCGATCCGCCTGGTTCACTATTTTTATCCAGAAGCGCTCCTTATTCGGGTCGGCGCCTTCAATGAAGTAAAACCATACGTACAGCGACAGGGTGAGGAGGTGAAACTCGGTGTGGCGACACTGTGAAAAGAGCCCTGCCATTCGTCTCACGTCCTTCATCAACAGGGGCCTCTCCGATTCTGTGCGCGTCTGAGGAGAAAGGCGCCTGAAGAGATTGATGAAGGGATTATGTCCCAGCGGCTCTACAAATACCGCCGTGCCCCCTTTTTTAAGAATCCTGCGAATTTCCGGCACCGCGAGGTCGAGATCGAGATGGTGCAACACATTCTCGCCGAAGAAGAGATCACACGATTCATCGCGAACCGCAAGAAACTCCCCCGCCATAACCGATGTGCGGATATGCGGTGAGACGCGGAACCTCCGCGCGAGCTCATCGGCGAGGGCGCACATCCCCGGCGAAATGTCCGCCGCAATCACTTCTGCTCCCTTGAGAGCAAAAAAAACCGATGAAATCCCACTCCCGATACCGAGGCACACTATGCGCTTAGTGCGCACATCGCCAAGTGAATCGATTCCGTACGTCACCTCCGGCGTGGTGGGGCAGCGGTAAAAGGCATCGGGGTCGAGCGTGGCGATATCCATATCATTCGCCCACCCGTCGTGGAACTCTTTCTCTTGCTTGAGGCGCTCGAAAATCTCATCCCCCACGCTCAGATCCCCCTGGGTTCCCTGACGCCCAACATGCTCAGGTAAAATGATGAAAAAATCGTTTGCGTTCCGATCACCACGAGGGTCATCCCGAACAGGGCGGTCCTGAATTCGTGCAGGGGGCCGTAGTTGGCGATGATCCATTTCGCAAGGATAAAGCCCAGGATTGCGACGCCCGCGAGAACTATCACGAGCCCCAGCATAATCCCCCTCTCGAGATTGAAGCGGCGGAACCCTTTCTCGAGAAATTCATCCCGGTACTCAAAGCGCTGCGTATAGATGAAAACCCGAGCGTAAATTCCGAGGGTGACGATCTGGTACCCCAGGATGGTCATCAGGGTCCCCAGCACCATGTAGTGGACATCGAAGAGCCGGCTGCCGATCGTCAGGGGCCCGGGGAGGAGCGCGCAGAGGATCACAAACCCCGCGCCCATGAGCGACAGGCCGGGGACAAGGTAGAGCCATGTGGGGGCGAACATGAGCATGAACCGCAGGTGGCGCCACCCGTCCCTGAACGAGCGGAGGTGGGGCCTCCCCGTACGGCCGTCCGGATAAAGGGTGACGGGGATCTCGGCGATCTTCAGGCCGAGCATGCACGCCTTGATGACCATTTCGGAGGCGAACTCCATGCCTTGGGTCTGCAATCCCATTTTCTCATATGCAGCCTTTGTGAATGATCTCATTCCGCAGTGGGAATCGGAAATGCGTGTCCTGAAAAATATCCGCAGCATACCCGAAAGCAGCGGATTTCCGAGATAGCGGTGCAACCAGGGCATGGCCCCGGGCTTGATTTCACCCCTGAGCCTGGTTCCCATCACCATGTCGCACCCCTTCCGCAGGGGAGTGATAAACCTCTCCAGGTCTGTCCAATCATAGGAATCGTCTGAGTCAGCCATGACGATATAGTTCCCGCGGGCCTCGAAGATCCCTTTCATGTAGGCGCTGCCGTACCCCTTCTTCGGTTGCACCACCACGCGGGCGCCGAGGGAGCGCGCGATCTCAACGGAGCGATCCGTGGATCCGTTATCGGAGACGACCACTTCCCCGGCGATGCCCAGCCGCCTTATGGTCTCGAGGGCCTTCTTCACGCACACCCCCACCGTCTCCTCTTCATTCAAGCAGGGCATCACACATGAAAGCTCAATGCCGCCCGTTCCCATGAGATCAGTTCCCTTGGTCTCCAGTTTCGTCATCGGGTACCGCCGCCGCCTCGTCGAGGATATGCTCCTTCTTCTCCTCCCCCCCTCTCATCGCACGAAATTCCCTTTTCTGATAGTCGGCGAAATAGCAGCTCCTCCCCGGGAACGCGTCCGCCATCTTCTTATTCTTCTCCCGACCCAGGTCTCTCGCGTAAATAATATCGGTGTCAAAACGCGGGCTGTTGAGCGCGGAGACCGATCCATAATTCTGCCATTGTGCCCCGGGGTTCACAAAGACTATCGCATTGTGCACGTTGCGCTCCCTTGCCATCGCGGGTATCCTGGCATCTATATCGTTGTAGCAATGGTGTTCTCTGAAGAGCCAGGGGAAATAGTCCTTCGCGTACCCCCTGACAAGCCACCCGAGAAGAAGCATGAGCGCCGCGGTCGAGACAACCTGCGGCCAGATCGCAACATAGCGGGGCCGCGAGAACACTTTCCCGAGCCGTTCCGCGAGAGCGCCGCAGCTCCGCGATGCGGTCACGATACCCCTCGCCGACAGGATGATGTAGGCGGGCATCGCCTCAAACCAGTAGCGGGGGCCGAAGTGTCCCTGTATCCGCGCAAAATAAAAAATGTAGGCCACGGAGATCGCCACCCCGCTGCCCAACAGGAGCCAGTCTTCCCTGTTTTCGCTCGCCAGAATAAAGGGGATACTAATAAAAACAAGCGTGAGGTAATGCGGCCAGCCGAAAAGATTATCGAGCAGATAGAAGAGCGTGTTCTCCAGGATACGCAGCCCCCTCCCGAAACTGTGGGCACTCGCAACGCCGTCTCCAAACCCGATCCTGTCGAACGAACAGTAGGCGATGAACGGCGGCAGCAACGGATCGCCGGTAAGGTGGTAGTTGTACCAAAATTGAAAGCCGCAGGGAATCGCAACCCCCAGGCCGATCACGCTCAACCGCTTCACGCTCTCCCACCGGCGCCCCCTCCGGAAAATGCGCGCTGCCTGCCAGGCAAGCCAGGGGGCCGCAACAGCCACCGCTGTGAGCGGCCTGGTGATAAAGGCCCAGCCGAGAGCAAACCCCGCCCAGAAGGCAAAGGATTTCCGCCCCCCCTCTTCCATCCGCAACACGAGATATAGGAATATCAACAGCGCGAGCAGACACGTGATGTGGCTCATAAACGACGCTGAGAGAAACACAAAGAAGGGAGAGGCGACCGCGATGAGGGAACTCAGCACCGCCACAGGAAACGAATACAACCTTCCGGCAACCACAACAAGAAGCAGAAAACTACAGAAGCCGAGAATGGGCGGCTCGATCCAGGGGAATCCCACAACTACCCCGGGGGTAAGCACAAGCGGATGTCCCGGCGGATACTTCCCGTACCATTTCCCGTCTCTGTGCACCATGAACTCGAAATTAACCGAATCAATGAACGAGGGCGCGGGCACGAAGAACCGGCCGTTGGCATGCATCTTCGCCTGAAAAAGGTACGCAGAGGAGTCCTGAATATGGGGTATCTTCTCATGGCAATCGACCATGATCCGGATTGCGAGCGCGAGGAAGAGCGCCGCGCACAGAAGTATTATTGAGATTCCAAAGGCCCTCCCCAGGCGCGCCGCCCGGGGTCGGCCAAAGAGTTTGAGAGGCCAGGAGAGTATCGGGCCAAGCCTGCAGATATCAATCAGCGCGCACAGGAAGAAAGCCGGGATGGTGATCGCCCACAACGCCAGGATTATCGCCACGGCGATGAGATAGACGCAGAACAGCCTGGAAACAATCTGCTTTATGATCAACGCGCTCGGCATGGGCAATATTGCCCCGCCATTCTCAACACCCACCCATCCGATATCGTTATTGAACGGCCGTATGGAAAGAACCGCGCCTTTGCCCCCATCGGGAACGCGAACGGCGATATTCCCGGCATATGGATTCACAAAGTCAACGTCAAGCGCGAAATCTTTCCATCTCTTGTCCCCAAGATAGAGGCAGGAGCCGTGGCGCGTGGTGAAGACACCGAAGATATCATCGTAGGTCGCGAACCACCGCGCTCTCTTTTCCTTCTGCATCTCCTTTTTGAGATCATAGTCCGTGGCGAGTATTTTCCCCGTTGCAAGGTCCTTGACGACCAGATTCCTCCACCCCTGCGGGTGCAGGGGATTGTAAAAATGCACACGGATGCCGGAGTCTATGGGAGTGAGCGTGAGGCCGATTTTTCCCCCGGCGTGCCCCGGCAGTGTATTCTTAAGGATCTGCCTACCGTTCGCTCGGACGGTGAACAGATCGCCATGGGCGGTTATCTCCACGTGGAAATTGTCGGGGGGGATTGACCAGAGGCCATACCCAAACACGACGAGTTGAACCAGTATAATGCGTCTCATATTCATATCGCCTGCCGCATCATGCGCCGTGGAGCCTGTCCGGGCAACGGGCGGCGGGCGATCGTCTGCGGCGTTGCGGCGCCCGTGACGATGAGCAGGACATCGTCTTCGTCGCCGCGCCGTTACACCCCTGCGCTGCCGGGATTCATACGCTCACCTGAAATCCTTTTTCGACACCTTCCGTAGCATGTGGTTGCGGCAGTCCACGACGTAGATCGCCTCCCCCTTCTTCTCGACCGCGATCCCCATGGGAAATGAGAGGAGCGGCGTGCTCCCCTCCATCGGCTTCAGCGCCCCGAGGAGTTTTCCCTTTCGCGAGTACTTGAGGATGCGATTGCCCGGCGGGTCGGTGAGGTAGATGTCGCCGCGCTCATCGACATCCAGATAGGGCTCATTGAATACGCCCCGCTGCCATCCATCGATCTTGAACTCGCTCCGGTAGCCCCCCTCTTTGTCAAATATCTGCACGCGCCTGTTCCCCGTGTCGGCCACATAGACATTCCCCTTCCGATCAACCGCGATGCCGTTCGGGGCATCGAATTCTCCCTTCCCCTGCCCCTTTCGGCCTATCTCCTTCAATTGTTTCCCATCGCTCGAAAAGATTTTTATCATGCTATTGGCGCTATCAGCAACCCAGATACGCCCCTTTTCATCCACCGCGATGCCCCGCGGCGCGTAAAATCCCCCCTCGAAATGAAAAAGATACTTGCCCTCCCCGTCGAACACTTGAACGCGATTGTTGAACGTGTCGGCGACGAACACCCGCCCATCCCCGCCCACCGCGACCCCGCAGGGATCGTTGAACCGGCCGGCATCATTGCCCTTCGTTCCCCAGAATTTCACGAACACCCCATTCGAGTCGAACTTCTGTATCCGGTAGTTCCGGAAATCAGCGACGTACACGCACCCCTGCCCATTGAGGGCCACCCCGCGCGGCTCCTTGTACTGTCCGGGCCCGCTCCCCTGCGTCACCCCCGGTATCTTCGCGCGCGGCTCATCCCTTGGAGCCGCTGCGGGTTCGATTTCGGGCACGGCCTTCAGCGCCTGAACACCGACCTGTTTCGCCGCCAGTTCCCGCGGGATCCGGTACGACTGGCAGAGCGGATCTCCCTTGGAGTGATCAAAATATTCCTTATCGAGCCGGTGCAGTTCATAGCGCCCGCCGGGGTACAGGGATTTCAGGGATTCGATTATGGCGTCCCCCTGTCCGTCGGCAGGGACGATGAACATGGTCCCCGCGGGACCAGTGCGAAGTCCCTGCGAAATCGTATTCTTGAATCCGCCGCCATTAAAAAAGGCGATCGGGAGATCCTCCTGCCCGGGCGCCAGATACGCTTCGCAATATATCCAGACAGGCTCGATAATTTCATGCGCATCATACTCAAGATAGAGATAGCACTCCCTGATATTCTCATACACGATTTCCGCGATGCGGCGATGAGCCGCGTGCTTCCACTCTTCGTACACCATCGTGTGATAGTAAAAAGCGGCAAACGCCGACGAGGCCAGCAGCGCCAGCGCGACGGACAGGAGGATCCTGCCCGCCACGGCAAGCCCGGGCGCGAAGAGTTGCCGAAGCCGGGCGAGCACCACACATGCGAAGAGGGCGGCCAGGATATATATGGCCGGAGCCGCGCAGGTGATTCTCCGCGCCAGCACATCGCGGGAGGAGATGGTGGGGAGCACTCCGATGCCGAACCACAGGATGAGAAGCGCGCATCTCGAATCCGAAAGACGGGGAAGGCACCAGGCGAGCCCGCCCACAAAAAGAACGCTCACCGGCCAGAGGAGGATGGCCCCCTCCTTTTTGAACCAGCAGTCAAGGTCGGTCGCCTCCACGAGCAGGGATTTCGCGAGCTTCACGACATTCACCGCCATTGCCCGGTAGGACTGCAGTGCGTACCCGACCCTCTCGTTGACCGGCGCATTGATCAACTGCAATTTCTGGGTCGAGCTGAAAAGGCGCGTTCGTGGAGCGCTCAACAATGCCACGAGCACCAGCACTGCCAGGCCGGAGATGAGAAGGGATTTCCTGGACTGCCTGCTTCGCGCCATGGAGTAGATCCAGAAGGCAATGACCACAAGGACGGCAAACTGGGCGCTCGGGTACACATAGAAATCCAATGCGAGACTGAACACCAGCGAAACGGCCCATCCGATGCTGCGGCCCTGTATCGCTCTCACCGCGCAGAGCATGGTGAACGCCGCGCAGAGCGTGGTGAGGGCGAACGGGACTTCGCTATACCGTGAATGCGCGTTGTGCCAGGGGCACACCGCCATGAACAGCGCCGCGAACAACCCCACGGATGACCCGAAAAGCTCCTCTCCGAGCAAAAATATAACGTAGAGCGCCAGCACCCCGAGCACGACCGAAAGCGCCCTCTGAAGAATGAAATGCGACCCCCATATACTAAACGCGGCCCAATTGAGAATGATCTGATAGCTCGTATCATCCAGTGAAAAATGATATACCGAATAGCCACTGCATGCCGGATACTTACAGGCGCGTTCAGTCTGCACGCCCGCCTCGTCATTAAAAAGCCGGCGGGTCTCGCGGACGGCCTTGACAAGTTTCGCCGGGCTGGTGAAATCCCACGGGGATTCATGCGCAAGCTGCGCGGCGATCAGTCCGGTCTCCGCGGAGTGATGGGCATGGCCCGGAGGGCGGATGTCAAGGTGATAGGCGCGGAAGACGAGCCCCATCACAATAATGGCCAGAAGCGACAGCATCCTGTTCCTGCGGTTCGGAGGGGGGATAAGGTCCTTCAACTGCTCCCGGTAACCGGCAGCGGATGCAATCACCAACACGACGAAGGCGGCGCCGAGCAGAGAATAGGACACGGCTGCGGGGATATGGGTCCAGAGCAGTTCCGCCACCACCGCTACGGTCAACGCGGGGAGGAGAAACGCTCTTGATGGCTGCCGGTTCTCCCTTCGCGCGACAACCAGCAGCGAGCACAGAATCCCCACACCGGCGGCAAGAACGGCGAGAAGCGTCGCATGCCGCGCGCCGCTCTGGTATACGCGCTCTCCCAGCATAAGGAATGGGTTCATCACCGGGGAGAGGAAATCGAACGTGTGCACAGAGGGGAAGGGCGTCCAGACGCACACGGTGAGAAAACCACAGACGGCCGCGCAGACCGCGCACACGATGCCGAGCGTGCCCCACACGAGCCGGGCCTTTGAGCGCATAATGTTCATCCCTTTCTCCTCGCGTCCCACCGCGCGTCACGCGCGCGTGCTCATTGCCTGCGTAAAATCCCGCATGGAAAATTTTCTGATGCCGTGGCTCCGGCAATCAACCGCAAAAAGGGCGTCAGCATCCTTTGCGACCGCGAGACCGCCTGGTTCGTCCCCCGGATCAGCACGTCGCCGAGGACCGCCACGATGCCCGCCGCCGAAACCCTCCGGGCCGCCGCCGGTTGCGTCGCGGCGCGGCGTTGCTCCGGCCTCAGCGCACGGCGCTGGGTACGCCTTCGGCCTCGCGCCTTGATCCGCTCGCACCCGACAGGCGGCGCGGCAG
>JBAXOY010000013.1:0-40860 GCA_037133055.1 Chlamydiota bacterium
GATCATCCAGCCGAACGGACAGACGATCTACTTCGTGGATGGGGGGGGGATCTACCCGTCCGTGACGCCTTTCCTTGGCGTAAGGGCGGGGCCGATCACCGTGCAGACGCCGATAACCAACATCCCGATCCTGGCCATGCCGTTCAAGAATCTGCCCACGGGGACGTACTACCTCGAGGGCGGGGCCGTGGACGCGACAAAGACGACCTCGCTGAACAACCTCGTGTATGTGGGGAACGTGGACAGGGAGACGTTGACCATACAATAATCCGTACGGCAAGTTGTAGGTAGTGCTGAAGAGGCCGGGGGCTACTCCCCGGCCTCTTTCCACCTATCCCCCTAACGAAGCACCCACGCGCGGTGCGCACAAGGCTGGCCCAATCTGGAAGGCTCGGTAAACCGTGAAGCAATCCCGACGATTCTTCGCGACATGGAAAAGGGGGCTTGTGTGACCCGGGCATGTCCCCATTGCCATATTTGCAGTAAGACTGCAAATATGGCTTGCATGTCTACCGCCATTGTAAGAACCTATCACGCATGAAGACGTACATTCATCGCGATCTTGAACCGGTACTGCATGAGATGCTACAGTTTCCTGCCGTGGTGGTCACCGGCCCGCGCCAGGCGGGCAAGTCCACGATGCTGCGCCAGGTCCTGCCCGATTATTCATATCTGACACTGGATGATCCTTTTACTCGTCAACAGGCCCTTGACGATCCGGAACTGCTGCTGGACAGCGCGGGGGAACGCCTGATTGTGGACGAGGTCCGGGTCCACTCACTCGACATGCGCAGTTAATGACTCTGGAAGATTTTATCTCCGAGGTGCGGAGTCTTGCCCATGTTTAGTCAGAAGCCATGAGGGTCAATTGCGTCTTGAACGGTGCTCCCGGAAATGGTATCTTCAACGTCGCAGGGGGCCCGTAGCTCAACGGTAGAGCAGCGGACTCATAAACCTGTCAAGTTACTTTCCTTAACATTCACCAATCCAAGTAATTAGCAACAGCCGCAATGGGTTGCGCCAAGAATTTATGTATGGGTTTGTCTAGCGTCGTCGGCATTCGTAGCAGGTGGGTAGACACTATTTGGACACTGTCGGGAGGAAGTGCTACGTCAACGGCGACGACCTCCAGCACTTCATCGAGAGCGATCCCACCCCGGCGGAGCAGAGGGCAACGCGGACCGCGTAGTCTTGAAAAGAACCAGCAAAAAACTGGACAAACCAGCAAAAAACTGTTTGACAGAAAACCGAAAAGGGAGTATAAACGACCAAGGTCAGACTGCACCTGTAGTATAATTTCATGGCCTTTGGTCTCATTGTCTAAAAAACAGCGCGGCGGGCTTCGCGGGCAACTACGTCTTCGCGACCACCTTCATCTACAAGTGGGATGGATTCGTCCGCACCGACCTTCCGGTAGAGAACTCAAATCTCTTCACGATTCAGTGAGTAGCCCTCTGCACACCACGGCGGTGTGCAGTGATAGGTCATTTGCAAGCATTCCTTTCGAGAGGCGATTAAAAATTATTTGTAGGCATGGTGATAATGAATAGCATTTACCATAATCTCATAGAGCCGAATGAATTTCTTGTCCATGTCCTAAACAGCATGGACGAGAGTGTAGTCATAACCGATTTGAACCGTTGCATTGTTTACATTAACCCATTTGCCGAGAAATTGCTTGGGCACTCAGCGGGTGAGATATTAGGGAAAAAAGCCTCGGAATTCTTTGAGGGTATTCCTGGGAATCCACCCAAGCTCGCGGACAAGGTGAGAAATGGATCCGGGCTGGAGGGATGGGAAGGTGAGGTTTTTGACAGGAGCAAGAATGGAAGGATATTCCCTGTTTATCTTAGAATGGTAGTTGTAAAAGATGAAAGCAGCAATGCAATCGGATATGTAGGTGTTTCCCGAGAAATTACAGACGAGAAGGAATTTTACAAGACATTAATTTACGGTCATCTACCCAGAAGGATTGTGTATCGATGTCGGCGGATGCGAAGTTTGTTTGACTCCATTGGCATAGTAGCTAAAAGCAGGGATACGACAGTTCTTATACAGGGTGAGACCGGGACCGGTAAGCAGCTAATCGCATGGGCGGTTCATAATCTCAGCGAAAGAAAGCACCATAACTTTGTGGACATAGATTGCCCTGCTCTTCCGCGGGATATTTTTGAGAGCGAGCTTTTTGGACATGAGCAAGGTGCCTTCACCGGGGCTGTAAGAACTAAGAAAGGCCTGTTTGAGCTGGCAAAGGGGGGAACGATCTTTCTCGATGAAATAGCCGAGATGGATTATTCTCTCCAGGGGAAGTTGTTAAAAGTTATTGAAGATCGAAAATTCAGGCGTATTGGAGGAGAGAGGGATACCAGCACAGATGTGAGGATTATTACAGCTTCCTGCAAGGATCTTAAACAACTTGTTAAAGACGGGGCATTTAAGAAAGAGCTGTTTTACAGGCTTAACGTATATGTACTGAGCGTACCCCCATTGAGGGAAAGAGAAGAAGATATCGAACCACTGGTAGAGTACTTCATTGAGCTATTTAACAAAGAGCATGCTAAGAAAATAAAGGGAGTTACACAGGAGACCCTTGCACTCTTGCAGGAATACAATTGGCCGGGGAACGTGAGGGAACTGAGAAATGTCATTGAGAGGGCATGTCTCCTGACTTCCGGTGAAGAAATGTCTCCCGATTGCCTGCCTCAGGAGTTGAGTAAGGATACACGCATAATGGAGGAGGAGCTTCTCACAGAAAGAGGTCTCTCCTATGACGATTGGGGCAAGAGAATCATAGAGCAGGCATTAGCTAAAACCAGTGGCAATGTATCTCATGCCGCAAGACTTCTGGGTAAAGATCGCAATTTCGTCATATACCGCATGAAGAAGTTCATGATAAAACTTCCCCTTTAGTTACTCACCTATTTTCCCGACCCACTGTTGAATATTCATCACCCCTGATTAATATTCAATACTTCTGCTCCCTAGTGATCGCTCAAAGTCCAACCTATTTACATACAAGCATTGATGTATCCTTTTCCTGTCCAAAGCATAATGGTGTCATATAAGTCATATTGCTCACTGTGCGTACTGTGGCATGATTCCTGCTTCTCATTGACTTGGCACAGATAAGAAGCACGCTAAAAAAAGGAAGTATCGATGATGAATAGCAGGATAGATAACAAGCAGGGAGGATCGATGCAATGCGCCAAACCCTGAAAAGGGAAAAGGAGGGGTTATGAACACTTCGATGAGATTGGTCATGCTGTGTGCCGCATTCGTTGTCGCGGGCGTAAACGTCTTTTCCTCAACCGATGAGCAAGTTCAACTTTCATTGAGCGTTGATAGGCAGGTATATCAGCCGGGCGAGCAATTGATACTAAGCGCGAACATTGCTCCTCCTGCAGGCGAACTCATCGCCGATGGCTATATTGCGGTGGAATATCCGGATGGAAGACTTCAACTCATCAATGGCGGGGAAGAGGACATAGATATTTCCAGGGCTTTCGCAAGGGGATTCAGCGTCAAGGAAATGAGCGGCCCCATTCTCTCCGCAACACTCAATGATCTGGATGCAGGTGGCTACGCCATCTATTCCGTGCTGGTTAAGAAAGAAAGCGACCCGTTTGATCCGAATAACCGGATCAGCAATCTAGCCATGGCGGAGTTTGAAATTGCAGATGGAGCAGAGACAGTGAACAATATGGTGATGGAGAATGAAGAAGCCGGCTCCATCTCCGCTGCACCTGCTTTGACCATTAGGGACAATGAAATCATAATCCCCAACCTGATTACTGTTGATAGGAGATGGCGCTATCCCACGTCTCACGGCGGATGCCGCAATGAGTGGACTAATCCGCAGAATGCATTGAAAGTGGATGAGAAGGTTGCAATGGAAGGTCATGCTTTGCAGGAATATGATACGGACTGGAAACTTCCCAACGGGTACGGCCTTTGTCCTCAATTTAGTCAATGGGAAAACCCCGAGAGAGCTTACACCCCTGTGCCCTCTTGTGATGGAGAATATGCCTCTGGAACCTCGGGGGAGTTTCAAGGGTGGAACAACTTCGATTTTGGTATCCCCGGAGATGCTTGTTCTACCACTATCACGGGCATTAAAGTGTATGCAAGGATGGAAAGGTCCAACCTATGCGACTATCCATCTGTAAACCTTCTTTTGTCATGGTTGTCTAATTGCGGTGATAGAACAAATGAGTATTTCTTAGGTATCCCAGCAGAAGATTGGGTAGTGTATGAGACAGAATGGTCGCTTTTTGACCGCACTTGGAGTCCGACTGATTTTCGCAATGAGAATTTTACCTGCGCGTTACTGGCACATTGCGGCCCCAGTTCCGGAAGCATTAGAGTGGATTGCATAGCAGTGCGTGTCAAATATCAATATACTGGCCCCACTTGTACCCCCACGCCGACCCCTACGCCAACTCCCACATCGGTGAACATCTTCAGTGATTGTAATCCTTCTTTCGAAGTCCCTGACAAAGACTGGGATCGTCTTGCGGGTTGGGAAGAACTCGGAGCTTACACAAAGATCGATCGATCAAGTGCTTGGGTCGCCAATGGATCATACTCTTGTCGTATGGAGGATCCCACTTCTAGGTATAGCATTTATCCCGGTGGAGGGGAGTCTTGGGGGAGAGGAATCAGGTCCTGCAAAGTAGGTGTTCAGGCAGGTGATAATTATTATGTTGAGGGTAAATTTCTTGTCAAGAAGGAAAAAGAAGGCAGCATTCCAGGGGATACCCGTTATCGATTCTGGGTAGAGTGGTGGTATGACGAAAATAATCTGAGATCTACAGAAATGAGATCATGGAACTTCAGTCGCTTTGATGCCTGGATAACAATGTACTACGACAGTATAAAGGCTCCAGAAAGTGCTACGTTAATGAGTGTGTATGTTGATTGCAAAGAAAACCAGGACGGAGGCAAGAATAACAATAATGATGTTTATTTCGATACTTTGTTTGCGAAGTTTATAACTCCAACCCCAATCCCACCTCCCACGCGCACGCCTACACGGACGCCGACCGTCACCCCCACACGCACGCCGACAAGGACATCGACGCCGACGGTGACGCCGACACCCACGAGAACGCCGACACGGACGCCTACTCCAACCCCAAACACAGACTCCTGGTATCTGACATATGGTCCGAGTGGTAGCGGTGATGTCGTGCAGATAGGATCCATGTACGTGGCAAGTAAGAAGGATGGTCTTGGCTGTGCGGGGAATGGTACAAAGACGTGGCTGGCCGCCATAGAATGGGCCAATGGTTTGAGTTGGCTGGGTAAGGATGACTGGAGAATGCCCGCCGGGGGCGCGGGAGGAGAGCTGTCAACGATATGTAATGACAAGGATCATTTAGGTTCATATCAGTTGGGCAACTATTGGTCCTCTACTGAGTACGGTGCCGATCGCGCGTCCTACGTGGATTTCTCCAACTGTTCCCTCCACGGCGACTATAAGACGCGCAGTAGTTACGTCCGCGCAGTCCGGGCCAGCGAGTAACCGTCGTTTTGATATTTTGACGCGTGCTACCCCGCAGGAAGCGGGGTAGCACGCTGGAAATGTTTCACTCAGTATGCCCCGCCGAATCGTACGCCTTATCCGCGCTCAACTCTTCTGCCCGATCCAGCAACCCCACGCGGACACCCACGAGAACTCCGGTCCCGCCGACCGCAACACCGGTGCCTACTGAGCCGACGGCTACGCCGGGATGGCCGACGCCCCCAGCGCCGCCGGAGGGACATGTCGAGCTGAACGGGTCGTCGTTCAACTCGAAGAACACAGTGGTGGGGACATTCGTATTGGACATCGCGATTGATACGCCGTTTACCGTCTATGCGGTGCTAATAGGTCCCGACGGCGTAATGGTGAATGCAAGCGACCTGAAGACCTCTTTGATGCCGCTTGTGGTGAACTACCCCGGTCTCGCGATGCCGTTCTCGTACCCGTTCCTGTCTGCGAAGATACCGACGAAATGGCCGAAGGGGCAGTACGAGGCGGTGGTAGCGTTCTTCGACCCGAGCAAGCCGATTACAGAACGGCAGGATGCTTTTCTGAACGTGAGCACAAAGTTCACGATCCAATAGTCACATCCAGAATTGCCGGTCGAGGACGCGGTACTGGATCAGGCATGGCAAGCTGAAGGCGCATCGGGTGGGGCGGAAGTACTACGTCAAGTCCGATGACCTCCAGAGTTTCATAGAGAACGGCCCCACCCCGGCGGAGCAGAGGGCAACGCGGACCGCATAGTCTTGAAAAGAAGCAGTATGACAAATTGAGTTATGAGTGTTAGCATGGCCCGGGAGCAAGATATTGGCTATGGTTCTAACGGGGGGGAGGGCCTGATGAAAAGGGGATTGTGTCTTGGTGTAGCGATGTCTTGCTTTATGTTCGTCCTTCCGCTCTATGCCCAACTCGCCGACAGTCCGTGGCCGATGTTCCGTACGAATGCGCAGCACACAGGCTGGAGCGCTTACACAGGTTCCCAGACGGGAACTCTCCTGTGGAGCTATCAGACCGGAAGCCCGGTGACTTCTTCCCCCGCCATCGGCTCTGACGGGGGAGTCAGGGTAGGATCTCGGGACTGCAGAATCTACAGGCTAAATCCTACCGGTTCTCTCCTGTGGAGCTATCAAACGAGCAACTATGTGGAGGCTTCCCCCGCCATCGGCTCTGACGGGAGGGTCTGCGTAGGGTCTTTTGACAACAACATCTACTGTCTAAATTCTGCCGGTTCTCTCCTGTGGAGCTATCTAACCGGATGTTCGGATTATTCTTCCGCCGTCATAGGCTGTAATGGAAAGATCTACGTGGGATCTCGGGACAACAGCGTCTACTGTCTCAATCCTACCGGTTCTCTCCTGTGGAGCTATCTAACTGGATATTTGGTGATGGGGTCTTCCCCCGCCATCGGCTCTGGCGAGGGCGTCTGCGTGGGGTCTCGGGACAACAGCATCTACTGTCTCAATCCTACCGGCTCTCTCGGGTGGAGCTATCTAACCGGAGGTTATGTGGATTCCTCCCCCGCCATCAGCGGCTATGACGGGAGGGTCTGCGTGGGGTCTTTTGACAACAACATCTACTGTCTCAATCCTACCGGTTCTCTCCTGTGGAGCTATCTAACCGGAGATTATGTGGGTTCCTCCCCCGCCATCGGCTCTGACGGGAGGGTCCACGTGGGGTCGCTGGATAACAGCATCTTCTGTCTCAATTCTACTGGTTCGCTCCTGTGGAGCTATCTAACCGGATATGCTGTTTCTTCTTCCCCCGCCATTGGCTCTGACGGGGGAGTCTGCGTGGGGTCTTATGACAGGAGAATCTACGGGCTTAATCCTACCGGTTCTCTCCTGTGGAGCTTTCAAACGAGCAACTATGCTGACAGCTATGTGCATTCTTCCCCTGCCATCGGCTCTGGCGGGATGGTCTACGTGGGATCTAATGACAACAGGTTTTATGCTTTTTATGATCCGCCGCCGCAGACTCCCACTGCAACGCCGACTATCACTCCGACACCGACCATTACCCGGACTCCTACTGCGACGCCAACGACTACAAGAACCCCGACTAGAACACCTACCCGTACCCCAACAAAAACGCCTACCCGCACTCCGACAAGGACGCCGACGAGGACACCTACGCCTCCCCTAGACCTGACGCCCAACAAGAAGTCCTTTGCCACGACGGATTTCATATCGGTGACCGCTAATGTGTGGCCGCTCACGGTGCCGTGCTACCCGTTCGTGCGCATCGTCATGCCGGACGGCTCGACGCTCTGGTACGAGTCGAGCAAAGGGTTCATGGCCTCGCCGGTGCCTTACCTTGGCTTCGCGGCGGGACCGATTACCACCTCCACGCCTATCCTCGGTTATCCTGCACTCACGGCGAACTTCTCGGGGATCGCGGCGGGGACCTACGTTATCGAGGGCGGAGCGGTGGATGCCACTAAGACGACCTCGGCGTCGAATCTCGTCTACTTCGGGACGGTGGATCAGGATGCGCTGACGGTGCATTGAGCCGGCATCCTGAAAGCGGGGGAATGGAAGGAGGCGCGCATATGAGGAGGCATCTAGAAGGTGCCACAGTGAGCAGACGGCTGCTCTGCACGGCCCTGGCGCTATGCCCTCCCCTCGGCTATGCCGTCCTGCCGCCCGCAGCACCGGCGGAAGAGGTAGTGTATGTGGTGAACGGCTACTGCCACGACACCCCGCAGCCGGAGTGGAGCACCGTCATGATGCTGAGGGGGAGCGACCTTGAGATCCTCCGGACGCTTGAACTCCCGGCAAAAGACGCGCATTCGATCGCGGCTACTCCCGACGGGTCGCAACTCTGGGTGACGTGCTCCAACGGCTACCGCACCTTCGTGGTTGACGCGGAGAGTTTCGAGGTGGTCCACGAGTACGACTACGCGCCGGCGGGGATCAGGCCGATGGGGGTCGCCGTGGAGCCCGACGGCCTAGAGGCGTTCATCGGGCTCCGCGATTCCTTCACGTGCATGAGATACGACACGGCGACCTACGAGCTGCTGACGCCCGACACAAGCACGGGGATAGAGCCGGCGTTCATGCTGTTCACCCCGGACGGCACCCGTGTGTGCGTCTCGGATATGTACACGACGGTGAGGGTGTTCAGGACCGCAGACCTGGTCCCGCAGAGAACCTACACCTTCGATACGGCCGCCATGGGCCTCGGCGAAGCGGCCGTCAGCCCGGACGGCAACGTGCTCTACGTGTGCAATATGGGCAGGAACCGGATCGAAAGGGTTATGCTGACCTTGCCGTGGATGCCCCTGCCGCCGCTCTCCACCATGCCGTATATTAAGCCGCGTGGCATCGCCATCTCCCCCGACGGGAACTACCTGTTCATCGGGCACTATATGGGCACGGACTCCAAGGTGACGATGTGGTCACTCGCGTCCTGGACGCTTTGCGCGATGGCGGACATCCCGATCAATGGGCGGCGCGTCGTCGCGAACGACGACTGCAACCGCATCTATGTGACCGAGCACACCGACGATAAGTGCTGCGCCTACCGGGTGGACACGGCGGGGGAAAGCATGTTCATAGACGCGATCGCGGACCTGAACGCCATCCCGGGACACAAGGCCTCTCCGATCGGTATCGTTGTGGGAGATTGGGAGCCCCCCCCGATCGACCTCACGGCCGACAAAACGACGTTCGCAACCACCGACCGCATCTCGGTCACGGCTGACGTCCTCGCCATCCCGACGCCCTGCTACCCGTTCGTTAGGATCCTGTTGGCGGACGGCTCCACCCTCTACTACGAGTCTGGCAGGGGGTTCACGAATTCCCCCACCCCCTACCTCGGGTTCGCGGCGGGGACGGTCATGACAACGGCACTCATCCCGAACTATCCCGCGCTTACGGCGGACTTCTCGGGGATCATACCCGGAACTTACGTCCTCGAAGGCGGAGCAGTGGATGCAACGAAGACAACCTCGGCATCCAATCTTATCTACTTCGGCAGAGTGGACCGGGAGACGCTGACGGTGCGGTAATCCGGGCAACTGGGGTTGAGCTTGCCCGCGACCACCCCGTAAGAGGCGTTTCCGGTGGCTGCTTGCCCGTTTACGATCCGCTGTTCACATCCACATCTGCCGGTCGAGAACGCGGTACTGGATCGGAGTAATCCTATCACACCTGCGGCCCCTCCAGCCATTGTCTTAGGAATCCTGTCCATAAGTCCACCCTTGCAAATTCCACAGAGAAGGATGATGATAGGCATTGCGATTGGCTGGGGATAATGTGATCGGTGACATGGAGAATCAACCTCACCCCCTGAATAATAACCCCCCTCGGGGGATTGACAGGAGACGCAAATCTGGATAGCCTCGAACAAGAATATGTATCTATAAATCGGCGAATAGTGCAATTTTGTCTCCATTCTCATTGATCTATGGAGGTAGAATCGGTCGCTGAAAATAATCCCGTAGTGAAAGGACGCACATGAAACCCCGCCATTATTTGTCACGAATATTCATCAGGACCGTTCTGCTCGCCACCGCGGCATCCTGTGTGCTCATGGCCGGATGCGCGACGAACACCTGGGTAGCCACCCAGATCGAAGAGGGACAGAAGAAACACCGCTCGGACCTTAGCGCCATGACGCAGAAGGTCCAGCAATCCCTGGCGCAGGAGACGGCAAAGAATCAGAAGCGCACGAAGATACTTGATGACCTGGCTGGAGATATTCAGCGGCTCGAGAAGGAGCTGAACACACTCAAGGCGAACATCGACACGCTGCGCGCGGAAATAAGCGCGCGCCTCCAGACGCAGGACAAGGAGATGACAGAGACGTTTCAGAAGGCCGATGGGAAAGTGCACAGCGAACTTCTGGCGAAGCACCAGGAAGCGGTCGACTCCATCCGGCAGGAGATGCAGAAGGTTGAAGGCGCGAATCGGCACGCTGATCAGCTCGCCACGACGCTCCAGGAGATGGCGTCGGTTTACCGCAGCATCGCCCAGGATACGGCGGACGAATACAAGGCGCTCGAATCCTCGGTCAATGAGATCTCCGCTCAGAAAACGGTTCCACACGCTTCTCCACCCGCCGCGGGTTCACCCCCAAAGGCCCCGTAACGATATATGATTAGCAGGAAGATGGATACAGGCTCCCCACCCCAGTGCGATATCCTTGAGCATCGCACAAGGGTGTTCGCGCACGCCTGGCCGGCGTTTATCGCGACGGCGCTCTTGTGCGGATGCGCCACGCCCGCCGCAGTGACCCCACTGGTTGAAAAGAAACTTGCCGAGCCGAGCGAGGGATCAATGCGCGACTTCACGAGGGAAAACGTGGCGTGGGAAAAATCCGTCAGGGATCTCGATGCGCGCTACTCCGCTCTTCAGAAAAATATCGAGTCCTCCTCCCCCCGCTTTCGCCGGATTGCGCAGGAGACGGAGACATTACAGACACAGGTGCGCGCTCTCACTAATGATTTCAAATCGCGCCTTGAGTCGACCGGCCGGAAGGTGCGGCAGCGCATGACCGCCGCCGACGTGAAAAACGCGGATGAGACCCTCCATGGAATGCGGGATCAGGAAAAGGAGTTCCCCTCTCACCGACGCCGTTGTTCGGAGACCTGCTACAAAATCGGACGGCTCCACGGCAAGCAGCAGCATTCCATCACGATATTTGCCGCTCGCAGCACGAAGGTATGCACGAAACTCGGCGCCGAAAAAGCCGTCGCGTCCTCCGCATCGGCCGTCGCGCTTCCCCCCATCAACCGCCGCCGGATCGCCTTCGACATTCCGCCGAATGTCGATTCCTGGATGGCGCTCGCCCAGGTGCTCATCGACAAGGGGTCGATGAAACCGCTTCACCCCTCCGTCGAGGCGCTCATCGCCCTCGATCCGCAGACGTTGAAAAGCCATGAGGAGCGCCGCCAATCGCCGGGGGACGTATTTCTCACCCGGGCATTGAGGAATTACCTGGAATCGCTGACATCCCTGAAGGCCGCATGCGGGACTTTGCAGGAGGGATGGCAGCCGGTGTGGGATTCAGAGAAGGCGCTGCTGAAGCATTCGGGGGAACGCCCAGCCCCGCTCCGATGGATGAGGGAGGACAGCTTCCGGGAAGGGATGATCAACAAGGCGTATGTGTATGACGCGCTGATACGGTCGCGGGGAGGCACAACCGACGCCTATGACCGATTCGAGATGTCGTACTACCTCGGAGAGATGATCTGGGCAGCCAAGAAACTAGGGCACCCGTACGGCGATGAGATAGAACGGCTGGCGAACGACTACCTGTCGCGCCTCTCTGCTCGCGCACCTCTCGCCGTACACTAAACGACGAACGGATCTTCGGAGATGATACCTATGCCTACACGTTCGATAACACGCCTATTATTCGCAGCTGCCCTGTGCGCCCTGTGCGCAGGGCCCGGGTGCGGTGGGACAAAATACAAGAAGGGAATACCGGTCCGGGATGTGGACCCGCGGATGCCAGGCACCCCGATGGCGGGGACGGGGCCCGAGTCTCAGGATCTCCTTGCCATCGCCGACAGGATGACCCAATCCCTCCTCCGGGCCCCTGTTGTCGCCCATGCGAAAGAGCCGCCGACCGTCGTGCTCCTCAGTTTCCGCAATCGCTCGCGCTTCCCCATCAACGCGGATATATTCCTGAAGAAACTCAGGGTCCAGCTCAACAGCGCCGCGGCGGGCCGCATTATATTCCTCGGCAGAGAGCGGATGGACGATGTGCTGAGTGAACGGAGGGCCAAGCGGAGCGGGCTGGCGTCGGCGTCCCCCGAGAAAAGGCACAATCTTCCTGCGGGCGCCGACTATTTTCTCTCGGGGAGCATAGACGGCCTCGCCAAAAACTCGGCGTACGGCCGGGAGGATTATCTGCTCTACATCTATCAGTTGATAGACGCGGAATCCTCGGCGGTGGTCTGGGAAGACCAGTTCGAGATCAAGCGCGTCGGCCTCGATGACGCGGTGTATCGATAGGAACGAGCGCTGCGGCAAGGAGATGCCCTAATATGAGTGCCTATCCATCGAGGAAGATCCATATTCTGATGGCGGTCGCCGCCGCGTGCGCTACCTCATGTAGCCGCGAACACCCTTCCCCCATGGCGGTTCAAGCGGTTCCGCTTCCGGCCGCGGGGCCGACGGGTATCACCTTAGAGCAGGCAAGGCTCGGCTCGCGTGCACCTGAGGCACGCTCATCGGCAGGCGTAGCCGATGCACAATGGTATAAGGCCGCGGGAGAGCCCCGGATACTAATTCTTGTCAACCGGAGGTTTGCGACGGACTCCGAACTCTGGAGAGCGGATCAGAGGGTCGTCATGGAGACCTCAAAGGGCTCGTCGCTACGCATCATTAACGATTACGAGCAGCACGATACGGAGCGCGAAAGAACGGAACGGCGAACGGAGAAACGGGCGGATTCCGCCGGGGACTTTCTTCCGGCGGAGATGGCCGCGGGCCTCAGGGAAGGGTTGATCACTCCCTTCCTCATGGCGGGGTGCCGTGTGATCGACCCGGATGCGGTCGAGCGGATTGCGCAGGCTACCGCCTCACGGGAGCAGGGAGCGTCGAGCGGACGCTCCCAGGCAGATGTCTCCGCCGATGCGGTCCGGAAGGAATCCGACTGGATCATGGAGGCGGCGGTATTCCCCGCTTCCACAGAGGGCATGCCCTATATCATTGCGGCCAAGGTCGTGGACCTCAAAACCGGCCGCGTCATGGCGTATGCCACGACGCGGGAACTCGGCCTCGCATCGCGTCTCCCCGGCACGGAGAGATCGGCAGGCGCAAAGATGCCGCCCGAGGAGCAGGGCCGGTGGCTTGCGCGGGAAATATCGCTGAAGCTCGCCGCAGCGATGTCCAGATAACGCACGTGCGGGTGTAAAAGATGAAAACGGGCACGTATTTCATCCGACTTATGCCGGTCGTGAGTATGGTCGCCGTGTTCAGTTCATGCAAGACGCCCCCGCGACCCGCTCCGGTCCTCGTTCCGATTTCCCAAGCTGCGGGCGTCCCCTCCGACATCCGCTACTGCCTCATGCGCTTGGAGACGGAGGGGGACCGCAACGCCGTTCTCAACCTCTCGGAAACAGCCTTCAAGAGCATCGAGGCATGGGATACCGTCCCGAACGATCTCCGCCCCATTCTCGTGGACCGCGCGCTCAACGAGGCGATCAAGAGAATCGAGACCGTGTACGCGAATACCCCCGAGGCGCGCAAGGCGCGCTCTGTATGGCATGACGAGGACTCGAAAGATTTCAAGGGAGAACCGTACGAGCGCTGCCTCGTCTACCTTCTTCGCGGATTGAGATACTACCAAGAGGGAGAATTTGAAAATGCCCGGGCCTGCTTCACGAGCGGGATGCTCCAGGATAACCTTTCCGTGGAGGGGGAATATAACGCTGACATGGGGACGTTCGAATACCTGATCTCGCTGTGCGACACGCGATTGGGGGAACGCGAGGCTGCGGATGAGGCCTGGCAACGTGCGGTCAAAATATGGGAGCAGACCGGACCACCCATCCGGATATCCCGACCGAAACACATATCTCTCGCGATACCGGAAATTGGGGAGCAAGGGCGGGACACCACCCTCCGGGACGTGCGAAAACCGCAGGAGTGCGACAATCTCCTGGTCGTCGCGTTTGTTGGAGAGGGGCCAAGAAAATCCGCCACCGGCAGCGACAACGAGCTCTTATTGATCGAGCGGGGGGCGGCGCAGACGACACGGGTTGAAATATCCGCACCGTGGTTCGGGAAATTCCCCGACTACGAGACCGCCGCACAGACCGATGACATCGGGTATCAGGCGACCACACGCGGCGGACGCCTCGTGGACGAGATCAACAAAAAGAAAGCGGTTACGAAACACGCCACAGAGAATACCGGTTATTTCAGCAAAGGCATGGGCAAGGCAGCCATGACCATCGGCCTACAGTTGGCAATGATGGGAGCCCAGTTTGCCCCCATGGGCAGCGGGGCTGCAGCCCAGATGATCATCGGGGGCGGATCCACGGCCGCCGCAGGTGTCGGCGCGCAGGTGCTTGGACAAGGGCTCACGTTCGCCAGCAAGAAGATGAAAACAAAGGCGGATACGAGAATGATCGGCTCCCTTCCGGGTTTCATACATCTCTGGTCGGGCAGGGTTGTCCCCGGCAGACAGCTCGTCGCCGTGAAGCTTTATGATGAGGTCGGCCGTTGCATAGGGGAATCCTATCAGGACGTGGCCGTACCATATGGTCGAGGTAACGCCCTCGCTTTCATGCGCTGCCCCTAAAGCGGACATATCGCAAAGCTTGTTTTTACCTGACCGGTGACACTCCGTAGCAGGTGACTAGACACTATTTGGACACTGTCGGGCGGACATACTACGTCAAATCCGCTGACCTCCAGCACAACAGTTACCAGGACAAAAAGCGGGAAGGACAGGAAGATTCCCATCAACTCGGAAGTGCACGATGTATTGAAGCGTCGGCCGAAAGATGGCATATTTGTATTCCACCAGGAGGGCAGCCCCTACGGTGATGTGAAGACAGGATTCTTAAATGCTGTGCGGAGATCGGGGATAGGGTACTGCCGGTTTCACGACTTGAGGCACACTTTCGCCACACGGCTGGTGCTCGCCAATGTGAGCCTGCCGGTGGTGAAGGAGCTCCTGGGGCATGCGTCCATAGAGACGACGATGAGATACGCGCACCCGACACCGGAGAGCAAGATCAGGGCGGTGGAGATGCTCAAGTGGGTGGAGACTGATTCCTTTGGACACAAATTGGACATCAGCGCATTTCGCGCAATTCGAGGTAATTCCTAATTACTTGCAGATGAAGTAGTTGGGCCCGTAGCTCAACGGTAGAGCAGCGGACTCATAATCCGTTGGTTGTAGGTTCGAATCCTACCGGGCCCACCAACTGTCAGAAGAGGTCAGCTAAAGCGCCTGCCTGGGGATTGATAGAGTGATGGTCGTACCTGTGCCCTTCCGGCTGGAGATCTGTATTGTACCGCCCAACTTTTCAATGATGTTCTTGCTTATGGCGAGCCCGAGCCCGCTCCCGACCTCAGACCCTTTTGTGGTAAAGAACGGCTGGAACGCCTTTTGGAGGACGTTCTCATCCATGCCGCAACCCGTGTCCGCCACCGCGATCTCAATGCTCTCCGGAGTTACGGGCTTGGCGCTAAGAGTCAGCGTACCCCCTCCCTCCATCGCGTGGATCGAATTGATACAGAGGTTCAGAAGCACCTGACGCAGCTCGCCTGACTGGACGGTGACCTCCGCCAGGGAGGCATCAAGGTCGGTCTCGGCGCGTATGCCCGACGTTTCCATCTGCGGCTTGATGAGGATGAGTATCTCCTCGACGAGCTTATGCAGCGGCAGGGGCGCGGGTTTTTCCTCGCTCTTTTTTGGAAGGCTCGAAAAACTCCGGAACATCAGGCGGCATCGCTCCATCTCTTTTTCGATGATGCGGAGGTACGTGTACGCCCTCTCGCGGTCCTCCTTGCCGAATCCCATCTTCTCCTCAAGATCCAGCAGAAGGATCTGCACGTACCCCATGACCGAAGTGAGGGGATTGCAAATCTCATGGAAGAACGAACAGTATCGGTCCTGTGAGGAAAGGAGCTTCTGAAGCGACTGGATCTCCTCCGCGAGGTGGCGGTTGAGCGTCTTGAACTTCTCGACGGCCGCCACCTTCTCCCTCTCTTCCCGCCGCTTTGCAAGGGTCGCCTTCACCGTTTTGGAGATCTCGACGACGTCGAAGGGTTTACTCACGTAGTCGGAAGCCCCCAGGCGTATCGCCCGCTGGGCGGTCTCGAGCGTCCCGTATCCCGTGAGGATGATGACGTTGATGGACGGATCCATCTCCTTCAACTTCTCGAGGGTCTCGAGCCCGTTCAGCTTTTTCATTTTGAGATCGAGTAAGACGAGGTCGAAACCGCCGCCGCGGAACTCCTCCACCCCCATCTCCCCGCTGTCGGAGCAGACGATTTCGTAGGAGTCCTTCAGGATCATCCGCAAACTTTCCCGAGGGCCGATCTCGTCGTCAATCACGAGAATCTTGACCGCAGGGGTCGAGGGTGCGGCTGAGCGTTCTACGTCGAGAACGTCAGAGTGCATAACTTGCCCCCATAAGGATCTGGTTGACGAAACCCGTCCACCGGCCGTTGATTGAAGTGAAGGGCGCGCCCACCATATTGTTTATTTTTCGCGGCTGAATAGCAACTGCGGCATAACAGAGATCGACGGAGAATTTTTTATACGTATAGCCCAGGCCGAGTGACGCCACGTTTCTGTCCGCGTCGGGTATCACGGGGTTAAAATAGGCGCTCGGGACCGGGCTCTGTATATGGCACCAGCCGCTCCTGAATGAAACCCCCTTGAACGGCCCGAGCTCCGCGCCGAGTGAATAGACCCAACTGTCGTGGAAGTTGAATGCGATTGACTGGCCGGGGAATCGCCCGGTCGGGTCATCCAAATTTATGGAAACGTTCTTGAAACGGCTGAACTTCAGCCAGGTGATGTCGGCGTCGAATTTAAACCAATCGACCGGCTGGAACATATAGCCACCCGTGAGCTTCATGGGCAGAACGAATTTCGATGTGGCGGGGAAAGATATCTCCGGTACGGGGGAGAGAGAAGGGGGGAAACCCGCCAGCTTGAACTTGCCATGCTCGTTGATATCCTGATGGCTCGCGAAGGATATTCCAAGAGAGTGCATTTTCTTCATCTTGAACATAGCGCCGAGATTCCAGCCGAAGCCATGGCCTTCTCCCCTGAAGGTTGCGCCGCCGGGTTGCCCCGACGGGATCCCCGTTGTGAGAGCGCCAAAATCCAGAAGAGACTTGGTGACGGTCTGTCCGTAGGTGAGATCGAATCCGCCTCCGACGGAAGCCCAATCAAACGGCTTGGGGCCGCGCAAGGCCCATACGAATCTGTTGTCGAGAGTTTTCAATGAGCCCAGGTAGCCGAGGGGGGCGACGGGCGTATCCTTGGGATACGCGCTTGAAAGTCCATATTCTGAAAAGGCGCCATATCCGAAGGATAGATATTTGTTGAAAAGATCCGTTGTGATGAACCCATCGGGGATAAAAAATTGCTGTTTCTTAGTCCTGAACTCCTGGGTTTCGTTTTTGTATCTGGGGTCTATGATGCTCAGGTTCGCCGTGGTGGACAGCGGGCTATCGAGGAATGCGATACCGGCGGGGTTATAAAATACGGCCGATGCATTATCGGCCCGACCTACGAACGCATTACCCATGCCTGCCGCTTTGGCGTCTTGAGGAGGGTTCCTAAATGCCTGCGCAGAAACAGCAGCGGGCATGAAAGCAGAAATCAAGAGAATCGCCGCAGTACGGAGCCGATTATTCGCAATCAATGGTGACCATCTCATACGACCCTCCTAAGCAAGTTTTATGCCATCGCATAGGATAAATTACCATTATGCAACATGCGTGTTGCCATGTAGTTAGAATGCCCGCTTAACACTGCCTCATCCAGCCTTCACAAATTAATATACATGAATGCACGTTATTGAGCGTAACAATTGTGCAACATTGTACATATATTACAGACTTGTCTTACCCTGTCAGTTTCTGTTTGTCCACGCACCATGCCTATGCAAAAGATAAAAGCGGGCATTATGTCGCGCGCGAAGAGAAAGGGGGAGATGTAATGGCTCGTGTGATGATAGCGAGGCAGGGGAGAGGAGCATGGACGAAAACAGCGCACAACATACGGCTTTCGATTTTTCTTTCATAGCGATAAGAAAAATCTCACAGAACAACCGCGTGACATATAGCATGGAAAGCGTGCGAGTGTGCTGAAACATAACAAATGCCCGATAAAATTGCCAGAGAAAAATATAGTACGAAAACTATAGTACGGGGGGTCACGTACGGGGGGTATCTTCTTCTGGATGTCATTCCCGCGAAATCGGGAATCCAGCGTTACACGCTTCAACGCCGGGACGCAGATGAACGCAGATTGTCAGGATGGACGCGGATAAGATCATGGCGTGAAGGCATAAAGAGAATCGGCATTCGGGACGCAGATGAACGCAGAGCGCGCAGATACCACAACGGTTCTGGGAAGAAAGTTCAAGGGGAAAATGGGGAAGTGAAGGAGGCTCCGCGTCCCATTCATTCTTGAAAATCATGTGCTGTTTCTGTATCTGCGTTCATCCGCGAAATCTGTGTCCAGAATGATGTACCCTCTGCTGCTTCATTGTATCCATCCTATTCAAGCGATCCGCGTCCCATGTGGGTATCCCGCCGCTTTTGTGCCCTTTTGTATCCTGTCTATCCTGACGATCTGCGTTCATCTGCGGGCTACTTCCAAGCTGGATCCCGGTTGAAGTGTACCCCTGCGAAAGCATGGGCCGGTGGGAAAAATCACATGCTGTTCCGGGGGCCTATAAGAATAATTGTTCGATACTGAACAAAAATAGTTGACAAGCTCATCGAAATGTTCAAAAATGGGCAAGATCTTGGGGTGGGTCGTAACTGCCTATGCGAAGCATCCTTATAAGCTACGCCGGCTATCCGTTTACGCCGAGCAGCCTCATGCCGGACAATGGCCTTGCCAATCTTGCCGGGGCCCTCATCGAAGCAGGCCACGAGACCCTCATCCTCGACTACGGCACGGTGGATATGATTAAACGGCTCTATCCCGAACATATTGCGCAGAAGACGAAACCTATATATCGCAAGATTTTCGGCACTGATGGGAAAAGCGCAAAACCGTCTCTTGTGGATCTTGTAGTACTCAAATACTTCACGTATAAACTGGAAAAACACCAAGAGCGGGTAATCGACGACATTGCCGCCGAGGTGATCGCAAAGATAAAAGAGTTCAAGCCCGACTTTATCGGCTTTAAGCTCTGGAACGGCGACGGCTTCACGGGGTCCATCCGCATCGCTGAGACTATCAAGAAGGAATTCCCCGCCCTGAAGATATTTGGTGGCGGGCCGCAGGTGGATATCTTCAAGGGGCATATCTATTCCGCAACCGGGGTATTCGATGCGCTCATCTATGCGGAGGGAGAGGAGGTTATCACCCTTCTCTGCGACTATTGCAGGGGCGCACTGCCTCTTTCGCAGATTCCGAATGTCATGTATCGGGAGGGCCCCCGAATACAGGAGAATGCGGTGCGATGGATCGAAAATCTGGACACGCTTCCCTATCCCCTCTATGATTCTGATGCATATCCCAGCATGGCGGGAAATCAGAAGATAAAGATCATTGTCCTTGACGAGAGCAGGGGATGCCCCAGTCACTGTGCATTCTGTATTCAGCCGGTGAAGAGCGGAACAAGACTCAGGCTGAAGAGTCCCCGGCGGGTGGTCGATGAGATCAGCAAGATTATGCGATCGCACGGAGTACGCGCGTTTCGCTACGCGGGTTCCACCACCCCGCTCAGGCATGCCGCCGCTATTGCGCGTGAAATACTTGACGCAGGTGTGACGATCACGTATTCCTCCTTCGGCCATATCCAAAAGGCAAGTGATGCGGAATTCGAAGTGCTCAGGCAATCAGGCTGTTACGCCATCTTCTTTGGCATAGAGTCCGGATCCAGCGAAGTGCTCCAGAAAGGATTCGGGAAACGGATTGATCCGGATCTGATACGGCAGACACTCATATCATGCCGGAACGCCGGTATCTTCACCGTGGGAAGCATGATTTTCCCGGGTCCTTTTGAGACCGCAATGACAGAGAAAGAGAGCATCGAGCTCCTCACCGCGATAAAACCGGATTCGGTCCCCATTCAATTCCCCGGAATATATCCCGGGACTGCTTGGAGGGAGATGCCGCACAGATACAATTTTGAAATCACCGCAAGAGATTACGAGCGGGAAATGATGAAGTATAAAATAAAGCTCCTTTATCCGCCCGGGTTCTGGGCTCCATTGCCCTATCGCCTTAACAACATGTCGTACAAGGAATTCACGCGCAAGACGGAGGAGTTTGCGCGCGCACTCGAGGATCGCGGGATCCTGACCCACATCTCCGATGACCAGGCGCTCATGGCCTTTCATGCTGGATATGGGGGAGAGGAAAGGCGCTTCAGGGATCAGCTCAGATTGGCTTTCTTGACGGGCGACGTTGCGTTGATAGGGGAAATTACCTCTCACATAAATAGATCAGTGATGCGAAAGAACTAAAATGAGAAAGCGTGTTGTAGTAACAGGCCTGGGCCCAATTTCTTGTAGTGGCATAGGCAAAGAGGCGTTCTGGGATTCACTTATCCATGGCCGTTCCGGGATAACGGAAATTACTCGATTTGATGCATCCAAATTCCCAAGTCGAATTGCAGGGGAAGTAAAAGGTTTCAAGCCTGAAGAATTTATGACCCATGCTACCGCCACTTCGGCAGCGCGCTTTGCCCAACTTGCGGTCGCAGCCGCCCGATGTGCTTTTGATGACGCGGGTATAACGCTTAATGGGAGCGACCCGTATCGCATTGGGGTATGCATGGGATCATCTTCTCTTGGGATAGGCGATATAGGAGAAAAATATATCCCGCTCTTCTTTCAAAAGGGGCTAAGAACAATTCATCCGCTTACCTGCGTTGAATATACCACTCATATGGCTACCGCGTATGTCCCAATAGAACTCCACATAAAAGGGCCAAATACAACGATTTCGTCAGGGTGTTCCACGGCGATAGATGGTATTAATTGGGCATGGGATCAGATTAACAAAGGGAGCGCCGACCTAATTATTGTAGGAGCCTCAGATGCTCCTATTTTTCCGTTTACCTTTGGGACCTTTTGCGCTGTCCGCACGCTTTCGAAGAGGAACGACGATCCGCCAAAGGCGTCAAGACCATATGATGCGAAGAGAGATGGCATGGTACTCAGCGAAGCAGGAGCGGCGATAGTTCTCGAGGAATTGAATCATGCCCTTGAAAGAGGGGCACGGATATATGGGGAGATACTGGGCTTCGCATCGGTCTCTGAGGCCGCTCAAACCGTTGCCGTGGAAATGTCGGGTACGAGCATCTCAAAGGCGATTGAATTAGCCCTTAATGCTGCGAACCTCAATCCTGCCGATATTGATTATATCAATGCGCACGGCAACTCGATGGTGGACTATGATATCAGCGAGACAAATGGTTTCAAGAAGGCATTGGGCAGCCATGCGTACATGATCCCGATTAGCTCCCTCAAATCAATGATGGGCCAATCACTTGCACCGGCTTCAGGCCTCCAGATTATTTCATCGTGTCTTTCGCTTTCCAATAGTGTTATCCCACCCACCATCAATTATGAATTCCCTGATCCTCAGTGCGATTTGGACTATGTCCCCAATAGAGCGAGATACAACAGAATCACTACCGCGTTGATCAATTCACATAGTGTGGGAGGAACACACTCAGTAATTATACTTGGACGATACACCACCCCGAATAGCGAGGGTTGATCTTGAATAGCAACACCATCATGCTCATCTTCGCAGCCGCGGTTAATATTGGCTTGGCGATATTTACCTTCAAACGCAATCCGCACAACTCTGTAAATAGGATTTTCAGCCTCTTTGCGCTCAATATATCGTTCTGGTCACTCGCGGTATGTATGGGCGTACTGGCGTGGAGTGAAATGAGCGCTGCATTCTGGATCCGCATGAGTTTTGTTGCTGCAGCATTCATTCCCGCAACATTCTATGCATTTACATGCGTTTTCCCGGATGGGAGGAGGATATCTCTCAGACATTTTGTGTTTTTTATTACGAGTTGCTGTGTGGCCACTGTCATCTTTGGCTCCTCCCTTTTGAGCGGCGTACAAATTGGCGCCCGCATCCCCAAAACTCATTACGGGCTTTTATTCCCGATCTATATCACCTATTTCCTTTCCATCATGAGTATGGCTTTTTTCAAGCTTGCACGAAAATGGAAGCATTCCTTGGGGATAAAACGCCTGCAAATTCAATACGTGTTTTTGGGGGGCATGCTCTTTCTTTTGTTGGCGTCCCTCTCGAATTTTCTTGCACCCATGATGGGTGTGCAGCAAACGGAGGGTTACGGCCCGGTATTTACTCTGGTAATGACGGGATTTATTGTATATGCCATTGCCAAGTATCGATTAATGGATATCACCATCGTCATCAAGCGCACGACCCTCTATGCCTCACTTACCGCGTCCATCACCGCGGGATATATAGGTGTCGTTCTTCTGGCGAACTGGCTCATGGGGGGGATACTCGGCCTGCAAACGCTTATCACGGCAATGATCCCCGCGCTGCTTATTGCCTTCGCTTTCACGCCCCTCAAGGAAGTTATCCAGTCATTTATAGACAAGACACTTTTCAAAAGGAGATACGAGCATCGGAAAATCCTCAGTGACCTCAGCAAAATTCTCACTTCGATCTTCAGCTTGGAGGAACTGCTATCGCTTATATTGGAAGTGATCACAAAGGCGATGGGTATCGAGAGCGGCGTCATCTATCTCCCGGATGGCGCCGGACACTATGGTGCAAAGGCCACACATGGGAGTGAAAAGTCGCCCATTGTCTATGGAGATATGCCCGATGACAACCCTCTTATCAGGAAACTCCTCTGGCATCGGGAACTCATCATCAAAGAGCAGCTTGAGAGGCTTCCGCCATCCCCACAGATGCGTGAGATCATTGCTCTGCTGGAGAATATGAAGAGCGGTATCTGCATCCCCGTGTACTCGAAAGACGCGCTGACCGGCATCCTCTTCTTCGGGCGCAAGGAGACGGGGGAGACATTCACGAGCGAGGACATGGAAATGTTCAGCACTCTCTCGCACCACATTGCCGTCGCCATCGAGAATGCGCAGCTCTACACGAAGGTGGAGGAGAGCAAGCGGTACCAGGAAATCCTGATGAACAGCCTCACCAGCGGTGTGGTCGCGGTGGATCTCAACTCAAGGATCACGGCGTTCAACAGCAGGGCTGAGGCGATACTTGGGCTTCCCGTCCAAGATATCCTCGGGAGGAGCATCACGGTCCTCCCTGCCGAGCTCCGCGAGATTCTCGCGGATACGCTGACAGAGAGAGCGAGCTTCAGCGCGGAGGAGGTGGTACTCAAGACCGACGGGACGAAAGAGGTGCCGCTCGCCGTGAGCTCCTCCATATTCAATAGCGCCGATGGTAAAACCCTGGGAGCCCTGATAGTGTTCTCCGACCTTACGGAGAGAAAAGCGCTTGAAGTCGAAATGCGCCATGCCGACAGGTTGGCCTCCCTCGGTACGCTTGCAGCCGGGATGGCCCATGAGATCAAGAATCCGCTGGTGTCACTGATGACATTCACGCAGCTTCTTCCTGAGAAATATTTTGACAAGGAGTTTCGCGAGGATTTTTCCAAACTTGCCAATGAGGAGGTAAAAAGGATCAACTGCCTTGTGGAGCAGCTCCTCGATTTCGCCCGCCCGAGCTCGCCGATGTTCAAAATCACGGATCTTCGTGAAATCCTCAACAATACGTTAGTACTGCTGGGCAGCAAGATACACGAGCAGGGCGTTGAGGTGCGGAAAGAAATTTCGGAAGAGCCGCTGATGGTTATGGCAGATGCCGACCAGATCAAGCAGGTTTTACTGAACGTGGTTATCAATGCATTGCAGGCAATGGAGAACAAGGGGGCGCTCACCGTGAGGGTTAGAAAAGTCTGGCCGGAACAGATAACGTACGGCACTGCTCGATCTGGCGGGCTGGCGAAGAGGGTTGCGAAGATCAAGACGCAAGGGAGCGCAGTGATGGAGATCAGCGATACGGGAAAGGGGATTGATCCAAAAGACCTGCCGCATCTCTTTGACCCATTTTTCTCCACGAAAGAATCGGGCGTGGGACTCGGGCTCGCCATCGCCCACAGCATCATCGAGGAGCACGGAGGCATTATTGACGTAACGAGCGGGGCGGGGGAGGAGACTACGTTTTCCATCTCCCTTCCGCTGGTGGAACAGATGGTATCGCATAGATGAGTGACGCATAACGTATCACCTGATCATCTGTATGTCCTCTATCGTGTCATCGTACGTATGGCCGCATGCACTAAGGGGGTACCCATGGCTTCGGGCGTGCTGATTTCCAGTGAGAAGCCGCTGGTCGAGTCGCTCAATCTCATCCTTGCCGACGTGGCGACCATCCGGAAGGCCTCGACGGTCCAGGAGGGGCTCAAGACGATCATCAACCAGCCGCCGGACTTCGTCATCATGGATTCCTGCGTAAGGAACGGCGACACGGGCGATGCGGTGCGAAAATTTCTTCAGATCCAGAAGTCGCTTCCCGTCATCGTGCTCGTCCCCTCCATCCATTCCCCGATCGTCGACGAGGTGAGGAACGCGGGGGCGCACCTCGTGATCGAGAAGCCGTTTGACCGGCGGGTGGTGGTGGAAATCGTCGAGCGGGCGATTGAGAGGACACAGTTGCTCAACAAGATAGAATACCTCAGGACGCATGCACCCCGCTTTGCGGGCGGGAACGGCTCGACGCCGCCCGCAGTCCCCCAATATTATTACCGGGAGGTGGTGCGGCGGTTCTCAAAGGCAATATCCCAAGTGTTCGACTACCGGAAGCTCCTCGATCTCGCCGTAGAGGCGATCGTTGACACGTTCAACGCGGGCAAGGCGGCGATACTCCTCTATGAGCCTAGAACGGGAAAGTACATTCCCCTCGCATTCAGCGGTTATCCCAAAGAGCTCCCTGCCCTCAGGAGCTTCGACCAGGTTGACGAGCTGCCGGCATGGCTTGCAAAAAATAACCAGATCCTCCTGGCTCGTGCGATTCCGTCGAGCGATCTGGACTATGAGCTCTACCAGGAGGTGGGGGCCCTGGGGGCCGAGGTGGTCACCGGGTTGTTCGCCAAGGGTAAGCTCATCGGGATCGTGTCGATCGGCGCCAAAACGACGGGGAAGGGGTTCCACGATGATGATATAGAGCTGCTCTCCATTTTCTCCAGCTACCTGGCGATGGCGATAGAAAACGCCCTCCTCTACAGGGACATCGCCCGAAGCCACGCGCACAACGAGATGGTGTTGAACTGTCTAAGAACAGGGATCGTGACCATAGATGCGCAGGGGATCGTCACCATTTTCAACAACGCCGCCGAGGAGATAGTGGAGATAAGGAGAGATGAGATCGTGGGGGAGAAGGTGGAAAAGATGGGGTCGGTCTTCGCCGACATCCTTCTGAAGACGCTCGGAGGTGAATCAATTTATACCCGTCACGAAATAATCTCCCCCTTGAATAAGAAGCCGTTGGGGGTGAGCACTTCCGAGATGAGGGATGAGGATGGGACGATTGACGGGGCGATTCTGGCGTTCGCCGACCTCTCCCGGATCAAGGTGCTCGAAGAGAAGGAGAAGGATTTCGAGCGGATTGAATTCTGGTCAAAGGTGGCGGGAAGGCTCGCCCACGAGGTGAAGAACCCGCTTGTCCCGATAAAGACGTTCGCACAGCTCCTGCCGCAGCGGTACCAGGACAGCGAGTTCAGGGAGGAGTTTTACAAGGTCGTCAATTCGGAGATAGACAGGTTGAGCGGGATCATCACCCAGCTCACGAAGTTTGCCGACTCGGCCCCGCCCGACCTGAAGTCCGTGAATATCCACAACGTTCTTGACAATGCTCTTCTCGCAGCGAAGCCAAAGCTCGATGCGAAAAAGGCACTGGTGGTAAAGAACTTCGCGAAGGGCGAGCTTGTGACCATGGCCGACGCGGGCCTCCTCACCGAGGCGTTCGCGAATATTCTCGATAACGCCGCCGATGCAGTCAGCGAGGGCGGGAGTATTACCATAGGCACGAGTTTCGCCCAGCCCCATCAGAGTAAGAATGGAGCCGTGGCGATCCTCTTTAAAGACGACGGCCAGGGGATGGCCGCGGATGAACTCAAGGACATATTCACGCCCTTTATGACGTCCAAGACAAAAGGGATGGGGCTCGGCCTCGCGATCGCCCGGAGGATCGTGATGGACCACCGTGGAGTGATCGAGGTGGACAGCGCCCCGGGGAAGGGGAGCACCGTCAAGGTGGTGATCCCGGCGGGAGGGAAGCCATGAAGACAGTCCTTGTCGTGGACGACGAAAAGAGCACGCGAGAATCCGTGCGCATGATTTTAAAAGATTCTTACAACGTGCGTTGCGCCGGAAGCGGCCACGAGGCGCTGGCAATGCTGGGGGAGGATTGCGTTGACCTGGTGATACTCGACCTGATCATGCCCAGCGTTGATGGGCTGAGCGTTCTGAAGGAGATCAGGAAGAAGAGCAGGGCCGCCGTCATCATCCTCACCGCCATCAGGAAATTGAGAACGGCGGTCGAAGCGATGAAGCTGGGCGCGGCGGATTACCTCGTGAAACCGTTCGATGCCGAGGAGCTGCAGTTGATCGTCCAGAGGATCATCCGCTCCCGCATGAAGGACGATGAGCTCGACTACCTGCGTTCGGAAATCGAGAAACGTTATCCAACCGACCACATTGTGGCGGAGAGCGACGCCATGAAACGCGTTCTGCGCAAGGTGGATGACGTCGTCGCCACGGCCTCCACGGTGCTGATCAGCGGCGAGAGCGGAACGGGGAAGGAGCTGATCGCCCGCGCGATCCACCGCCGGAGCCCCCGCGCTCATATGCCGTTCATCACCGTCCACTGCGCCGCAATCCCGGATGGGATCCTCGAGAGCGAGCTATTCGGCCATGAAAAGGGCTCATTCACCGGCGCCACGCGCAGCAGGAGGGGGATGTTTGAGCTGGCCGACAGCGGGACTTTTTTCCTGGATGAGGTTGGCGAAATGAATCTCTCGACCCAGGCGAAGATACTCAGAGTTCTCCAGGAGAAGGAATTCATGAAGGTGGGCGGCGAAAAGGCGGTAAAAGTGGACGTGAGGCTCATCGCCGCTTCCAACAGGGACCTGCGCGAAATGGTGAGGGAAGGAAAGTTCCGCGAGGATCTCTTTTTCAGGCTCAGCGTCCTTCCCGTGCACCTGCCGCCGCTCCGCGAGCGCAGGCAGGATATCAAACCGATCGCGGAATTTTTCCTCACACAGTTCAGCCGGGAGTTCCGCACCGGCCCGAAGGAGCTCTCCCCCGTGGCGCTCGCCGTCCTCGAACAGTACACATGGCCTGGGAACGTGCGCGAGCTGAAGAATGTGATAGAGCGGTGTGTGGCGCTCAACCGCGGGGGGAGCGTAGTTCTGCCGCCGCACCTTTCTCTCGACTGGGGAGACAGGGATGACGTTTACGGCCCGGCGCCGAACTGCGGAGATATCCCCGCCTCCCTGGAAAAGGCCGAAGATACACTCAAGAAACGTTTGATCCTGGACGCCCTTGAGGAACATTTTTGGAATCAGACGGAGGCAGCCAGGAAGCTGAAGATCAGTCGCCGGAGACTCAAATATCGCATGGACAGCCTCGGCATTATCCCAAGGATCGGCAGAGGGAGGCCGCACCGTGGTAAAAGCCCAATTGGAAATGTAATATAAACCATAAATAAGTATAATATAGTATATTATACTACTATGAAACCTATGGTTGACTGATTTTGCAGCGCTATTTCCGTGAGCAGGGATACATAGACACCTCAATGAGGGAAGGAATGCCGCGGCAATGGAACATGAGGCGGGGCTGCTGAGCATCAGCACACCCGGCGTCTCCAGATCAGCGGGGGGATCCATCCTGACGGGTAGCATGAATAGCCGGGCCTCCTGCCGGGAGGCAATTCGTTTGTAACGGTCTAAAACAGAGGGACTGACTCCGGGGTTTATCCCAAGAGGTGAACGGGTTGGGTATAAAGAAAATGCCGGAATAGAGAAAAGCCCGGTTGACGGGGGCCGAACGCTTCATATATGATTATGATTGTCCGGAAATTGGGAAGTGGTGTTAAGTGGCATCCTGCCGGGGGGGGGCCCCTCCCCGCGGCGGCTTGGGAAGGCCGCCTTCCACTTAATTCACCGTTTCTATAATGTCGTGCGCCGTATGCCGTGAAGGATTCTACCCTTTCGGGAAGGGTCAGGTGTGCCCGGCGGGGGCGGATTCCGTGTACACGTGAGGATGGCGCGATTCTGTGTGCGGACTCAGAAACAATTGCCCGGTGGTGTAATGGAAACACATCGGCCTTTGGAGCCGAGTTTCGAGGTTCGAGTCCTCGCCGGGCAGCCATTACTACATTTTCTCGTTGCTCCCGGTTTTCAGTTATGGGGAAAAGGCGAAACACGGGCGGAAATATCGACACCGCCGGCGAAAATGCCCTGTACTATTATTTCCGGTTAGTTACGACTACTCGGACAGGCTCCTAGGGTGAATAGAAGGAGTGTCGGGAAACGGGATTGAGGCGATGAAGAGCCTGGCATGCATCATCCTCGCTGCGGGCGAGGGGAAAAGGATGAAGAGCGCGTACGGCAAGGTGTCCCACGCGCTGGGCGGCACGCCGATCATCCGGTATGTGATCGAAGCCGCGCGCTCGCTGGAGCCGGAGAAGATAGCCGTTGTCATCGGGCATGACGCCGAGCGGGTGAGGAAAGCGGCCGGCGGTGGGGTGGAGTTCGTCCTGCAGGAGGAACAGCGGGGGACCGGGCACGCGGTCATGCAGGCAGTGCCGTTTTTAACCGGCTGCGGGGGGGATATCCTTATCCTGAGCGGCGACGTGCCGCTGATAAGGCCCGAGACGCTGAAGTCGCTCCTCCACGCGCACAGGGCCGCCGGCGCCGCGTGCACGCTGCTCACCGCGGTGCTGAAGGACCCGACCGGATACGGCAGGGTGCTCAGGCGCACGAACACCGGGAAGCCGCACAAGATCGTCGAGGAGAAGGACGCGGGGCGCTTCGAAAAGGCGGTGGAGGAGATCAACTCGGGCATCTATGTCTTCGACGCGCCCGCGCTCCTGCGCATCCTGGACAGGATATCGCCGGAGAACCGGCAGGGCGAATTCTACATCACCGACGCCGTCGGCATACTGGCGGCGGAGGGAAAGACGATCGAGGCCGTGCAGGCTGAGGAGCCGGGCGAGGTGCTCGGCATCAACAGCCGGGACGAGCTCGCGAAAATGGAAAAAGTTCTCCAGCAGCGCATCCAGAAGGCGCATATGCTGAACGGCGTCACGATCGTGGACCCCGCGAACACGTACATCGAGGCGGCGGTGCGCATCGGCAGGGACACCATCATCTACCCGTTCACCGTCATCGAAGGCGAGGTGCGGATTGGCGTCGATTGCAGGGTCGGCCCCTTCAGCCATGTGCGTCCGGGAACGGTCCTCGATGACGGCGCTGAGGTGGGGAACTTCGTCGAGGTAAAGACCTCGACGATCGGGAGCGGCACCAAGGCGAAGCACCTCAGTTACATCGGCGACGCCACGATCGGGAGGAACGCCAATATAGGCGCCGGGACGATCACCGCGAACTATGACGGGAAGGAGAAGCACAAAACCGAGATTGGGGACCGCGCTTTCATCGGAAGCGGGACGACGCTCGTGGCGCCGGTCAGGGTCGGCGAGGGGGCGATAACGGGCGCCGGATCGGTCGTGCTCAGGGGGAGGGATGTCCCCGACGGAGGCGTGGTGGCCGGCGTGCCCGCGGCGCCGATACGGAAAAAAAACGAGAAGAAACGGGCGCCGGCCTGAACGGGGCTTGAGCAGGGGATGTATACCACGCAGGAAAATTGGCCCAGGTACGGGCGGCGAAAAGGAGAAATGACCATGGCACGCATGCTGCTGAAGGCGCAGGTGAGGACCCAGCACGGCACGAGGAACGCAAAAAGACTCAGGAGGAGCGGGGTCATCCCCGCCGTGCTCTACGGCGATGTGGAGGAGAACATATCGATCGGGGTGGACAGCAAGGAGCTGCACAAGATCCTTCACGGGAAAGGCGGCGACAGCGCGATCTTGGATCTTCAGGTCGCGGGCGAGGGGATGGAAAAGCCGCTCAGGAAGACCGTGATCGTGAAAGAGGTCCAGCGCGACAACCTTAAGGATGTCGTGATCCATGTCGATTTCGCCGCGATCTCGATGACCGAGAAGCTGGTCGCGAAGGTCGCGATCGTCAGGTCCGGGGAGCCGGTGGGCGTGACGATGGGAGGGATCCTCGAGCAGATCCTGCGTGAGATCGAGGTCGAGTGCCTGCCCGTGGACCTTCCCGAGCAGATCACCGTGGACGTGAGCGCGCTCATGATCGGCGACAGCATCAAGCTGTCCGGCGTGAAGATGCCCGAGGGCGTGAAGGTCATGGACGACGCGAACCTGACGATCTTCACGGTCTCCGTGCCGAAGGTGGAGAAGGTCGAGGAGCCCGTTGCGGCCGAGGGCGCCGCCGTCGAGGGTGCCGCCGCCGAGGGCGCACCGGCCGAGGGCGAGGAGAAGAAGGCCGAGGGCGAGGAGAAGGAAGGAGCGAAGGGCAAGGGCAAGGAACAGCCAAAGGAGCAGGAAGGCGCCAAGGGCAAGGGCAAGGGGAGGGGCAAGGAATAATCTTTGCCGGTTTTTACCACCGAGGCACGGAGGGCACGGAGGAAAAGGGATTTTCAGCCACGGATCGATACGGATGGGCACGTAGTGAAATGGTTTCTTTGATTGCCGTGGGTGTATCCGTGAAGATTCGTGAGAATCCGTGGCACATCTCTGTCGTTGCTCCGTGGTGGATATTCCATAAACCATGAAACTGGTCGTCGGCCTGGGCAACCCCGGCGCGGAATACGAGGGGACGAGGCACAATATCGGCGCGGAGGTGATCGAACTGCTCGCCGGGCGGGCCGGGTGCGGCCTCAAGCGAAAGTGGCGGCTGCAGGCGTGGGCGTGCCAGGCGGTGGTCGGCGGCGAGACGGTTACCCTCGCGCGGCCGAGGACGTTCATGAACGTGAGCGGCGCCACAGTCGCGTCCCTGGTCCACTGGCTCAGGTGCGCGCCGGGCGACCTCATCGTGGTGAGCGACGACATCGCCCTGGATCTCGGGAGGATACGGATACGCCCGGGCGGCGGGGCGGGCGGGCACAAGGGGATCGAGTCGGTCATCGCCTGCCTCGGGACGGAGGAGTTCACGAGGGTGCGCGTGGGGGTCGGGGCCCCCGCCGGGGACCAGGTCAGGCACGTGCTCGGCAGGTTTTCGGGCAGGGAGCGTTCCACGGTCGAGGAGGCGCGGGAGCGGGCCGCGCTCGCCGTCGAGGAGATCCTTTCGCGGGGAGTCGGCGCAGCAATGAACAGGTTCAACGGCACCGCGGCGGACTGACGCGGGGGCTTTCGAGATTGTCGGGTATGCGGAGTTGTGGTAGGATGTCGTAACGTTGCCACGGATTTGAAGGGTACAAGGAGGAGTGCAGATTGAAATTATACGAAGGGATGTTCATGCTGAGGCCGGATCTTCCCGAGGACCAGACCAAGAAGATCGTCGAAGGCATTTCGCACGAGATCACGAAGGCCGGCGGGACCATCGCCGAGAGCACCCTGTCGCCGAAACAGCGGCTGGCCTACAGGGTCCGGAAGCATGACGACGGCTATTGCCTTATCGTGCGCTTCAGGGTCGAGCAGGCCGCGGTGGAAGGGCTCAACAAGCGGCTGCGGATGAACCAGGACCTGCTGCGGCACATGATCGTGGTCTACACGCCCCCCCCGGCGCGGCCCATTCCCCCTGTCGCTCCCGCGCCCGAGCCCGTAGTGTCCCCCTGAGCAGGGCGGTTGAACCGTGCCTGACAGGACGCCGGAATGCCCGGGAAGCCGAGCATAGAGCTTTGTTGTGTGGATGCGGCAACAGCAAGGGTTCAGTGTTCGGGGGATATTCTAAATCGGCGCTCGTCCTCGCGCTGAACTGACGGCTTTTGGTTTCTTCAGGGATGGAATCCCCGCCGCGGCGGCGCGGCGGGGCACAACGCGCGCGCGGAATGGCGCACATCGCACACGGTATCGCGAGGGAGGCTTGCATGGCCAGTCTGAACAGGGTATTTCTCATCGGCAATCTCACCAAGGCCCCGACGCTCCGCTATACGCCGGGAGGCGCGGCCGTCGCGGATTTGGGCCTCGCCATCAACAGCACCTTCATCAGCAAGACGGGTGAAAAGAAGGAAGAGGTCTGCTTCGTGGACGTGGTGACCTGGGGGCGGCAGGCCGAGACCGCCTCGGAGTACCTCACCAAGGGGTCGCCCATTTTTGTGGAGGGGCGCCTCCAGCTCGACTCCTGGGAGACCGCCGAGGGCGAGAAGCGGAGCAGGCTCCGGGTGAGGGCGGCCCGCATCCAGTTCCTCGGGCGCGGGGGCGGAGCGGCGGGGGTCAAGGGCGGCGCCGCACCGCGGCAGAGCGCAGAGGCCGGCGGCGAGCCCGCCCAGGAGCCGGAGACGCAAGGCGGGCCTCCCGACGAGGGGCCTGTGATCGACGACGGGGGCAGGGACGGGGACGTTCCCTTTTGAGGAACGCCCGTTCGCGCGCCCGCGGATGACTTTGACGGGAACATCATTCGGACCAGAAAGAGAACGCACCTACAGAGAGAGACCGATCGGAGGTTGCAGGGAATGAAAAAGGTGTTCATCAGGAAGAAGAAGTGCAGGTATTGCACGGACAAAGTGGACGACATCAGCTACCGGGATGTCGGCATGCTCAGGAAGATGATCACGGAGAAGGGGAAGATACTGCCGAGCCGCATCACCGGCACCTGCGCGTCGCATCAGCGGCGCCTCGCGCGGGCGATCAAGCAGGCGCGCCAGATCGCGCTGATACCCTTCGTGGCCGAATAGGCGCCGGCCTTCGGACCGGATTGGAGAGCCACCTACCATGGAAACGGAAATAGTACTGATGCAGGATGTCCAGGGCCTGGGCGCGCAGGGGGATATCATGAAGATCTCCCCGGGCTACGCGCGGAACTTCCTCTTCCCGCGCAAGCTCGCCGCCCCCGCGACGCCCCGCCACATCAAGGCGCTCGAAATAGAGAAAAAGAAGAAGGAAGCCGAGGCGCGCCGCGCGCTCGATACGCTCCGCCTTGACGCCGAGGCCCTGAGCAAGGCCTCCTGCACCATCCCGGTGCAGGCCGGAGAGGACGGCAAGCTGTTCGGGTCCGTCACCGCCCAGCACGTCGCCGAGGCCCTGGAGAAGGGCGGGTTCACCGTCGACAAGAAGCAGATCGAACTGCCCGAGCCGCTCAAGGAACTCGGGGTCTTCAACGTCCCGATCCGGCTCCACCAGGAAGTCACCGCCACGGTGAAGGTGTGGATCGTCGAGAAGTGACCGCGCGCGCGACACGCGCGGCTCGGTGAGGATTCATCGCACGAGGTCCGTATGGCCGCCCCGGAAAGAGTCCTCGACAAGCTGCCCCCGCAGAACCTTGACGCGGAGATGAGCGTCCTTGGCGCCATGCTTCTGGACCGGGAAGCTATCGGGTACGCGATCGAGGCGATCACCGCGGACAGCTTCTACAAGGAAGCGCACGCGAAGATCTACTCGGCGGTCGTTGAGCTCTTCGACGCGAACCAGCCCGTGGACATCGTCACCCTCTCCGAGCATCTGGGGAAGCGCAAGGAGATCGAGGCGGTCGGGGGCGCTTCCTACATCAGCATGCTCCTCGACGCGATCCCGTCCGCGGCGAACATCGTCCATTACCTCAAAATCGTGCGGGACAAGTCGCTCCTCCGGAAGCTCATCACCGCCGCATCAGGGATCGTGAGCCGCTGCTACGACGGCGGCGAGGATGTCAACGAGCTCCTGGACGGGGCCGAGCGGGATATATTCGAGATTGCCCAGCGCCGGGACACCCAGGGCTTCGTCAGGATCGGCGACCTCATCAAGCACAGCATCGAGACGGTCGAGAGCCTCTACCAGAAAAAGGAGTACGTCACCGGGGTTCCCACCGGGTACACGGACCTGGACACGATCACCGCGGGCCTCCAGCCCGCGGATCTGATCATCATCGCGGGCCGCCCCTCGATGGGGAAGACGAGCCTCGCCCTGAACATCGCCGAGCACGCCGCGATCGTCGCGAAGATACCGACCGCGATCTACAGCCTCGAGATGGCCAGGGAGCAGCTCGTGCTGCGCATGCTCTGCTCGCACGCCCGCGTGAGCGCCCACAACGTGCGCACCGGCTTCATCTCGGAGAAGCACGACTTCCCGAAGCTCGTCAACGCGGCGGGGAAGCTCGCGGCCGCGCCGATCTACATCGACGACAGCCCCTCGATCTCCGTGCTCGAGATGCGCGCGAAGGCGCGGCGCCTGGTGGCCCGGGAAAAGATCGGCCTGGTCATCGTGGACTACCTTCAGCTTATGCGCTCCTACTCGAAGAAGTCGGAGAACCGGCAGCAGGAGATCTCGGAGATATCCCGTTCGATGAAGGCGCTTGCCCGCGAGCTGCACGTCCCGGTGATCGTCCTCTCGCAGCTCAACCGCGAGGCCGAGCAGAGGCCGGGCAATCGCCCGAAACTCTCGGACCTGCGCGAGTCGGGCGCCATCGAACAGGACGCGGACGTCGTCATGCTCCTTTTTCGCGAGGAGTACTACGAGCCGGACAACGAGGAGGCGAAGGGCAGGGCGGAGGTGATCATCGCCAAGCAGAGAAACGGGCCCGTCGGAAACGTCAAGCTGACCTTCCTCGAGGAGTGCACGCATTTCGAGAACTACACCGCGCGCGGGGATGCGGAAACAACCGTAGATCGTTGATTGTTTCTCGTTGATAGGGACAGGGCGCTTGGGGATGAAGATGCGAAGCCGGGAGAGAAGGAGGGCGGTTCTCGCGCGGGGTGTTGCTGCGGCCCTCGCCTCCCTCGCGATCCTAGCCACGGGGCAGGCGTCGGCGCTCCAGTGCGAGGGGGATCGGGTGGAGGCGGTCGCCGTGATGGGGAACCGCACGGTGAGCGACACCATGATCTTCAACAAGCTCGAGACCCGCGAGAAGGGGCTCTTCAGCGAGGAAACCGTCAAGGCGGATGTGAAGCGCCTTTACGAGCTCGGCTACTTCACCAACATCAGCGTCGATGTCGAGCGGGTCGAGGGCGGGGTCAAGGTCGCGTTCGTGGTGAAGGAGAAGCCCGAGCTGAAGGAGGTCGTCTTCAGGGGTAACGCGGCGCTCACGACGGACCGGCTCAGTCGCGAGATAAAGTCGAAGACCGGCGAGGCGCTGAACGAGAAGCTCCTGGTGGAGGACGTGGACGCCCTCACGAGGCTCTACGCGCAGGAGGGATTCCCGGTGGCGCACGTGCGCTACGAGGTCGTGAACCCGGCGCAGTCGCCCCGGGCCCGCGTGATCATCACGGTGGAAGAGGGGCAGCGGCAGGCGATCAGCCGCATCACCTTTCAGGGCAACGCCCACGCGCCGTCCCGCACCCTGGTGCAGCTCATGCAGACCAAGCGCCGCGCCCCCTGGCCTCTCTACAAGTGGCCGATGAGCTACCTCTATTCGACCGGGATGCTGCACGAGGAGGCCTTCTCGGACGACCTCGAGCGGCTCCGGGCCTACTACGCCTCGCTCGGCTACGTGGACATGAAGTACACGAACGTCGAGAAAAAACTCTCTCCGGACGGCCGCTTCGTCGACCTTGTCGTCTCCATCGAGGAGGGGGGGACGTACCAGGTGGGCGATGTCACGGTCGCGGGCAACAAGACCTATGACACGGACGAGCTCCAGCGCGCCCTTACCATGGGGCCGGGGAGCACCTTCTCGCCGAACGCCATGCAGTCGGACGTGAGCTCGGTCCGCGCGCTCTATTTCGCCAAGGGCTACTCCGACGCGGAGATCGCCACCGAGAAGCGGCTCAACCCGGAAACCGGCAAGATCGACATCGCCTACACGATCAAGGAATACGATCCGTACTACGTCGGCCGCATCGACATCCGGGGGAACACCAGGACCAAGGACCATGTCATCCGCCGCGAGATCGGCGTGATGCCCGGCGACGTCTTCAACAGCCTGAAGGTCCAGCGGAGCAAAGAGCGCCTGGAGAACACCGGCTTCTTCGACGCGGTGAAAGTCAGTTCCGCCCCCGGGGAGGGGGACCGGACCCAGAACCTGTCGGTGGACGTGGAGGAGGGGAAGACCGGGCAGCTCAGCTTTGGCGCCGGGTTCAGCTCGATCGACGGCCTCATCGGCTTCGCGGAGATATCCCAGAGCAACTTCGACATCATGAACTTCCCGTACTTCTCCGGCGGCGGACAGAAGCTCCGGCTGCGGGCGGAGCTCGGGTTCGAGCGCCAGGACTTCCTCATGAGCTTCACCGAGCCGTACTTCATGGGGAAGAAGCTCGCGGCGGGGTTCGACCTCTATTCGCAGAGCAGCCAGTATCTGAGCGACTATTTCAACGAGACCCGCATAGGCGGCGACGTCCGTCTGGGCAAGGCGTTCGGGGAGTTCTACCGCGGCGACGTCACCTACAAGATGGAAAACGTGAACATGGACGTCGCCGACGACGCATCCGAGCAGATGAAGGAGGACGAGGGCAACACGCTCATAAGCTCCATCACCTTCGGGCTCAGCCGCGACACGCGGGACTCGGTTTCCTTCCCGCACCGGGGCGCCGTCTCAAGCGTGAGCGCGCAGTTCGCGGGACTCGGCGGCGAGGCCGACTTCGTGAAGCTCGAGGCGATGGGCAGCCAGTACTTTGTCCCGATCGAGAGTTTCCCGGAGCACGTGATCAGGGTCGCCGGATCGGCGGGCGTGGGAAGGGCGTACGGGAACTCCTCCGACATCCCCATGTCGGAGCGCTTCTTCCTCGGCGGCGGCGACAGCATCCGCGGTTTCGAGTACCGCGACGTCGGCCCGCGCGACTCCAACGACCAGCCGATCGGGGGGGACGCGATGATCGCGGGGAGCATCGAGTACACCTTCCCGCTCATCTCGAAGATACGCGGCGCCGCGTTCTTCGACATGGGGAACGTGTACGAGACGCCCGGCGACTTCATGGACGGCATCGTGGCGTCGGTCGGCATGGGCGTGCGCCTGAACCTCCCCGTCGGGCCGATCAAGCTCGACTACGGCATCCCCATCATCACCGACCAGTGGACGGAGGGGGAGACCGGCGCGTTCAGCTTCAACGTGGGGACGATCTTTTAATCCAAAGGAGGGAGCGTTGACTGCATTACCGAGGGGGATCTGTGCGGGTGCGCTCGCGGCCGCGGTCGCGTGCGCCGCGGGGGCGGCGTGCGCCGCGGGCGGAAAGCTGGGGTACGTCGAGGTGGAGCGGGTGTTCGAGAAGTACCAGAAGACCCTCGACCTCAACGGCAAACTCCAGCAGGAACGCAAGGAGAAGATCTCCGAACGGAAGGCCATGGTCGAGGAGATCAACAAGCTGAAAGACGAGGCGGACCTGCTGCGCGACGAGCCGAAGAAGAAGAAGGAAGCGGTCGTCGACGAGAAGGTCAAGGCGCTGTACCAGTTCGAGGAGAAGGTGAAGCGCGAGGCGGTGCAGAAGCAGGCGCGCCTCCAGGAGGATATCCTCGGCGAGATACGCGGCGCGCTCGCCGGGATCGGGAAGGCCGGAGGCTACGAGATGATCTTCTCCTTCACCGAGGAGGACATCGGCTACCGGTCCGACACGCTGAATCTCACCGACCAGGTCGTCAAGGAGCTCAACGGGAAATACTCCGAGACGAAGAAGTAGCGCTCGACGGGGGCTTCGCCCCGCGGCTCGCGATCGCCTCACGGTTCGGCACGGCACGGGAATGAGGGGTGCATCATGAAAATCATGCTGAAGGAGATCGCCTCCCTGATCGGCGGGGAGGTCGAGGGGGACCCGGGGGCCGTCATCACCGGCGTCTCCGGGATCAAGGAGGCGGGGGAGGGCGATCTCACCTTCCTCGCGAACCCGAAGTACGCGCCCCTGCTCGAGACGACGCGGGCGGCGGCGGCGGTGGTGGAGAAGGGGCTGAAGACCCCCTCGGCATGCCCGCTGATCAGGGTCGACAACCCGTCGCTCGCCTTCTCGAAGCTCATCGAGCTGTACGGCCCGAAGAAGCTGGAGTTCCCGAAGGGGGTCGACAAGAGGGCGCAGGTCGGCGCAAAGGCGAAGCTCGGCAAGGGCGTCTCGGTCGGCCCCTTCAGCGTGGTCGAGGACGGGGCCGTCATCGGCGACCGCACCGTCATCCGGAGCGGGGTCTACATCGGCCACGGCACCGCGCTCGGCGCGGACTGCCACATCTATCCGAACGTCACGATACGGGAGCGCTGCGTCATCGGGAACCGCGTGAACATCCACAGCGGCAGTGTGATCGGGAGCGACGGCTTCGGCTACGTCGCGGTCAAGGGGGTCCACAAGAAGATACCCCAGATAGGCACGGTCGTCATCGAGGACGATGTCGAGATCGGCTCGAACGTGACGATCGACCGCGCCCGCTTCGACAAGACGATCATCAGGAAGGGGACGAAGATAGACAACCTCGTCCAGATCGCCCACAACTGCGACATCGGCGAGAACTCGATCATCGTGGCCCAGGTGGGCATCTCGGGGAGCACCTCGATCGGGAAGAACGTGATCCTGGCGGGCCAGGTCGGGGTGGTCGGGCATGTCACCATCGGGGACAACACGATCATCGGGGCAAAGGGGGGCGTTTCGAAGAACGTGCCCCCGAACGCCTACTACATCGGCATCCCCGCCATGGAGGGGAAGGAGTTCAAAAAGGTGCACGCCGCCCTCCTCCGCCTCCCCGGCCTCATCACGAAGGTGCGGGAACTCGAGGCGAAGATCGAGGCGCGCGAAAAGGTCGGCACGGACGATGCAAAACCAGCGAACGATTAAGACCCAGGTCTGCCTCACGGGCGTCGGGGTCCACACGGGCAACAAGACCCGTCTGGTCTTCACCCCCGCACCCCCCGACACCGGGGTGAAGTTCGTGCGCACGGATCTCCCCGGCTCGCCGGAGGTGCCCGCGCTCGCCCGCAACGTCTCGGACGTGCGCCGGGGCACGACGATCGCGCGCGACGGCGCCGAGGTGCACACGGTGGAGCACGTCCTCGCCGCGATCCGCGGGTGCGGGCTGGACAACGTGGTCGTCGAGCTTGACGCCAACGAGCCTCCCGTCGGGGACGGGAGCGCCTTCGCGTACGTGCGGATGATCAGGTCGGCGGGCCTCGAGGAGCAGGACGCCCCGCGGCGGGAACTCGTGCTGCAGGAGCCGGTCTGGGTGGCGAAGGATAACGCCGCCATCGCGGTCATCCCCGCCCCCCAGTTCAGGATCTCCTACACGATGGACTTCAAGCATCCGACCCTCCCCGCGCAGTTCGTCAGCTTCCTGCTGACCGAGGAGACGTTCGAGCGCGAGATCGCGCCGGGGCGCACCTTCTGCTTCTATCACGAGATCGAGTCTCTGGTTTCCCAGGGGCTGATCAAGGGCGGCAGCCTTGAGAACGCAGTGGTGATCGGGGACGGGGTGATCTACAGCAAGGAGCGGCTGCGATTCCCCGACGAGTTCGCCCGGCACAAGATCCTGGACATCATCGGCGACCTGTGCCTGGTGGGAAAACATCTGCGGGCCCATGTGATCGCCATGCGGTCCGGCCACGAACTGAATGTCGAGGTCGCCCGCAAGCTTGCCGCGATCGCCGAGCGAAGCGCGGTGCGCACCCGAGAGCGTACATCGGAGGGAACCGTCATGGATATACACGAGATCAGGCGCATTCTTCCCCACCGCTTCCCATTCCTGCTGGTCGACCGGATCGTGGAGGTGAAGGGGAAGGAGAAGATTGTCGGGATAAAAAACGTCACGGCCAACGAGCCGTTCTTCACCGGGCATTTCCCTGACAATCCCGTGATGCCCGGGGTCCTCATCGTCGAGGCCCTGGCGCAGACCGCCGGGGTGCTGATGCTCAACACCCCCGAAAACCTCGGCAAGCTCGCGTTTTTCATGGGGATCGAAAACGCGAAGTTCCGAAAGCCCGTGATCCCCGGGGACCAGTTGCGCCTCGAGGTGGAGGTCATCCGCTGGAAGACCAAGACCGGCAAGGTGCGGGGAGTCGCCTATGTGGACGGCAAGGTCGCGGCCGAGGCGGACCTGACGTTCACCTTCATCTGAGCGGCCACCCCGGACCGGAGCGCGGATGACACCATGACAAAAATCCACCCCACGGCGATCGTGCACCCGAAGGCCGAGCTCGCGGAGGGCGTTGAGATCGGCCCCTATAGCATTGTCGGCGAACACGTCTGCATTGGGCGCGGCACGATCGTGGGGCCCCACGTGGTGATCGCGGGGCGGACCCGCATCGGCGAGCGGAACCGGATATTCCAGTTCGCGTCGATCGGGGAGGTGAACCAGGACCTCAAGTACCGGGGCGAGGAGACGCGCCTCGCGATAGGCGACGGGAACACGATCCGCGAGTACGTGACGATGCAGATCGGCACGGTGACGGGGAGGTCGGAGACCACCGTCGGGAGCCGGAACCTCTTCATGGTGTACTGCCATGTCGCCCACGACTGCGAAATCGGCGACGACTGCATACTCGCCAACTCAGCGACGCTCGCCGGCCACATACG
>JBAXOY010000014.1:0-39626 GCA_037133055.1 Chlamydiota bacterium
TGATCTCGCGGTCGTCGCCGGGGGACCATCCGAGGAGCGTCAGGAAGTTCACGAGCGCCTCGGGGAGGATCCCCTCCTCGCGGAACTGCCCGACGGAGGTCGCCCCGTGCCGCTTGGAGAGCCGCGCCCCGTCGGGCCCCATGATGAGGGGCACGTGCGCGAAGAGGGGCGCGGAAAGGCCGAGCGCCTCGTAGAGGACAAGCTGCTTGGGGGTGTTGCTCAGGTGGTCGTCCCCGCGGATGATGTGCGTGATCCGCATCTCGGCGTCGTCGATCGTGCAGGCAAAGTTGTAGGTCGGCGTGCCGTCGGATTTCATGAGCACGAGGTCGCCCACCACGTCCGGGGAGAACGCAACCTGGCCGTGGACGAGATCGTTCACCACGATGGCGCTTCCCGGGTTTTTCAGGATGATCGCGGGCTTCGCGCCCTTCTTCTCGTCCGAGGCGTATGCCTTCCCCTCCTCCACCAGGCGCTCGGCGTACGGGGCGTAGAGGTGGAACCGGTCGGACTGGAGGATCGGCCCCTCGTCCCAGTCGAGGCCGAGCCAGCGGATGTTGTCGATGATGGCGTCGACCGATTCCTGCGTCGAGCGCTGGAGGTCGGTGTCCTCGATGCGGAGGACGAAGGCGCCGCCGCAGCGGCGCGCGAAGAGCCAGTTGAAAAGAGCCGTCCGCGCCCCGCCGATGTGGAGATGGCCGGTGGGGCTCGGGGCGAAGCGGACGCGGATCGGAGCATCCTGCACGGGATTCACGCTCACCCGAATCCGAAGCCGCGGGTGATCTTGCTCCAGATGGCGTCGGAGCTGTGGGATTCGACGAACGCCTTCCCCTCGCGAAGGGCCTGGCGGTTGACCTCGACGAGGTGCTGGCGATAGGGGGGGAGCATCTCCTCGACTGCGGCGAGGGCGGTCTGCATCTGCACGATGTCCCTCTTCGCCAGGAACGCGCCCAGGGCGACCATGTTGGCCACGCGTGTGTTCCCCAGGCGGTCCGCGATGCCGGTGGCCTGGATGGCGATCATCTCGATATCCTTGCGCTTGGCCGGCCGGGAGACAAGTGAGGAGTTCACGATGAGGAGCCCCTTCTTTACGAGTATCGGCTCGAACTTGATGAGCGACGGCATGTTCATGATGATCGCGGACGTTGGGGACGCGACCACGGGCGAGTGGATCTCGTCGGAGGAGATGATGACGTTGCAGTAGGCGGTCCCGCCGCGGACCTCCGCCCCGTAGGAGGGCATGTAGGTGACGTGCCTGCCCTCCAGCATCCCGGCGTAGCAGAGCAGTTTCCCCATGAACATGATGCCCTGCCCGCCGAAGCCGGCGATGATCACCCGCTCTTCCTGCATCCCCTCACCCCCGGCCCCGCCCCGCGTCATTTCGCCGCGTTCTGCGCGTACACGTTCTTGAACTGTCCGAGCGGGAACACCTCGGCCATCCTCTCGTCGATCATCTTCATCGCGACGCGCGGCTGGAGCCCCCAATACGTGGGGCAGGGCGAGAGGATCTCGACGAAGCCGAACCCCTTCCCGTCCATCTGCATCTGGAGGGCGGTTTTGATCGCGGCCTTTGTTTTCGCGACATTGCGGGGCTTTGAGACGGTGCAGCGCTCGACGAACTTCACGCCGTCGAACTGGGTGAGGAGCTCGGCGACCTTGATCGGGCTTCCCTCGTGCGCGACCGTCCGCCCCCGGGGGGAGGTTTCCGTCTTCTGGCCGATCATGGTGGTCGGGGCCATCTGGCCGCCGGTCATCCCGTAGACGCCGTTGTTCACGAAGAAGACCGTGATCCCTTCTCCCCGGTTCGCCGCGTGGATGATCTCCCCCATGCCGATGGCGGCAAGGTCCCCGTCCCCCTGGTAGGTGAAGACGATCAGGTCCGGACGCGCCCGCTTCATCCCCGTGGCGACCGCGGGCGCGCGCCCGTGGGCCGCCTCGCTCACGTCGAAGTTGAAGTAATCGTAGGCGAGCACCGCGCACCCGACAGGGGCGATACCCACCAGGCGTTCGCGGATGCCGAGCTCGTCCACCACTTCGGCGATCAGCCGGTGGACGATCCCGTGCCCGCACCCGGCGCAATAGTGCGTCTCGACGTTCTTCAGGCTCTCGGGCCGCGTTATCCTGGTTTTCATATCAGGGACTCTCTGGTGTCAGCTCGCAACTCATCATCTCCCGGCTCACTCACCCGAACCGGCGAACCGGCATGTCGGCGAACCGGCGCAACCTTAAGGCTGTACAGTCGCCCACTCGCCGTTTCGCCCGCTCGCCCATACTTTTATCTTCTTTTAAGGCCGTACGCTGCGATGGCCTTCTCGATGGCCGCGTCGACCTCGACCTTCTGGATCACCTCGCCGCCCGGCTTGCCGAGAAGGTCTATCGGGGTGGCGACACCCCGCAGCGCGAGGCGCACATCCTCGACGAGCTGCCCGGCGCTCATCTCGACCACGAGGACGGCGCGCGCAGATTTCGCGGCCGCGGCGAGCGCCGCCGAGGGGAACGGCCAGAGCGTGATGGGCCTGAAGAGGCCGACCCGGTAGCCCTTCTCCCGGCAGTCCTTCAGGGCGGCGCGGCAGGTCCGCGATGGGGTCCCGTAGGCGACCAGGAGGAGCTCCGCGTTGTCGGCCTCGAGCGCCTCATGCCGCATCTCCGCACCCTCGATCACGCGGTACTTCGCCTGGAGCTTCCTGTTGTGTTCAAGGAGCCCGTTGTCGCCGAGAATGAGCGACCGGACCTTGTTGGGGGCCCTGCCCTTGCACCCGGTGAGCGCCCAGTCTTTCCTGGGGAGTTCGGCGGAATGCTTCGCGGATATCTCCACCGGCTCCACCATCTGACCCAGGACGCCGTCGCCGAGGATCATCACCACGTTCCGGTATTTGTCGGCGAGGTCGAAGGCGAGGAACACGTGGTCCACGAGTTCCTGCACGCTCGCGGGGGCAAGGACGATCGTTTTGTAGTCGCCGTGGCCGCCGCCGCGCGTCGCCTGGAAATAGTCCGCCTGACTTGGGCCGATGTTGCCGAGCCCGGGGCCGCCCCGCATGATGTTCACGATGACCGCGGGGAGCTCGCAGCCCGCGAGGTACGAGATCCCCTCCTGCATGAGGCTTACGCCGGGGCTCGAGGACGAGGTGATCGCCCGTGCGCCGACCACGGAAGCGCCGAAGACCATGTTGATGGCGGCCACCTCGCTCTCGCTCTGCACGAACTGCCCGTTCACCTCCGGCATCCGCCGCGACATGTAGGAGGTCACCTCGTTCTGCGGCGTGATCGGGTAGCCGAAGTAGCACCGGCATCCCGCCTCGATGGCCGCCTCGGAGAGGGCCTCGTTCCCGCACATCAAACTTTTCTTCGCCATAATTGACACCGCCTACCCTTGCGCATCCGGCTTCGTCGTATTCCCGCGTGGGATTTGTCCGCCATACGGCGGGACTGCCCGCCCCACCATACGGCGGGGCACTACGCCTTTATGGCGGGCTGGATTTGTCCGGCGGAACCGGCTCCGCCGGATCCGCCTTCGGCGGAGGAAGTTGAATTTCCTCCCTTTCCACCTCGACGATAACCTCGGGGCACATGACGGCGCAGAGGCCGCATCCCGTGCAGTCCTCGAGGCGCGCGGGCTGCGCGAAGTGGACCCCCTTGTCGTTCAGGGATTTCGACATCGCGATGACGCCTTGAGGGCACGACTCGACGCAAAGCTCGCACCCCTTGCACCGCTGGGTATCTATGGTGACCTTAGCCATGCAGCGACCGCCCCCCCCAGTGAAGCTTCTCCCTCAGAAGCTGGTAATGCGTTCTGCGAGGCGACGCGAGGAGCGTGAGTCTCGTCTCAGCCCCCGCGACCGCGACCTCGTCGCCATCCCTGAGCGCCTCGCTCACCTGGCCGTCGAGCGTGAGCGTCGCGTCGCGTCCCCGCGTCGACACGCGGACCCGCACCGCTTTTGCTCCGGGCACGATCAGGGGCCTGTTCGTGAGCATGTGGGGACAGATCGGCGTGACCATTATAGCATCCATATCGGGGCTGACAAGGGCCCCGCCCGCGGAAAGCGAATACGCGGTCGACCCGGTGGGGCTCGATATGATGAGCCCGTCCGAGACATAGGAGACAAGGTACTCATCGCCGATGTAGGTCTCGAGCGCCATGAGCCGCGACACGGCCCCCTTCGCGATCACCGCGTCGTTCAGGGCGACGTGCGCGCTCATCTCCTTCCCGCCGCGTGTGAGGGAGACCCTGAGCATCATCCGCTCTTCGGCGCGGCAGTTCCCCTCAAGCGCCGCCTCGATGCATTCAGGGGCCCCCGGGCGCGCCGACGCCGTGAGAAACCCGAGACCGCCAAGGTTGATGCCGAGGAGAGGGATTCGGGATCCGGCGATGAGCCGGGCGGCTTTAAGGACGGTGCCGTCCCCCCCGACGCTCACCGCGAGGTCCGCCTCCGCCCTCAGGCCGGCCTCGTCCCTGGCGATCTCGCCCTCCCCGAGCAGACAGGCGGTCTCGGGGTCGGCGACGATGCGCACACCGCGCGCGCGCAGGATTCCGGCGATCTCCGAGGCCGCGTCGCGCGCCTCTTTTTTGCGCACGTTCACCACAAGGGCGACGGTGCGGAATTCAGGGCGCTCGGCGCGTCGTGCGCTCATGGTTTCCTCGCATGGATAAAAAACTCTTTGTTGCCCGCCGGCCCGATGAGCGGGGACTCCATGATCCCGCGGATATCGAGCCCGCACTCCTCACACATCGCGCAAGCCCGCCAGACGACGCGCGTGTGTATCCGCCCATCCCTGACCACGCCGCCCTTCCCCACCTCGCGGCGGCCCGCCTCGAACTGGGGCTTGACGAGGGCCACCATATCCGCGCCCCGCTCCATGATCCCGGCGAGGGCGGGGACGACCCTGTCGAGAGAGATGAAGGAGACGTCGACGGTGACCAGTTCCGCCCCGTGCGGGAGGTCCTCCCTCCCGAGGTATCGCGCGTTCGTCCTCTCGCGCACGGTGACGCGCGGGTCTTCCCGCAGACGCTGGGCGAGCTGCCCGCGCCCCACATCGACGGCGGTGACGGCGGCGGCGCCGGCCTGGAGAAGGCAGTCGGTGAAGCCCCCGGTCGACGCCCCGATATCGAGGCACTTCCTGCCCGCAACGGGGACACGGAACTTCTCGATCGCGGCGGCGAGCTTTTCCCCCCCTCGTCCGACAAAGCGCTCGCGCGCGGCGACGGTGACCGTGCACCCGGTGTCGAACGATTTCCCGGGCTTGTCCGCCCGCGCGCCGTCGACGCTCACCACCCCCGCCATGACGGCGCGCCGGGCCTTCTCCCCGCTCTCGAAAAGCCCCCTCTCCACCAGCAGCCTGTCAAGTCGTGTTTTCATGCCACACGGTATAGAGCTATCGAGCGATCAAGCTATCGAGCGATTGAGCGAAAACGAGGGGTCAGGGTTTCCAGAAGCGCTCCATGATCCTGCGGGCGACCGAGGCCGCGTCCAGGCCGAGCGCCGCCATGACCTCGCCCCTTCCACCCTGCTCGACATAGCCGTCCCCGATCCCAAGGGTCAGGACCTCGGAGTCCCGGACCCCCTCCGCCGACAGGAGCTCGAGCACGGCGCTCCCGAATCCTCCCTCCAGTGCGTTCTCCTCGATCGTGACGAGCCTGCCGGTCTTCCGCGCCGCGGCGAGGATCGCGTCCCGGTCGAGCGGCTTCACGAACCGCGCGTCGAGTACGCCCGCGCTCCTTCCCTTCTCCGCGAGGCGCGCGGCGGCATCCTCCGCGATGCGCACCATCGGCCCGACCGCCATAAGCACGACGTCCGCCCCGTCCCTGACCGCGCGGGCCTTCCCCGGGCACAGCGGTTGCGCCGCCCCCCCCTCCCGCGCGGGCACGGCCGTTCCCTTCGGATACACGATCGCGCAGGGCCCCCCGGACGCAATCGCCCAGGCGAGCATCTCCCGGAGAACCCCCGCGTCCGAAGGGGCCATAAGCGTGAGGTTGGGGATATGCCTGAGGAAGGAGAGGGTGAACTGTCCCGAATGGGTCGGGCCGTCGGAGCCGACGATGCCCGCGTGGTCCACGACGAGGACAACCGGAAGGTTCTGGAGGCAGACATCATGGATGATTTGATCGTAGGCCCGCTGGAGGAAGGTCGCGTACATGGCGACCACCGGCGTGCAGCCGCCCGCGGCGAGGCCGCCCGCGAAGGTGACCGCGTGCTCCTCGGCGATCCCCACGTCGAAAAAGCGGCGGGGGAACTCCTTCGCGAATTCCGCAAGCCCCGTCCCCCCCGACATCGCCGCGGTGATCGCGATGACCGCGGGGTCGCGCCGGGCGATCACGGCGAGTGCCTCGCCCATCACCTCCGCCCAGCCCTGGCCCCCGTTCTCCGCCTTCGGCCTTCCGGTGCCGATGTCGAAGGGACTTGTCCCGTGGAAATATTCCGGGTGCTGCTCGGCGTGCACATACCCCTTCCCCTTGACGGTGCGCACGTGGAGGATGAGCGGCTGGTCGATCTTCTTCAGCCGCTGCAGCATGTCCACCAGCTTCGGGATGTCGTGGCCGTCCACCGGGCCGAAGTAGCGGAACCCGATCTCCTCGAAGACGATCCCCGGGACGATCAGGTTCTTAAGGCTCTCCTCAATCCGCCGTGCCGTGTCCAGCATCCGGTCGCCGACGCCCGGGATCCCCTTCACGATCGCCTGCATGTCCGACCGCACCTTGTTGTAGATCGGGGAGGTCATGATCCTGTTCAGGTAGGCGGAAATAGCGCCGACGTTGCGGGAGATGGACATCGCGTTGTCGTTGAGGATCACGAGGAGGTTCTTCGCCCGGTGCCCCGCGTTGTTGAGCCCCTCGTAGCAGAGCCCCCCCGTAAGGGAGCCGTCGCCGATGACCGCGACGACCTTCTCGGCCCCCCCGCGGAGGTCGCGGGCGGCGACCAGGCCGAGGGCGGCGGAGACGGCGGTGCTCGCGTGCCCCGCGCCGAACGGGTCGTACTCGCTCTCCGCGCGGCGGGGGAACCCCGCGATGCCCCCCGCGCGCCGCAGCGTGTCGAAGGCCGCATTCCGCCCGGTGAGCACCTTGTGCGCGTAGGCCTGGTGGCCCACATCCCACACGATCCTGTCGCGCGGGGTATCAAAGACGTAGTGGAGCGCAATCGTGAGTTCCACGGCCCCCAGGCTCGAGGCGAGGTGCCCCCCGTTGGCGGCGACGACCCCGATCAGGCGCTCGCGCACCTCGCGGGCGACATCCGCGAGCTCGCGCACGGAGAGCTGCCGGAGGTCGTCGGGGGACTCGATCTGGTCAAGATATCGCGGCATATGCATCGGGCTCCATGGCGTGCCCCGGGGGGGAAGCCGTCGAAATCCAAAATCCCAAATCCCAAATCCTAAAAATAGTCACAGAAGAAACTGCTCCTCTTCGCGATTTCGCCTCTTCGCGGGGCTCGGGGGCGCCTCACGGGCGTCCTCGCCGCCGGCATCCGGAGCAAACTGTCTCACCGTCTCCTCACCGGACTCCCCCTTCGAGAGGATCTCGATCTTTTTCTCCGCGGCGTCAAGCGTCTGACTGCAGAACCTGGTGAGCCTGACCCCCTCTTCGTAGCGCTCGAGCGCCTGTTCGAGGGGCAGGCTCCCCTTCTCCATGGCCGCCACGATCTCCTCGATCCGCTTCAGCGACTCCTCGAACTCCGGTTTTTTCTCTTTTTCCTTTACCATCTCGATCCTCCGAGTGCCTGTCCATCCGTGCCCGATCGCCCTCACATTCTTTCACACGCCCGCTCGCCCTTTCATTGTACCCCTCGCACACCCTCAGTCAATGATTTCGTTCACCGAGGCGGTGAAACCGCCCCGGGCCAGCTTCAGGCGCACCACATCGCCCGGGCGCACCTGCGATGACCCGGTGACCACCGCCCCATCCCGCTCCCTGAACACCACGCTGTAGCCCCTGGAAAGGATCGCGACGGGGCTCAAGGACTCGAGCTTCCCGGCGATGCCGGAAAGCCCGGCGCGCCCGAGCTCGAGCCGGTGCCGGAACGAGCGCCCGAGCCTCCCCTCGAGCTCATCGAGAAGCTGCTGATACTGCCGGACGACGTTCTCCGGGGCCTGGAGAACATAGCTCTGCGCGCACACGATAAGGCGGCGCCGGAGCTCCGCGACCATCGCCCTCGCCGACGCCGAGATCCGGGAGGAGAGCGCCGCGAGTTTCTCCTGCAGCTCGGACTTCCTCGCGACCACGAGCTCAGCGGCGGCGGAGGGAGTCGGGACACGGAGGTCCGCGACGAAATCGGCGATGGTGAAATCGATCTCGTGACCGACGGCCGAGATCACCGGTATCCGCGAGCGGGCGATTGCGCGGGCTACCGGCTCCTCGTTGAAGGCCCACAGGTCCTCGATCGATCCCCCCCCGCGCGTGACGATGATCACGTCCACATCCGCCCTGCGGTTCAACCCGTCGATCGCCGCGACGACCTCCGCGGCGGCCGTCTCGCCCTGCACGCGCACCGGGCTTATGAGGATGCGCACATTCGCGAAGCGGCGCTCGATGACGCTCAGGATGTCGCGGATCGCCGCGCCCGAGGGAGAGGTCACGATGCCGATGCTCCGGGGAAGGAGGGGGATCGGCCTCTTCCGCGCGGGATCGAAGAGGCCCTCCTCCCGGAGGCGGGCCTTCATCTGCTCGAACGCGAGCTGGAGCGCCCCCACACCCTTCGGCTCGATCTCCGAGACCGTGAGCTGGTAGCGCCCCCCCTTCTCGTACACGGAGATGTCGCCTAAGGCGACCACCTGGAGCCCGTCCCTGAGCTCGAACCTCGTCCGCATCGCCTGGGACCGGTAGAGCACCGCCTGGAGCTGGCTCTCCTCGTCTTTCAGGGTGAAGTAGAGATGGCCGGAGCCGGGTCGACGGACATTGGAGACCTCCCCCTCGACCCACACTCCGGGAAATCGGCCCTCGAGAAGGACCTTGATCTCCCGGGTGATTTCCGCGATGCGGTATATCTTCCGGCCCGGGGCCTGTGCCATGTGCCCACTCTCTCCCCTGTTCAACCACGCATCATCGGCCTGGATACATCTGAAACGGCGAGCGGGCGAACCGGCGAACGGGTGACATCAAAGCTTTAAAGTCGCCTACTCGCCCTTTCGCCCGATCGCCGGTTCATTTTTTATCCACACTCCCTCACTCGCCGTCTTCCTCTTTGGGATTTGGGATTTGGGATTTGGGTTTTAACTTCTCTCTGATCCTCTCTATGGAAACCGCCTTCCCCGTCGCCTCGTCCGCCCTGACGAGGACCCCCTGGAACTCCACCCCCTCGCGCGCCACCTCGAACCGTTCGGGGAGCTGTGTCACGAAGTGCCTGACCACCGCCTCGATCTCCCGCCCGAGGACGGATTCGCACGGCCCGGTCATCCCCGCCTCCGTGATGTACGCGGTCCCGCCCGGGAAAAGCCGCTCATCGGCGGTCTGCACGTGCGTGTGGGTCCCGACGACCGCCGTCACCCTGCCGTCAAGATAGCGCCCGAGGGCGATCTTTTCAGAGGTCGCCTCCGCGTGCACGTCCACAACGATCAGCGCTGTCTCGGCCCGCAGGGCCTCGACCTCGCGCGCAGCCGCCCTGAAAGGGCAGTCGGCCGGCTTCATAAACACGCGCCCGATCACGTTGACCACCCCGATCTTCGCCCCGCACGGGAGGGAGATCGTGACACGTCCCTTCCCCGGCGCGTCCTCGGGGTAATTCGCGGGCCTGAGGAGCCGCTCCTCCCGGCCCATAACCCGGAACACCGCCTTGTTTCTCCAGATATGGTCGCCGGAGGTGAGCACATCCACCCCGGAGCCGAGGAGCTCCTCGACGATCTCCGGGGTCACCCCGGAGCCCCCGGCGGCGTTCTCGGCGTTTGCGATGACGCAGTTGACGCCATGGCGCTTCCTGAGTCGCGGGACGAGAACCCTGACGGCTTCCCTCCCCGGCTTCCCGACGATGTCACCCCCGAAAAGTATGGTGATCACACGAGCCCCTTCCCTCACGGTTCAAGCCGTTCAAACAGTTCAAGCGGTTCAAACAGTTCAAGCCGCGAAACGACTTCTCCGTGTGCCTCCGTGATCTCCGTGATGAGGCAGTACGTGGTGTGCCATCCGTCTCACTTCGCGTATTCCACGGCCCGCGTCTCCCGCACCACGACCACCTTGATCTGGCCGGGGTACTCGAGCTCCTCCTGTATCTTCTTGGTGACGTCCCGGGCGATCTGGGCCGCCTCGTTGTCCCCGACCTTGTCCGGCTCCACCATGACCCGGATCTCGCGCCCCGCCTGAATCGCGTAGGCGTGGTGGACGCCGCGGAAGCCGAGTGCGATCTTCTCCAGATTCTCAAGGCGCTTGATGTAGGCCTCGATCGACTCGGAGCGCGCCCCAGGCCGGGCCGCGGAGATCGCGTCGCCCGCCGAGGCGAGTACCGCGTGGATCGTCGACGGCTCGACGTCGTTGTGGTGCGCCGCGATCGCGTGCACAACCTCGGCCGATTCGCCGTACCGCTTGGCGATGTCGGCGCCGATCGTCGCATGCGCCCCCTCGACCTCGTGGCCCACCGCCTTCCCGATATCGTGCAGGAGGCCGATGCGCTTCGCGGCCTGGATATCCTGCTTCAACTCGGCCGCCATGATCCCCATCAGGCGGGCCACCTCCTTCGAGTGCTGGAGCACGTTCTGCCCGTAGCTGCTCCTGAACTTGAGCCTCCCGAGGAGCTTGACGAGCTCCGCGTGGAGGTCGTGGATGCCGAGGTCGAAGGCGGCCTGCTTCCCGGTCTCGCGGATCGCGTCGTCCATCTCCTTCTTGACCTTCTCCACGATCTCCTCGATTCTGGCGGGGTGGATGCGCCCGTCCGCGATAAGCCGCTCGAGCGTGATCCGCGCGATTTCCTTGCGTATCGGATCGAAGCCCGAGAGAGCCACGGCGCCCGGCGTGTCGTCGATGATGACATCCACCCCCGTGGCCGCCTCGAGGGCCCTGATGTTGCGCCCCTCGCGACCGATGATGCGCCCCTTCATCTCGTCGTTCGGGAGGGGCACGCTCGTGACCGTCGTTTCGGAGACCTGGTCGGCGGCGTAGCGCTGGATGGCCAGGGAAATGATCTTCTTCGCCTGCTTGTCCGCGGTCTCCTTCGCATCCTCTTCGATGCGCCGCGCCATGGTCGCGGCGTCGCGCCTGATTTCGTCCTCGAGCTTGCTGAGGAGGAGCTGCTTCGCCTCGTCTCTGCTCAGGCCCGCGACCTTCTGGAGGCGCTTCCGCTCCTCCTCGATGATCGCGTCGAGCTCGTTCTGTTTTTCCGCGGCCCTGCGCTCCCGCTCATCGAGGTCCCGCTCGGTCTTCGCCAGCATCTGCTCCTTCTTCTCGATGAGGCTCACCTTGCGCTCGATGTTCTCATCTTTCTGCAGGACGCGCTGCTCGATGGCGATGAGCTCCTTGCGCCGGTTCTTCGTCTCCTTCTCGAACTCCGTCCGGGACCGGTGGAGTTCGTCCTTCGCGAATATCTCCGCCTCTCTCGACTTGTTGTTGGCCTCGCGCTGCGCGTCATCGAGTATCTTCTTCGCCTGGGACTCCGCGTCGGAGAACCCCTTCTCGGCGGCATAGCGCCTCATGACATACCCCGCCCCCACGCCGACGGCGGTGCCGATCAGCGTGAGCGCGATAAACTGTTCCTGCAGGAAATGCAGCATGGTCGCTTCCCTCCTATGGTTCGTGATAACAGCGTCCGCCGTCCCACCGGGAACCCGGCGGACGCTGTTTCACCTGGTCGAGTGTAGCCCGTATCCTTCCGCAGTCGATCGTCCTCTCCTCGGTCACGAGCATGTCCATCAGGACATCCCGCGGCCCCGCGGCGATGCGGGGCAGGAGCTGCGCCTCGTACGAGAGCCCTATCTTCGGCGCGCGCGGCCCGGCCGCGGCGAGCAGGGCGTCGTAAAACCCCCTTCCCCATCCGAGGCGGGTCCCCCGCGGATCGAACCCGACGCCGGGGACGATGAAAAGGTCGATTTCACCCGGCAGGGCGCCCGCGGCGTCTCCGCTCCGCGGCTCGGGTATGCCGAAGCATCCGATCTCGAGGTCCGCGTCGAAGTCCCGTATCCACCACGCCTCGATGCGCCCGGTTGCCCGGTCGCAGCGCGGCAGGGCGACCCGCGCTCCCCGCTCGAGGCACTCCCGTATGATCCCCCCCGTCTCCGCTTCGCCCCGGACCGCCGCGTAGCACATGACGCGCGCGGCGGTTCGGTAGGAGTTCAGGGCGCGAAGGCCGGCGGCTATCCGCGCGCTGTAGTTCCTCCGGCGCTCCACGGGGATCGCGCCCCGCTTTTCCAGGAGGAGGGCGCGAAGGCTGCTTTTCTCATCTTCCCGGGCATGCCCCACGATCATCTCCGTGCCCATCATCAGTCGATCTTCCCCTGCGTATCGGCGAACCGGCGAGTGGGAGAACCGGCGCAACAGTAAAACTATAAAGTCGCCCGCTCGCCCTTTCGCCCGCTCGCCCTTTCATTTTTTTTTACTCTTACGCCACATATCGAGCCGCCTCCCGATGATCTTCTCGTAGCCGCTCGCCCACGGGGTGTAGAAGCGCGTCTCGGCCGGGGCGAAGGCGGGATCCCCGGTCTCTCCCCGGGGGCCATGCCCGTACGTGTAGCCCTTCCCCCTTCCGAGCTTCGCCGCCCCCGCGTAGCCCGTCCCCTTCACCGCGTCGGGCACTTCCATGGTGGGGCGGGTGCGCACCGCATCGAGCGCCTTTTCGATGCCGAGATAGGCGGCGTTGCTCTTGGGCGCGCAGGCGACGTAGACCGCCGCCTGGGCGAGCGGTATCCGCGCCTCCGGCATCCCGACGAACTCGAGCGCCTGCATCGCGGCGCTCGCGACGAGGATCGCATGGGGATCGGCGTTCCCGACGTCCTCGGCCGCGCAGATGATGATCCGCCGCGCGATGAACCGCGGATCCTCTCCCGCGTGGATCATCTTGGCCATCCAGTAGAGGGCGGCGTCCGGGTCGCAGCCCCGCATGCTCTTGATGAACGCGGAGATGGTGTCGTAGTGTCCGTCCTCGTCGCGGTCGTACACGACCGCCTTCGACTGGACCGAATCCTCCGCCTCCCTGAGCGTCACACGCACGCTCCCGTCCGCGGCCGGGGGAGTCGTGAGCGCAGCCCTCTCGATCGAGTTCAGCGCCCGGCGCGCATCACCCTCGCACGTATTGAGGATGTGATCGAGCGCGTCATCGTCCACGGCGACCCGCATCTTCCCGAGGCCGCGCTCCGTATCCGCAAGCGCCCGCCCGATGACGACGCCGAGGTCCTCCTTCTCGAGCGGCTTGAGCTCGAAGAGGAGCGAGCGCGACAGCAGCGGGGCGTTGACGTAGAAGCACGGGTTGTGGGTCGTGGCCCCGATCAGGGCGATCCCGCCCCGCTCGACGTGGGGCAGCAGGACGTCCTGCTGCGCCTTGTTGAATCGATGGATCTCGTCGATGAAGATGGTGGTCTTCTCGCCCCTCTCCCTCATGCGGTTCCCCGCGGCGTAGATCGCGTTGCGGAGAATCTCCACGTTGGCCATCACCGCGCTGATCCTCTCGAAACGGCTGTGGGTCGCCCGGGAGATCACCTCGGCGAGCGTCGTCTTCCCCGAGCCCGGCGGCCCCCAGAGGATGAGCGAGCCGATCCGGTCGGACGCGATCGCGCGGGAGAGGAGCCTCCCCGCGCCGAGGATGTGCCGCTGCCCCTGGAACTCATCGAGCGTCCGCGGGCGCATCCGCGCCGCGAGCGGCTCCTGAGCGGCGGGGGCCTCCCCTGAGAGCTGTTCGAACAGGTCCATTATTGAAATCCCGAACCCCAAATCCCAAATCCCAATAATGCGGCGCCGCGGAAGGCCGCTGAAAGAAAGGCAGGAGGCCTACCTGATCTCGCATCCCTCTTCGCCGAGCGCGGCACGGATCCGCTCCATCGCCGCCGCGATCTCTTCGTCCGTGAGCGTGCCCTTCGACGAGCGCAGCCGGACGGAGAAGGCGAGCCCCTTTTTGCCCGGCGATATCTGGACGCCGGTGAACAGGTCGAACAGCGTCACCGACTCCACCAGTTCGGGCACGGCGCCGCGCGCGCGGGCGATGAGGCGGGCCGCCTCCATGCCCTCGTCCGCGACGACGGCGATATCCCGCCGTGCCGCGGAGAATCCGGGGAGCGGGCGATAGCGCTTCGCGGCGGTGAGCGCCGGGAAGAGCGGATCCGCGTCAACCTCCGCGAAGATGACGCGTCCGCGGATGCCGTGCGCCTCGGCCACCCGGGGATGGATCTCCCCGAGATATCCCCACGGAGCGTCCCCCAGACTCAGCGAGGCCGAACGGCCCGGATGGAAGCCGTCGCGCGCGGCAGCCGTTGCGCGGATCTCCAGCCCGCTCCCCTCAATGAGGGATTGGAGGGCGCCCTTCAGGAAGAAATAATCGGACTCCCTTCCGGGGGCGCACCAGTTCGCCGGCGCCGCAAGGCCGGTCGCGGCGACGGCAAGCCTCTCCCTCTCGACGGGCGGCGCGCCGGCTTCCGACGGGCTGAACACCGAGCCCAGTTCGAAGAGGCGCACGTCGTGGTTCCCCCGCGAGGCATTGAGCCCAAGGCAGCGCATCATGGAGGGGAGCATGCTTGTCCTCAAAAGCGAGAGTTCCTCGCTCACCGAGTTTTTCAGGCGCACGGCAGCCCGAAGCGGATAGGCGTCGCCCCACATGAGCCGGTCCATCTCCGCCGCGCCCATGAAGCTCAGGGTGATCGCCTCTGAGAACCCGAGCGCGCACAGGGCTTCCCTCACCCGCGCCCTTCCGCACCCCCGCGAAAACCCTTCAGCGCCTGCGGCATCCCCGGACGGGGGCACCGGATCTATCCGGTCGTAGCCCCGAAGCCGCGCGATCTCCTCGACAAGGTCGATCTCCCGGCGAAGGTCCACGCGCCGGGTGGGCGGGGTGACCTCGATCACCGTGTCGCCGCGCTCCCGGCATTTGTTCCCGAGGCGCCCGAGGCATTCGGATGCTTCCCCCCGGGTTATCTTCGTGCCCAGAACGGCATTGAGCCGCCCCACGCAGAGGGTGATCGCCGGGGGGCGGGGAGGCGGGGAGGCGCACTCGATCACCCCCGCGCACACGCGCCCGCCGGCGAACTCGGCGATGAGTTGCGCCGCCCTCTCGAGCGCCGGCGCCGTCCCGTCGATATCGGTGCCACGCTCGAACCGGTAAGATGAATCGCTGGAGAGCCCGAGCGCCTTCGAGGTGCGCCTCACCGACTCCGGCTTGAAGCAGGCGCTCTCGAGAAGGATCTCCACGGTGCCGGGGCCGACCTCGCTCGCGAGCCCCCCCATGACGCCGGCGACGGCGACCGGCCCCTTCTCATCCGCGATGACGAGCATCTCCCCGCAAAGCCCCCGCTCCCTGCCGTCGATCGTGACGATCGCCTCGCCGGGTTTCGCCGTGCGCACCGTCACCCGCCCCCCTTCAAGCTTCGCGAAGTCGAATGCGTGGAGCGGCTGGCCGTATTCGAGGAGCACGTAGTTCGTCGCGTCCACAACCGCGTTGATCGCACGCACGCCCGCAAGGCCGAGCCTCCGACGCATCCAGAACGGGGAGAGGCCGGGGTGGATCCCCTCGATCAGGCGCGCGGTGTAGCGGGGGCACAGATCCCCCCGCTCGACCGTGACCCGGGCGCGCGCGGCGGCCGGGCCGCCCCGCTCCTCGACGCGCGGGCGGGGAACCCTCAGCGGGACTCCGAGCAGCGCCGAGACCTCACGCGCGATACCGATGACGCTCAGGCAGTCGGGGCGGTTGGGGGTGACATTGACGTCGAGGAGCCAGTCGTCGAGGCCGAGCGCCCCGTGGAGCGGGACGCCCGCAGGGAGGTCCGGCCCGAGGAGCATGATCCCGGCGGCGTCCTCGCCGAACCCGAGCTCGCGCTCGGAGCAGAGCATCCCCTCCGAGGCGACCCCGCGCAGCGTCGTCTTCTTGAGGACGGTCCCGTCGGGGAGCGTGACGCCGGCAACGGCGAGCGGGGCGGATTCCCCCGCACGGACATTCGGCGCGCCGCAGACGATGGTGAGCTCGCGCGTCCCGTCGCTCACCCGGCAGAGGGAGAGGCGGTCGGCGTTCGGGTGCCGCTCGACGGAGAGGATCTTCCCCACGACAAGCCCCGCGGGGCCGGGGTCAAGCCTGGTCAACGTCTCGACCTCGAGGCCTGCGAGGGTGAGGCGCTCGGCGAGCTCGGGGGGATCGAGCGTCACGTCCACGAACTCCCTGAGCCAGTTGTAGAGTATTTTCATATCTGTAATGGCGCCACAATATTATCTGAACTGTTCCAGGAACCGCACGTCGTTCTCGAAGAAGAGCCGTATGTCGTCGATGCCGTACCTGAGCATCGCGATCCGCTCGACGCCCATGCCGAACGCGTACCCGGTATACCGCTCCGGGTCGTAGCCGACCGCCTCGAAGACCGCCGGATGGACCATGCCAGCCCCGAGTATCTCGATCCAGCCCGAGCCCTTGCAGACGCGGCAGCCCCCGCCGGCGCAGATGACGCAGGAGATGTCGATCTCGGCGCTCGGCTCGGTGAAGGGGAAGAAGCTCGGACGAAAGCGGAGCTTCGCGCCGGCGCCGAACATGCGCCGCACGAAGAAGCCGAGCAGGCCCTTGAGCTCCCCGAAGCTCACCCCCTCCCCGACCGCCAGCCCCTCGACCTGGTGGAACATCGGGGAGTGCGAAACGTCGCTGTCGCAGCGATAGACGCGCCCGGGCATGATGCACCGGAGCGGGGGCTTCTGCCGCTGCATGACCCTCACCTGCACGGGGGAGGTGTGTGTGCGGAGAAGCAGGTCGTCGGTGACGTAGAGGGTGGCCTGCATGTCCCGGGCGGGGTGATCCGCGGGAAAGTTGAGCGCCCCGAAGTTGTACCGGTCGGATTCGACCTCGGGGCCCTCCTCGATGGCGAAGCCGAGCCCGGTGAAGATCTCGGTGATCCGCTCCATGACCAGGGAGACGGGATGACGCGCGCCGCGGGGCAGGGGAACGCCGGGAAGGGTGACGTCGATGGTCTCGCGCAGGAACTCCCCCCGTTCATCCCGCTGCCGCAGCGCGAGGCCGCGTGCATCGAGAAGCCCGGAGAGATCGCTTTTCAGGCTGTTGACCGCCTGCCCCGCGGCGGGCCGTTCCCCGGGGGGAAGACCCCCCAGTCCCCTGAGCATGGCGGTGATCTCGCCCTTGCGCCCGAGGAACCTGACCCTCAGTGCCTCGAGGGCTTCGCGGTCCGGGCATTCGTCGATGAGGCGGGCGGCTTCACCACGGAGCGCTTCTATTTTGTCTTTCATGTGCAGCCGGGCAGACCTCTCGATCGGGAATGCCTGGGCTGACAGAAGGCGCGGGGAGCGAAACGTACGCGGCAGACCGGTTCAGCGCGCGGACGCGCACGGCCCTATCCGGGGAGCGCATCGCCCGGCGCCTCGCTGGTCTCGCGCGCGGGTGTTCGGTCTGTATGGTAAACGGAGCGCATGCTCTCCCTCGTCGATGGCTTTCTGTTGCCCTTCTCCCGCTCTAGTTATTCCCTGTTCCCCGGGCGACCTTCACCAGTTCCCTGAAAACATCCCTGTCGCGCACCGCCAGGTCGGCCATGACCTTGCGGTCGAGCGCGACCTCGGCCTTTTTCAGGCCGGCGATGAACCGCGAATAGGAGAGCCCCTCCGCCTTGCAGGCCGCCCCTATCCGGGTGATCCACAGACCGCGAAAATCACGCTTCCGCACCTTGCGGTCCCTGAACGCGTATGCAAGCCCCCGTTCGACGGCTTCCGTCGCGAGCCGGATCAGGCCCCCCCGCGCGGTGCGGTACCCCTTCGCGCGCTTGAGAACCCTCCTCCTCCTCTTCCTGGAAGTAGGGGCGGTTTTTACCTTGACCACGTGATCCTCCTCTCCACCCTTCTCACCCGTACGGCATGACTCTCTTCAGCATATTCTGCTCCACGGGATTGATGACGCTGGTTCCCCGGAGCTTCCTTTTCCGGTTGCGGCTTTTCTTGGTCATGATGTGGCTTGTGCAGGCGAGCTTCTTTTTAAACTTGCCCCGCCCCGTCCTCTTGAACCGCTTCGCCGCCGAGCGGTTTGTTTTCATCTTTGGCATCGTCGCCGTCCTTCCTCTCCACGACCGCCGACCGCTGCTTCGACGCTCCCGGCCGCGGCGCAAACATCATGACCACGTTTTTGCCGAACGTCTTGGGGTACATCTCCACATGGCCGAGGTCTTTCACGTCCTCCTCGAACCGCCTGAGCAGGTTGCTGCCGATTTCCATGTGGGCAAGCTCCCTGCCGCGGTACACCATCCGTATCCTGAGTTTGCACCCCTTTTCGAGGAACTCCCGTGCCTGCCTGAGCTTCACCTTGTAGTCGTGCGTCTCGATGCGGGGGCGCAGTTTGATCTCCTTGAGCTTGCCTCCCACCGACTTTTTCTTGGCCACGCGGCTCTTCTTCATCTGCTGATACTGGTACTTCCCGAAATCCATGATCCTGCAGACGGGCGGGTCGAGATTTGGCGCCACCTCCACCAGGTCGAGTTTGCTCGCCCTCGCGAGGACGAGCGCCTGGTCGGTGGTCATGATCCCCGCCTGCGTGCCATCCTTGTCGATGGTGCGTACCGACCTGGCCCTGATCTGTCCGTTGACCCTTATGAGAGATCGAATGCGTATCACCTCCCCTGCACTGCGCTGCATCCATGCCGGCATCCGCCGGCCCTGGCCCTGCATTGGCTTCGGAAATAATCCGCAGCGCGCCACGGGCACACCACGGCACCTCTTGCACCGTAGTATAGCAATCGGCGCGCGCGTTACACAAGTGTAATTTCCCTCCGTATACGTGAGGGTGTACCCGTGGGCCGCGGGGGTGGTATACTCGCGCTTTATCATTGCGAGAGGAGGCCTGCCCGATGAGGGGACGTGTTCGTTTCGGGGTTTCGCTCGAAAAGGGGCTGCTCGAACAGTTCGACCGCCTTGCCCGGCGCACGGGGCACACGAACCGTTCGAAGGCGATCGCCGACCTGGTGAGGGCCAAGCTCGTCGAGAAGGAGTGGTCGGGGACGGGGGAGGTCGTCGGGGTCATCAGCCTGCTGTACGACCACCGGCAGCGGGAGCTCTCGAAGCGCCTCACCCGCCTCCAGCACGAGCACTACACCCGCGTGCTCTCCTCGCAACACCTTCACCTCGATCACGACACGTGTCTCGAGGTGATCGTGGCGCGCGGGAGGCCCGACGAGATCAGGCGGCTCGCGGACCTCATGGGCGCGAACCGCGGAGTGAAGCACGCCCGCCTCTCCATGAGCTCGACCGGCGGGAAGATGGACTGAGCGTTCCCGGTATGGGGGCGGCTCAGGACGATGCCTTCGCCTCGGACTGGACTCTGGCGATGAACTCGGCGAGGGGCACCGCTCCCTGGTCACCGTCCTCGCGGGATCGGACGGCGACCGCGCCCGCATCGCGCTCCCTTCCGCCGACGACCAGCATATAGGGTGTCTTCTGGAGCTGCGCATCCCTGATCTTCAGCCCCATCTTCTCGTTCCGCCGGTCAATCGCCGCCCGGATCCCCTTCTCCACGAGCGCCGCGTGCACCGACTCGGCGTAGTCGAGGAACTTCTCCGAGACCGGGATGACGATCGCCTGGACGGGCGAAAGCCAGAGCGGGAAGGCCCCCTTGTAGTGCTCGATGAGCGTCCCGACGAACCGCTCGAGCGAGCCGAAGAGGGCGCGGTGCACCATCACCACGTGGTGCTTCGCGTTGTCGTTCCCGACATAGCAGGCGTTGAAGCGCCCGGGGAGGTTGAAGTCGAACTGGACGGTCGAGCACTGCCACCGTCGCCCGAGGGCGTCGAGGAGCTTGATGTCGATCTTCGGGCCGTAGAAGACCGCCTCGCCCTCGATCCTCCTGTAGGCGATGTTCCGGGCTTTCAGCGCGTCCATGAGTACGCCCTCGGCCATGTCCCACGACTCGGGCGAACCCGCGTAGTCCTGCGGCTTGTTCGGGTCGCGGACGCTCAGGTCCACCTCGAACTCCGTGAATCCGAATTTCCCGAGGACCTCGAGCACGAGGTCGAGCACCGAGAGGATCTCTCCGGGGAGCTGCTCCGGCGTGCAGAAGATGTGCGCGTCGTCCTGCGTGAATCCCCGCACCCTGAGCATCCCGTGGAGCACGCCCGAGCGCTCGTAGCGGTAGACCGTCCCCATCTCCGCGTAGCGCACGGGCAGGTCCCGGTAGCTCCTGACGGCCGACTTGTAGATCAGGATGTGCCCGGGACAGTTCATGGGCTTCAATACGTACTCCTCGTCCTCGACCTTCAGCGTGTACATGTGCTCCCGGTAGAACTCGTAGTGCCCGGAGGTCTTCCAGAGTTGCGCGTGGGCGATGTGCGGGATTGAGATGAGCTGGTAGCCCTTTCTGAGGTGCATCTCCTCCCAGTAGTTCTGTATGATGCGGCGGAGGATCGTCCCCCGCGGGTGCCAGTAGACGAGCCCGGCGCCCGCCTCCTCGTACATGTTGAACAGGTCGAGCTCCCTCCCGAGGCGCCGGTGGTCCCGGGCCTTCGCCTCCTCAAGCTTCGCGAGGTAGCCCTTCAGCTCCTCCTCCGTTCCCCACGCGGTGCCGTAGATGCGCTGGAGCATCGCGTTCTTCTCGTCCCCTCGCCAATAGGCCCCGGCTATGTGCAGGAGCCTGAACGCACCGAGGAGCCCGGTCCGCCCGATGTGCGGCCCGCGGCATAGGTCCGTGAAGTCGCCGTCGCGGTAGAGGCTCACCCTCCCCTCGGGGAGCCCCTCGATGATCTCGACCTTGTACCGCTCGCCCATCTTCCTGAACAGGTCGATCGCCGCGCCGCGGTCGAGCTCCTCCCTGACGAACGGGTGGTCCTCGGCGACGATCTTCCGCATCTCCCCCTCGATCTTCTCGAGGAGCTCCGGGGTCAGGCGCTCGTCGAGGTCGAAGTCGTAGTAAAACCCCTCGGCGATCGCCGGGCCGATGGCGAGGCGCGCCTTCGGGAATAGCCGCTTGACCGCCTGGGCCATCACGTGCGAGGCCGAGTGTCGGTAGGTCTCCATCCCTTCTTCAGTGGCAAGATTCAGTTTTGTGTCCATTGCGGGGTCCTCGCTCCCGGGAAACAGGCTCGCCCGGGCACCGATAGACTATCACACCGCCAGTCGCCGTCGCAAGGGCGGAGCCGGAAGGACGCGGGAACGCACCAGGGCGCATGCGCGTAAAAATCGATATTGAGTTCAGCCGTTGCATGCGATAGAATTTCGTTCGCGCGGAGGGAGGGGGCATGGAGACAATTCTCATCGTCGAAGACAACCCGGGAATACGGAATTTGCTCTCGGCATCGATCCAGATGGACGGGTACGCCACGGCCGTCACCGATGTGGAGGATACGGCGCTCGACCTTGTCAGGAAACTCGTGCCGAAACTCGTCCTGCTGGACATCCTGCTCCCCGCGGCAAACGGGATGGAGCTCCTGAAAAAGATGCGGCGGATCGACAGGGATCTTTCCATCATCATGATGACCGGACATGGAGACATCGGGCAGGCGGTCCAGGCCATCAAGCACGGCGCGGTGGATTACATCACAAAACCGTTCAACATACCCGAACTGCTCAGCCTCATCCGAAACACCCTGCACAACAGGTCATCCAGCAAGGATCTGGAGCATCTCGGGCACTCATCCCTATCGAAAACCACCGTCGAGAAACTGATGGGGACAAGCCCCCAGATACGATGCGTCCTCGACCAGGTAAAAATGAGCGCGCCGACCGATATGACGGTGCTTATCCAGGGTGATAGCGGGACGGGGAAGGAACTGATCACCAATCTTATCGTCCGCGCAAGCACACGGGCGGCGAAGCCCTTTGTCACCGTGGACTGCGGGGCCATTTCGAACACGCTTTTCGATGGGGAATTTTTCGGATATGAAAAAGGCGCCTTCACCGGCGCGGACTCCGCCCGGGAGGGGAAATTTGAACAGGCGAACGGCGGGACCATCCTCCTGGATGAAATCGAGAATCTCCCGGAGGGCACGCAGATGAAACTCCTCAGGGTGCTCGAGGAGAAGAAAATCAACCGCCTGGGCAGCAAACGGGCCATCGACGTCGATGTCCGGGTAATCGTTGCGGCAAACATCGATCTGGCGGAGGAGGTGAAGCAGCGGAGGTTCAGGAAGGACCTTTATCACCGGCTCAACCACTTTACCATAGTGCTCCCCCCGCTCCGTGACAGGAGGGAAGATATCCCTGCTCTGAGCCGGCACTTCATGGAGAAGGCGGCCGAGGAATTCGGAAAACCGATACACGATTTCACCCTTGAAGCGATGCGCTGCCTCATGGAATACGACTGGCCAGGCAATGTCAGGGAGTTGAAGAACGTGATCAGAAGGGCCGTGCTGATCGCTCACCCGGGCTCCATCACTGTATCCGATCTGTCGTTGGATATCACGGATCCGAAAAACGCGGAGGAGGCGCCCGCGTCAGGATCCAATGGGACGGAAGTTTTGGGGGGCAGGAAGAAGGGCCGTGTACTTAAAAATATGCTTGAGGACGTCGAGAAGGATATACTGAAAAACGCGCTCGATCAATCCGGGGGAAGCAGGGTCAAGGCGGCTGCAATCCTCGGGCTTAACAGGAAGGCCCTCTACCGCAAGATAAAAAGCCTTGGTCTCTCCTCCTAATCTTCGTTTTCCCCCTCCGGTTCCCCTGTCCTCCCATTTCGCACTATCTACCTGCCGCAGGGCATGAGGACAGATCTGTCCCCTCATGTCCCCTCCCTGTCCCCTGACTGTCCCTCTCCCTGAAAAAACTCACCCGTCCGGGATACATGCGCAGGTTTTTCTCACAGTATCATCATGCTGCCGTGCAGTACGTTATACAGGCAGTCCATTATTCATCCTGCACACTCCCTATTTCGGCATCTTTCTTGCTCCCATCATAGTGCAGGAAGGCAACCGGGGGAAACCGATATGAAAGTACGCATACTGACTCAGTTAGCGGCGATCATTTTCATCATAGCTCTGTCCGTGGGTAGCGCACTCGCTGAACCCAGCATGAACTTCATTGTCGAACGAAAGGCGGAAGTGCCGGACTCCTTTGTCTCGCCGGCCGGCGCGTTTCGCTGCGAGAGCTGCAGGAGGGTGCTGGGAACGGAGACGTCCGAAAGCCTCCTCTCGAAGGATCCCGATTTCAAGCAGAATAACATGTTCCAGACCTGTCAGGGATGCCTCGACGGGAAGATGGACGCGCAAACCCAGATAGTGTTCGCGAAGGTGGCGATACGGCACAAGTGGAGCAGCATCAGGCATAACATGCTCATGGACGAAAAGTTCAATACTGTTGGAGGAGTGGGGGCGCGGGAGCTTCGGGAGGTAAAAAAGGGTGCGCCCCCGCGGGGGGAATTGAAGCCCCGCGGCATTCTGCTCGTGTCACACACTCCGCCGGCGCGGGCCAATGCGGGCGCGACGCTCGGGCGGCGCCTCGCCGCATCCAAAACAACTATCATCCGCCAGGCATTTCTCTACCCCTCCGGGACAAATTCACAACAGCTCCCATAGGGTTCAGAGTAGTGTGAATCTTCATCCTCCGTGTTCTCCGTGGTGCGGCACAGTACGCTATGGCTGTCCGTTCTGATTCTCATTTGCGCCCTTACGCCCACACGCCGCAACGACTGTGTTCTCCGTGTTCTCCGCGGCAACACAGTAACGATCCGTCCAAAATTGGGGATACTCCCGTCCCGTTCCCGCCTCGGGCCAGATCGGAATTGACCGGGGTGCGGCGACGGTGTATTCTAGTGCCCGGATGAAAACCCGCTTCCTCTTCGCCGGTTTCGGCATGGCGCTCCTCGCCGCGGGCTGCGCGAGTCCGCAGTTCTACCCCCTTCCCGGCCCCCCGGCATACGGGGTCTCCCTCAGGGCAGTCAACTTCGAGCGCGAGATCGCGAACCCGGAATGGAAATTTCTCATCGACGTTGCGGCGGATCGCGCGGGGAACGCCTGCGTCCTCGACGGCTCGACGCACCAGGCGGCCGTCTGCGACACTCAGGGGAGGCCCGTTCTCAGCATCGGCGAGAAGGGGTTCTGGAGCAAGACCTTCCCGCGCCCCGCGGGGGTTGCCGTGGACGGCGAGGGGCGGATCTACGTTTCCGATGCGAAGAACGACTCCGTCCAGGTCTTCGACCGCACCGGCGCCTACGCTTCGAAGATCGGCGCAAAGGGCTACGGGCCGGGGGATTTCCGCGAGGCCGCCGGCATCGACGTGGACCAGGCCGGCACGCTCTACGTGGTGGACCAGGGGAACATGCGCCTCCAGAAGTTCGACGCGCGCGGCATGCTCGTCGGGCAGATCGTTTCGGGGCCCAAGATCATCGACAAGATCAACATCTCCCGCACGAGCGGCCCGATAAAGTTCATCGCCTGGCCGAAATTCACGCGCCTGAGGGATGTCGCGGTGGGGCTCGACGGGATGACGTACCTCCTCGACGAAGGGACGCGCGCCGTCCACGTCTATAACCCGCAGGGGGCATACCTGTTCAGCTTCGGCGGACGCGGCGGGGGGCGGGGCAGATTCGAGAAGCCCGCCGGGATCGCCGTCGGGGCCATGGGGATCGTCTGCGTCTCCGACGAGAAGAACGCCACCGTCCAGTTCTTCGACCCGCAGGGGCGCTTTCTCACGAGCGTGGGAGGCGCGGGCGCGGGGCGCGGGCAATTCAGGGGGCCCCAGGGCATCGGGGCGAACCCGGACGGACTCGTCTTCGTCGCGGACAGGGGCAACCGGCGCGTCCAGGTCTTCTCCTGCGCCGTCCCGAGGCAGGAGGCGGCCCCGGTCGCCCGTATCGACAAACCGGTGCGGATCGCGATCTTCGATTTCAAGAACAACAACCCCCAGGCGCAGGCCCGGGGCTACGGAGAGACGATCTCGGAGATGTTCATCACCGCGTTCGCCCGCCGGGCGGTCTTCGAGGTGGTCGAGCGCAAACAGCTCCGGAAGCTCATCGACGAGCTCTACCTCGACCAGTCCGGCGTCGTCGACGAGGATACCACGAAGAAGCTCGGGAAGGTGCTCGGGGTGGACATCGCCCTCGCGGGGGGCGTGTCGCTCTTCGCCGGCTCCATTGAGATCGACCTCCGCCTCCTGGACGTCGAAACCGGCAGGGTCATCATCCCCGACTCGATCAAGGCCGCCGCGGAGAACCAGCTCCGCGCGCTCGTGGATCGCGAGGTGCTCAGGCTCGAACAGGCGTATCTCGTCCGCTTCTATCCGCCCGCCCCCCCGGTCGGGCTCACGGTGTCGGGAGGCATCCGCGAGGCCGCGATCTCGTGGAAGGCCAACGAGGAGCCCGACTTCAGGGAGTACCGCGTCTACCGCGCCCCGGCCGAGGGGGGCCCGTACACCCTGGTCGCGAAAACCCGGGAAACGCAGTGGGAGGACCGGGGTCTGAGCGACGGAACGGCCTGTTTCTACCGCGTGACGGCGATCGACGCGGACGGCAAGGAGTCGAAGCAGAGCCCCGCGAGTTCGGCGAACACCCGCGCGAAGCCGGTGGTCGGCGAGCTCCAGGTGCAACCGCAGGCCCAGGTCAAGAAGAGCGCATTTTCCTGGACGGAAAACGAGCAGGACGTCACCGGGTACGTGATCTACCGCGCCTCCTCGCCCGACGGCGCCTACACGAAGGCCGGCGAGAGCCGCACCCCCGCCTTCTCCGAGAAGGGGTTCGGCGACGGGGAGACCCACTACTATAAAGTCGCCAAGAAATACCGCAACGGCCTCGAGAGCGAGCCGTCGAAGCAGTTTTCCGTCGGCACAAAGCCCCGCCCCGCGGTGCCGGAGGGGTTCGCGGCCGCAAGCGGCCTTGCCCGCACCGTGAAGATCGAGTGGGCGAACCCCAAGGAGAAGGACATACGGGAGTTCCGCGTCCATCGCAGCGATTCGGAGGCGGGCGAATATAAGAAAATCGCCTCGGTGAAGCCCGGGTGGATCTCGAGCCCCTCCTACACCGACACCGGCCTGAAGGACAACGCCACCTACTACTACACGATCGAGTCGATCGACGCCGACAACCTCGCGAGCCCGATGAGCGCGCCCGTGAAGGCGACGACGAAGCCCGCCCCCTCGATGCCTCGCGGCCTCACGGCCGGGGGCGGGAAAGCGCGGAATGTGCCGCTCTCGTGGGAGCGCAATCCGGAAAAGGACATCACCGCGTACCGGGTGTTCTTCTCGGAGAAGGAGAACGGCCCATTCAGAAAGATCGCCGAGGCGACGGACCCGTCTTTCGTCCACAAGGGCCTCAAGGACATTTCCACCTACCATTACCGAATCCTCGCCATCGACCGCGACGGGCTCCTCAGCGAGTTCTCCGGGACCGTCACCGCGACGACAAAGCCGCTCCCCGTGAAACCGGCGGGGCTGACGGCCGGGTCGGGGCTTGCCCGGAGCGTCCGCCTCGAATGGGCCCCGAACCCGGAGCGCGACATCGCGCACTATACGGTCTATCGCCGCGTGGGCGGCAGGGGATCGTTCGCGGAGGCGGGGCAGGCGCGGACCCCCGGTCACACCGACACCGGGCTCGAAGACGGGAAGAACTACCAGTACGAGATCCGCGCGGTGGACGTCGAGGGACTCATGAGCGAGCCCTCGGAGCGCGCCGAGGCGGCGACGAAGCCGCGCCCATCCCCCCCCGATGCCCTCAAGGCGGAGGCGAGGGACGGCCTCATCGCGCTCTCGTGGACCGCGAGCCGGGAGTCCGACATCGCGGGGTACGAGATTTACCGGAGCAGCGGATGGAACCTCCTCGGGGGCGAGGAGAAGGTGGGCCAGGTCACGGGGACCTCGTTCGAGGACCGGACCGCGCGGGCGGGCTCCGCGTGCACCTATCGCGTTGCCGCGCTCGACGCCGCGGGGCTGCGCAGCGAAAAGTCCGGCACGGCGTCGGCGACGATCCCCTCGCAGGGGGGGTCGGGGTGGGGTATTCCGTTTAAAAAATGAAATCCGGAATCCGGACCGCCTTGCATCCAACCGCCCGGCGCTCGAAACACGTCGAGATCCATTACTCGGTCAGGCTTCTAAGCCTCACCGCCCCCCCGAGCCGGTAGAGGGTGAACGTGGGTCCCTTGCACGGATACGTTGCGGGGCTGAAGACCTTCACGACCGTCCCCTTCCTGGGCAGCGACGTGTAGAAATCGCTCATGAATCTGAACCGCTCCGGGAGCTTTTCACGCTCGCCGTAGCGGCCGGCACTGACGGCGGAGACGAGGGCGTAGTCGTAGTCGCCGAGCGCATCGAGCCGCGCCTTCATCAGCTCGGGCGTCATCCATTCCTCCTCGTAGCCCTTTCCCCCCTTGACCATGTGGAAGCCGCGGGGGTGGAGTATCCGCGTGATGTCAAATCCCCTTCGTCCGCGCGCCGCCCGGCGCTGCAGGTCGAAGTAGATCCCGGACTTTTCGCGGTAGGCGAAGCCCTGCCGTGGCCCCTCCTCCTTGAGTCGCTGCTCGCGCAGGATGCTTGCCTCGGATTGGGGCACGGGTGCTGAGTCCACCAGGATACGCGTCCCGGCGGGCAGGTGCGCCGTGATCCACCGCGCCGCGACGAACGGCGTATCGGGCATGATCATATCTTCGACGAGCCGCGCGCTACTGATGAGCGAGGGGATCGCGATCGCCGCAGTGACAGCCGCGAAAAGCGCGGTCGACGCCACTCTCATCATTCCTGTCCCCGCACGGGCGGGGAAGAAGCGCCGCGTGAGCCAGTCGACCGCCGCATCCGCAAACGCCGCCGCGGCCAGGGCAAAGAACGGGTAGCAGATCAGCATGTACCGGTCGTAGAAGAGCCGCGAGCGACCGATCACAAGATAGAAGGCAGTCGGGATAATCGCGATAAGGATATCGTCCCTGCGATGCCGGATCCAAAGGAAGGCCAACCCCAGAAGGCATGCGGCGGCAACTGCCGCGCCCATCCCCTGCGGCATGTAGCGGAGGGCGAAGGCGATGTGCAGGTTGGGAAGCTTTACCCATCCGTACTCGCCCACGTCAAGCGGTTGCGTGAGAAGGAGCGAGACATTCGCGAGGTACTCCCGAGGGGAGAGGATGAGAAACGGACAGACCACGAGGAATGCCGCCGCTGAAGCCGCGAGGGCGCCGCAGAGCGCCCCCCACGAGGCGGATCTCCGGAATGTCCCCGCAGCGGGGAAGAGGATGGCTATTGAAAAAACCCCCGTGTACTTCGTCCCCATGGCAACCCCCGCGAGCGCCCCCGCGACGAACAGAGGCAAGGCGCGGCCCGTTCTCATGGCTCGAACGGAGGAAAGAGCGGTGAGCAGCACGATGACCACAAGGAGGGGCTCGGTGCAGCCGTAGTGCGAATACTGCACGGCGAGCGGCATGACGGAAAAGAAGGCGCAGGCGGCGAGTCCGCACCGGGGCGAGTAGACCTCCTTCCCGAGCGCGTACAGGAGCAGCACCGCGGGGATCGTGAGGAGCGCGCTCGCGCCGCGGGCGATGATGTAGAACGGGCCGGGGTCGATCAGGTACTGGAGGATGAAATCCCGCGAGCCGTGAAACCAGCCCGCCGCCGAACCGAGCAGGTAATATGCGGTGTACAGCGCAAAGAGGATGTAACTGTAGAGGGGGGGATGGAAAAACCAGTGCGGGTTGAGATCCCCCGTGCCGTACTTCAGTGCGGTGTAGATGAACTCGTCCTCCTCGATGTAGGACTTGTCCGGCAACTGGTGGGAAAGGCCCCAGAACCGCAGGGCGACCGCGAGGCACACAATGCCCCAGAGCAGCGCCCGCCGCCCCCGGGAGACGCCCGCGCCTTCCGCCGGTGCCGCGACGCCGCGCGCCGTGCATCTCATCGTCCCATCCTTTCCCGGCGCAGCGCGCCGATGACCCCGCGGACGACCGTGTCGAGCGGCGCGAGGACCAGCGCCCCCGCCGAGGTCCGATGGCCGCCGCCGCCGAATGACCGAGCGATCTTCCCCACGTCCGTCCGGCCGAGCGCGCGGAGGCTCACCCGGATGCGAGCCCTTCCCTCCTCGCAGAAGACGGCGATGACGTCGACGCCGCCTATCGTGAGCGGGTAGCGCGTGAACGATTCGGTCTCCCTCGGGTCGACGCGCAGCCGCCGCCAGTGCCGCTCCCTGACGGTCATCCAGACGATGCGCCCCCGCGCGGTGGTCTGAAGCCCCGCGAGGGTGGCGCCCGCCAGCTTCAGCAGACGCGGGGAATCGTGCCCGTACATCTCGAGCCACGCCGACTTCGGGTCCACCCCCCTGCGGAGGAGGTCCGCGGCGATCTCGTGGGTCACGGCGTTCGTCCCGAGGAAATTGAACGACACAGTGTCCATGTGGATCCCCGCGTAGAGCGCGAGCGCCGCCGCCCGGCCGATCCTTCTCCCGCACGCCCCGTAGAGCTCGTAGATGAGCTGCGCGGTCGAGCAGGCCCCCGCGTCCACCGCCCGCGTTTCCGCGTCCACGGTGTTACCCGGGTGGTGATCGATGCAGACCCTCCTGACCCCGAGGCGGCGCGTCGCCGCGTCCAGCACGCCAAGGCGGTCGTTCGTGCTGGCGTCGAGCATGAACACGGCGTCGGCGGCCGCGATCAGGGAGTCGAGGCCCGGGCGGTACGTCCGCAACGACCCCGCCCCCGGGAGGAAACGATATGATTTCGGCACCGGCGAGGGCATGATGCCCGCGGACTTTTTCCCCATGGCCCCGAGGAGCATCAGGAATGCGACTGAGGATCCGATCGAGTCGCCGTCCGGATAGACGTGGCTGGTCGCCACGAAGGCGCGGCCGGACTCTATGATTTCGCGCACCCGCGTCCAGTCTGTCACCTCGCGAGTCCTCCGCCCGCGCCCGCTGCCCGAACGAAATAATCGTCCTGCCCGTTGACAAAAACCGGGGCGCCCCATATAATAGCCGGAAGTAACCCGTAAAGCAACTTCCTGCACAGGCGATGGGCCGATCATTTATGGAAGAGACCAGACCCGGGGAGAACCGCATAGAGCCTCAACAGCCTCCGCAGAAGGCCGCCGCCCCCGTCGAGCCCTTTCCGGCGAAGGGGAATCCTCAGCCCCCCGCGCCGCGCCCCGAGCGCCGCAGGGCTCCCCGGCAGGAATCCGCCGCGGAGGCTAAAAAACCCCGCCCCCCCGCTGCGCAGAAACCAAACGGACTCATCCCTGATATATCGCCCGCGGACGGGGGGGAATCTTCCTGGTCCCGCCTCCTCATCGTCATACTCGCCGTCCTCGCCCTCGCCGAGCTCGGGGCCGTGATCTACTACTATTCGCAGTTCTATTCGCAGACCCTCGTCGCGAACTCGCTGCAGGGCAAACTCGACCGGTCGACCGCGGCCGCAAAAGCGCAGAGCTCCGAGTTTGTCCGCCAGTCGGACATGCTCTCGGGCCTGAAGGGCGAGTTCGTCAAGGTGGATGAGGAGCGACGCGGGTTGAAAAAAAGCATCGAGGAGCGGCAGAAAACCTTCACGGTGATGGAGGGGCGCCTGAAAGAGGCCTTGGAGAGCGCGGCTGCGGCGAAGGCCAACCTCGCCCGCCAGGAGCAGATCGCCGTGTACCTCCGCACCCGCCTCAAGGAGAGCAAGGGGACCGAGCTCCAGCTCATGGACAGGCTCGAGTCCGCCGCGCGGGAAAAAGCCGCCCTGTCGACGAAGCTTGTCCGCGCCCGGGAGGGAGATCTGGAGCCCGAGACCCCGCCCGGGGGCGACGAGATCCCCCTCAAGGAGACCGTCGTGACCGAGGCCGCGGCGACGCCCAACGAAATCGCCGGCCAGGTGCTTGTCTCGCATGACAAGTACAACTTCGTCATCGTCAACCTCGGGAGCGAGGACGGCATCGCCGTGGGAAACGTGGGGGTCATTGAGCAGAAGGGCGTCGAGGTCGGGAAGGCCAAGGTGAAGAAGCTCTATCCCCGGATGTGCCTCGCCGACGTCGTTTCCGCGTCACCCGACGGAAAGGTCGAGAAGAATTTCGTCGTCAAATTCAGCCGCGCCCCCCGCGGCGGCGGGACATAAGAGTCCCGCCCCCGCGCCGGCCGGCCGCAAAGCCGGTCCCGGGCCCAAGAGCCTGTCCAAGCAATCGCCATGAGACCGAAACTGTCGCTGAGATTCATCGTGGGCGCCGCGGTCTTCATCGATATCGCGCTCATCCTCCTCGCCGACATCCTCTCCTTCAAGATCCGCTACGGCATCGACGTCCACAAGGACAATCTGGATGCGTACCAGCGGATCGCGATCTTCGTGGTGCTGCTCCGCGTGATATGCCTCTACGTCTTCGGCCTGTACGAGAAGCCGAAGTACAAGACCAGCCTCGAGAACATCGCGAACATCATCAAGGCGATGACCGTGAGCACCCTCATCATCATCGCGGTCGCCTATTTCTCCAAGGCATTCGCCTATCCCCGCTCCGTCATCCTGATCTCGTGGGGGCTCACCGCCGCCCTCATCACGGGGTGGCGGGTGATCATACGGCATCTGATCAACGCCCTCGTCGGGCACGACTATTTCGTCTCCCACCTCCTGATCGTCGGCACCGACCAGAGTGCCCTGCGGCTCATGCTCCAGCTCACGCGCCGGGCGGGGATCAAGACCGAGCTCGTCGGCTATATCGCCACCGGCGACCCGGAGCCGGCGGTGGACCGGGGGATGATCCTCGGCGCCGTGGAGGACCTCCCCTCGATCATCGCGAGCCGCCCGATCGACGATGTGGTCATCTCCTCCCCCGACCTCCCGCGCGAACGGGTGGCGGAGATTTTTACCTACTTCATCAACACCGACATCATCTTCAAGACGGTCCCGGATCTCTACGAGGCGGTCGTCGGAAGGGTGGCGGCGACCGCCGCCGAGAAGAATATCCCCCTCATCGAGCTCACCACCTCACGGTACGGGCGCGGGTGGTACCGGGGGTTCAAGCGGGTGCTCGACATCGCGCTTTCCCTTGCGGCGCTCTTCGTCGCCGGGCCGACCCTCATGCTCCCGATAGCCCTGCTCATCAAGCTCACCTCGCGCGGCCCCGTTCTGCACACACAGGAGCGCGCCGGGCTGCACTGCCGCCCGTTCACGATGCTCAAGTTCCGCACGATGGTTATCAACTCGGAGAAGGTGACCGGGCCGGTGTGGACCGCGCCGGACGACGCGCGGATACTCGGCATCGGGCGGTTTCTCCGCCGCACGCACCTCGACGAGCTTCCCCAGTTCATCAACGTGCTGCGGGGCGAGATGAGCGTCGTCGGCCCCCGGCCGGAGCGGCCCCACTTCGTCCGCTCCCTGATACGCAGCATCCCCTTCTACACCGAGCGGCTCGAGGTGTACCCGGGCATCACCGGCTGGTCTCAGGTAAACCTTCGGTACGCCTCCACCCTCGAGTCGAACGCCCAGAAGCTCGTGAGCGACCTTTACTACATCGAGAACATGTCGCTTCCGCTGGATCTGTGGATCATGGTCAAAACGGTGGGGGTGATGCTGGGCGGGCGCGGCGTGTGAAGACGGTTCAAGGTTGAAGACGCACCGGAATTTCCATCAATCGAGGGGGAATCTCGGCAGGGTCGCGTGCGCCCCCGCGGGAACCAGCCTTTTCCTGAGCGCCGCGTAGAGCCTCCCGCCCAGCAGCGACCTGCCGATTCCCTTCCCGCGCTCCCTGACGTAGCGGGAGGCGAGGGGCCAGAAGGCCCCTTCCAGTATCCGGCCGACCGTTTCCGCAGCGTCCGCGCTCCGGAGGCAGAACCTCCGAAGGTCGAGGCGGTCGAGGGGCAGGCGGTTGTAGCCGAACCGCGAGCCGCATATCGCCTCATACCCGGCCTCGGCGGCAAGCTCCCCCGTGGATGGCCCCCGGTATCCCCCGGGCAGGGAAAAATACCTCACCGGCGAGCCCAGCCGGTCCTCAAGGAGCCTTTTTGATCCCGCGAGCTCCTCCCGCGCCTCGCGCGGCGGCACGGCGGCAAGGTTCGCGTGCGTCATGCCGTGCGACCCCACCTCGAATCCCGCGCGGCGCATCTCCCCAAGCTCAGCCCAGGTCACCCAACCCCTGCGCCCAACCATCCCCGCCACGGGGAAGATGACCGCCCTGAAGCCCGCCCGCGAGAGCTCGGGGAAGAGGTGCGCGGCGGCGCTCGCAAGCCCGTCGTCGATGGTGATCACGCAGGCGTTTCCGCACGCCCCGCCCCGCGAGAGGAACTCCCCGAGGGTGACGGCCTCGTATCCGCGCGCGCGGAGAAGGGAGAGGTGCCTGCGAACTGACTCCAGGGGAAGGGCGTAAAGCGGGTCTCGGATGGCATCTTCGCCGTGCTCCGCGACGCCGTGGTAGAGAAAGACGGGGCTGCCGCGCCTATTCATCGCCGGGAAGCACCTTGAGGTTTTTCATTTCTCCGGAAGAGACAACGCGGAAGACGGTGAGCTCCGGTCTGCAGAAAAAGCGCATCGGTCGCGCCTTCCATCCGGTCCCGCGGTTCACGTAGAGCAGGGTTCCCCTGACTCGGTAGAGCCCCGCCGTGTACGGGCCCCGGCGCGCGTAGCTCGAAAACCGTTGCAACGCCGGGGCGCCGATCTGGCCGCCGTGGGTGTCCCCTGCGAAGACCATATCCGCGCCGACGATCGCCGCCTGCTTCACCTCGGCCGGCCGGTGGGCAAGCACGATGACCGTTTCGCCCTCGGGCACCTTCTCGCGGACGGAACCCCACGGGAAGTCCGGCCCCGCGCCGATAAGCCAGAGCCCGCGTTCGCCCGCGCCGGGCCACCGGATGTGCACGATCTCATTCACCAGGAGGGCGATCCCCGCCCTTCGCCACCCCGGGTCGCGCCATCGGTCGTTGATGAGCCCCTCGTCGTCGTCTCCCGGGATCGCGTAGCTCCAAAGGCGGGGGGTCACCGTCCGCGCGAATGCCCAGAACTGTGCGAGGGCCGGGCGGCGCGATACGAGGTCCCCGGTGAAGAACACCACGTCGGGCTTCAGGCGCTCGAACACCCGGGCAAGCTGGGATTCTACGAACCCGGGAGCGCCCCTGATGTGGAGGTCGGAGATCTGGGCGATGGTGAGCGGTCCGAGCGCGGCCGCGAGCGCGGGGCGGACAACGGTGACGCGCTCGATCTTCAACCAGTTCGGCTCGAGGATGAACGCGTCGAAATAACCCGCGCCAAGCGCCACGCACAGAAACGCGATGAGCGCGGAGGCGACGAGGAGTATCTTGTGCATCACTCCCCTTCGGCGGGCAGATCGAACTCCATCGCGCGCGCGGCGGGGGGGGGGACCTTCCCGCCCCCCGGGGGCCCTTCCTTCTCGATTGCCCGGACCTCGGCGAGCGGGGGGCGCAAAATGCTTACCAGCTTGCCGGCGAGGAGATAGCCGATGCCCAGTCCGAGGCACGCGCCGACGATCACGAGAATTATCTTCTCCGGGCCGCCGGGCTTCACGGGCGCCCGGTCCGTGGAGCCGACACGCTCCTTGACCCGGATCTTCACCATCGCGTGCCCGCGATCGTCCCTAGTCACCCTTTGTCCCCTGTCCCGCCTCTCCGTTCCGGTCAAGCCTCTCCACGGCGGGGGCGCCGAATTGCATCTTGGCCCTGTCGGGCGCGGGCTTTGCGAGAATATCCGCCTCGGTGTTTTTGATGAGTCTCTCCATCTCTTTCATCTCGTCGGCTGCTCCCGGCGTGGTCGTGCCCTTCCCCCTGGGCACGATGGTAATCTTCCCCACCGTCCACATCTGCTTTGAACTCCTGTTGAGGTATGGCTGCTTGATATAGTCTATGGGCAGGGTCGGCTGCTCTTCGGTATAGATGCCGTCCGACCATTTGTAGGTGTTCACGTAGCGGGTGCTTCCGCTCAGCTCGTCCCGTGTCTTGAAGAGCCCCACGTTGACCAAATAGTTCCCCGGGGGGGCATCCTGGGGCACGGGGACGTAAATCGGGCCTTCCGTGTGCACCCGGCCGATCTCCCAGGTGCTCGTGGAGCGGAAAGGATTTCTTTCGACATGCATCGCAAAGTGAGGGGGGTCCTCGCGTATGACATGAATGTAGAGGGCGTAATCCTGACGGAACTTGTGCGCGATGGTGAAACTCACCCCCATCTTGATGGCGGTTCCCGGGAAGGCGGTCGCGGGGCACTCGAGGTTCTCGAACACCACGAACGGCTCGGACCAGTCCGGATTCTTGCCCTTCTCCGCGACGAGCTTTATGTCGTCGATGATGCCGGTGAGGTACCATTCCTCGTTCTCGGGGAGCCCATGCGCCCAGAAGCCGAGGTGCCTCACGTCGCTGCTGTCGATCCGGGAAGCGATATCGGCGACCGGCACGCGTATACGGTACACCGTGCCCTTCGACCCCTCGCTCGCGGGCGCCTCTTCCCCCTCCACCTCCCCGGATGCTCCTGCGTTCGGGGTCTGCTGCGGCCCCGTCACGGGCTTCCGCGCGGGAGAGAAATCCCTGTCCGTCGCAGCCCGGGCGGCATCGCCGTTTCCATCCCGTCTGTTTCCGGGGGGGCGGGCCCCCTTCTCCCCGTTCACCGCGGCGCCGGCGGCGACCGCCTGCACTTCCGCCCTATCCACGTTCTCGAACTTGACCTTCTCAAGTTCCGCGAGCGGGCGCTGGAACCTGGCTCCGCCTGCGTCCTTGATCTGGATCGAGATATGGCCCGCGTCGTAGGCCCCCGGGGAGAACTCGCCGCGGAAGAGGAACTCGAGATAGTCGTACTGATCCCAGTCGGTGTACTCGGGCGGGGCGCCATCGAAGAAGCTCTGGAGCATGGCGATGGGGAGGTACGCGTTTGCCGGGAACGCGAGACATCCCGAGTACTGCCCGTCGAGGGCCTCGCCGACGCCCACGAGCCCTATCTCGCCGCGCCTGCCCGACTCCCACTTCTTGACGTCCCCGAGGGTCTCGAAGTCGCTCAGCATGAGTTCCACCCGGCCGTCGTTCCTGACCTGTTTCGGCGCGGTGATCTCGACCGAACCCACGATCCAGTCCTTGATATCCTTGTTGGCGTACGGCTCGCGCATGTACATATTCTTGGCGGGGTCGGTGATGTAGAAAAGCCCCATCTGGATGAGGTACGTGCCCGGCGCGAGTCCGCGGGGGATTTCGATCGTCACGGGGCCGAGCTCCACGTCCTCGCCCACGATCCACCGCTGCGAGGGGATATGAGGGGCGTTGTCCGCGTTGAGGATGATGCCCTTCTGCTGCCACCCCTGGACGGGGTACTCCTTCATCACGGCATCGGGGCTGAGCAGGTGGAAGAAGACGCGCTCCTCGTCCCAGATGTTCTGCAGGGGCGTGACGAAGGCGACAACTTTGAATTTGTCGCCCGCATCGGCCTTTTCGGGGGCGACAAGCTTGTTGAACTTGAAGCGGGGCTCTCCCGGCCGGAGGAGGCTCAACGGGGATGCAACGCCGGCGCCGAGGACGAGCAGCGCGGCGGAGAGACACGCACCTCTCATCAGGAATGACATAGTCGATTTCCTCTCCGCAAATAAGTGTACTCCAGCGCCGCGGGGGCGGTCAACCGCCGCGCGCAGCTCTGCGGGCCGCAGGCCGTGTCCAGCCCCGATGCTCCCCGCCATCATGTGCCCGTAATCAAGACTCAGTCCGCGCGCGCGCATCGCCGCCTCTCCTCCCGCCGCGTTCTCTTTACCGTGAGCCGCGTCCCTCCATCCTGAATCCTGAACCCTGTTCCCTCAAAACGAGGCGACCGCCTCGATCTCCAGATCCGCATCTCCGGGCAGGCGCAAGACCTCTACGCACGATCGCGCCGGCGGGCCCGAAGGGAAGTAGCGCGCGTACACGGCGTTGAACTCCTGAAGGTCCCCCATCGCCCTGAGGAAGACGGTTGTTTTGACGACGTCGGGAAAGTCGAGGCCCTGCGAGTGCAGGATGGCGCCGATGTTTTCGAGGACCCTCTTCGCCTGTGCCTCAACCCCCCCGTCCGTGAGTTCGCCGGTCCGGGGATCGATCGGGATCTGCCCCGAGATGAAAAGGAGATTGCCGGTCCGGACCGCCTGTGAATACGGCCCGGCCGGGCGCGTAGCTTTGTCCGTTCCGACGATCGTATGCGCCATGGCGTCGACACCCTCCCCTTCCCGCGCCCGCCCGCGTCCCCCCCCGGGGCGCGGCGTGTGCGGGAACATGCGTCACCGATCACGGGCCGTAGTAGACATAGGGCCGCGCGTAGTGGGAGTAGATATAGCGGTAGCGGTAGAGGTAGTACGGGATATAGCTCACCACGCAGGTGAGCACGGCGCCGATAGGCTTCGCCTGCGCCTCCGTGAGCAGCGAGTAGGCCCGCTCGATGTCGATCGCCTGCGTCCACCCGGCCCTGACGATGAGAAGGGTCCCATCCAGTTGTTTCCCGAGCACGCTCGAGTCCGTGACCGGGATGATCGGGGACACATCGAAGATTATAAAATCAAACTCCGACCTGAGGCGGGTCACCATCCTCCGCAGTCGCGAGGAGGAGAGAAGCTCCGAGGGATTCGCGGGGCCCTTGCCCGCGGGGATGGCATACAGCCCCCCCGCGATCGGGCGCTGGAGGAAATGATCGAGATCGAAGTCCTTGGTGAGGATCTCCGAGAGGCCCGGCTCCTTCGGAATCCCCAGGAGCTTGTGAATCGCGGGTTTGCGCATGTCGGAATCGATCAAAATGGTCTTCTTCTCCGGCTCCTGGGCCAGCGCAAAGGCGATGTTGCAGCTCGTGATCGTCTTTCCCTCCGAGTGGAGCGCGCTTGTGAGCTGGATGGCCTGCAGAGGCTTGTCGGGGGAGAGCGACAGAAGGTTGGTCCGTATTGTCCGGTACTGCTCGGCGACGTGGCAGGAGGGGTCCGAGAAGACCACGATGCGGGAATCGATCCCCTCGTCGGTCGGGTCGGGGTCGGCGACGTACGACCGCGTGGTGATCTCCTCCTGGAGGCTCTTCTTCTTCTCGAGGAAAAACGACTTTATCTTCCCGAGATCGAATGTTTCAGGCATAGGTCCGTCCCCCCGACGTCAGGCGGTGAGAATATATTTCGCCACCACCCCGAGGAATATGAAGATGATGAACACCAGCAGGCTCACGAGACCGAGCCTCTTCTTGGACTTGTTGAACTCGTCCTCCTCCACGGTAAGGATCCTGCTCACCGATCCGAGTATCGGGAGATCGATCGCCTGCCGCAGCTGGGATATCTCGCTGAACGAGTGATCGGTCGCCTCGGCGATGAACACGAGCGCGCCCCCGAAAAAGATACCCGAGACGAGGCCGATGAGCGCGATCGCCTTGCGGTTCGGCTTGAACGGCTGGATCGGCACGCGGGGGCGCTCGTAGATCTCGAACCGCACCCCCTTCTCGATCGTCTCGAGCCGCTCGGTTATCTTCGCCGTTTCCAGCTTCTCGGTCAGGTCGAGGAAGCGCCTGTTATAGATGCCGTAGCTCCGCTGAAGGTCGGTCATCTTGCGCTCCGTTTCGGGGATCTGCTGAACCTCGCGGTGGAAGTCCTTCATGTACAGCTCGGTGATCTCGAGCCTCTTCTTCAGCGCGGCGATCTCGGCTTCCGATTTCCCGATCTCGCGCTCGATCTGCTGGTAGTTCGGGTTGATGGCGCGCGTTTCCTGCTTGACGGTCTCCTCGGTCATCTTCTCCAGCTCTTCCTGCGTCCTCTCGATCTGCTGCTGGAGCTGCTGGACGAGCGGGTGGTTTTCCGTGGAGTCGAGCTTGAGTTTGTGGAGCTCGATCCGCTTGTCCACGAGCGTCTTCTTCAGCTCCCTGACGATCGGGTTGATCTCCTGGATCCGCTCCGCGATGACGTATTTCTCGGTACGTTTCAGCTCCTGCCTGAGCTGTTCCTGTCCGGTCGTGAGTTCCTGGAGCTTTATGCGGGCCTCGACAAGGTTTATCTGGTAGTTCGTGTAGCGGAGCAGGTTGACGTTGGCGGCATCGCTCACCCCGAGCTTCTCGCCGAGCTCCCGGGAGGCCGCGATGGAAAGTATGCGCTGGTTCTCCTGCTTGAAGGTGGTGAGGTTCTTTTCGGACTCCTCGAGCTTCTGGCGGTAGATCGACCTCTGGCTCTCGAGAAACTCGATCCCGATGCTCGTTTCCCGCCTCTCGATGTCGAGGTTCTCCTTGATGAAAAGATCGGTCAAAAGCTCGGCGATCTTCTGGCACGTGACCGGGTCATAGTGCTCGCACCAGATGCTGAAAAAATTCCCCCCCGCCCGCATGTCGACGCCGATCGACTCGCGAATGGAGCTGATGAGCTCCTCCATTCCCCAGTCGTCTTTGAGCTGCGCGTCGAGCCCGAGGCTCCGGATCACCGACACGAGCCGGGAGCGGCTGGTGAGCTTCTCGCGGATCACCGGGAGGCGGTCTTTGACCGGGGTGACCGCGGTCACCCCCTTCAGATGAGGGTTATCGCTCTGCTCCTCCTTCAGGCCGAGGATCGCCTCGGACCGGTACCTCGGAGGGAGCACAAAGCCCACCCCGATCGAGACCGAAACGAACACGATCACCGGCACAAGGAAGAGCCATTTGCGCCTGAAGACGACTTCGATATAACTTCTCGCGGCGCCGGTTACCGCCGCAGGATTGACAACCATACTGCCCTGCCTGCCCCGCGCCGGGGCGTTTCAGGGGAAACGTAGCTGCAC
>JBAXOY010000015.1:0-38586 GCA_037133055.1 Chlamydiota bacterium
TCCATCTGGCATCTCTCGAGCTCGTGCTCGACCTTGACGAGCTCGGCCTTCAGCCGGGCGATGTTTTCCCGAAGCCGTTTCGCCTCTTGTACCGCCATCGCCTCACGGTTCCTCAGACTTGCCAGCCCCCTTTCCCCCTCGCCGAGTGTCGCCGCCTCAGCCGTGGCCGTCTGGAGCTTCTGCATCAGCTCGTCGAGCGGAATCTCCTCCCCGGGGACCTCCCCGGCCTTCGTGAGCGCCAGCTTGCCTTCCAGCCGCTCGATATCCTTGTTGACGAGCGCCCGCTCCTGATACAGAGCGTCCTTCCTCTTCTGCGCTGCGTCGAGGTCATACCCGTCACCGTACAGTTTGAGGAGCGTCTTTACTTGTTGCCGGCGCCCCTCCGGCGTTTTGCAGAGCTCGGCGAATGCCTGAGCGTCGAAAGGCTCGCAACCGGTCTGTTTCCCGACGAGTCTTGAGATGTATTCCTTCGGCGTGGAGTTGCCGAGGTCCGGCGCCGTCACCTTCAGGTAATCGCCCTTCGACGTGACACAGAGCTGCGCCTGGATGTCCCCGAAATCGACGTAGGTCCCCAGCTTCTCCTGGCCGTGGAGTATCGGGTCAGACGGGATGAGGCGGCTATGGAGCGTCATGAACAGGCTGCGGATCGTGTTGCTCTTGCCGGCTCCGTTCTCTCCTCCGATCACGACGACCGGCTTCCCGTCCGGCTTGATAGCCACCATCTTCACGTTCATGGCGTTCTGCACCCGGAACTCATAGACTACCCGCCCGCGCGCACCTGCGGGTTTGAACTCCTGATCCTTCTTTATCGCCTCCGCTTTCACCCTGCTCATGATTCGCCGCCTCCTTTCGCTTTTTCGTCGGGATTGTCTTCATCCGCTACCTCTGCTATCAGCTCATCGAAGATGCTCCCGGCAGCCTCCGCCGCCTTCCCATCAAGCACCGCGTCGAGCACCGCCTGCTTCTGTTCGAGGATTCGAGCCATCCGTACCTCGATCGAGCCGTCGAGTACCAGGTACCAGGCCGTCACTGAGCTGCGGGTCCCGATTCTGTGGCATCGATCTTCTCCCTGGACCATGATTCCCGGCACCCAGTCGAGTTCCATGAACACCACATCTGAGGCCGCCGTGAGGGTGATCCCCTGTGAAGCCGCGTGGAGTGAACCGATGAAGAGGCGGCATTCAGGATTATTCTGAAACCGTTCGACCGCACGCTGGCGGTCTTCCACTGAAGTCTCCCCGCGGATCACCGCAGAGCCCTTGAACTGCTTCATGAGCTCGTCGATCACAAACTTGTGGTGCGCGAATACCACGAGCTTCCCTTGCTCCAGAATGTTCTCGATGAATTCACACGCGGCCCCCATCTTCTCCCTGGCCGCTTCCTGCCTGAGCTTTTCGATCTCAGAGAGGATCTCCGTGTTCTCCTCGCGCATTCTGACGAGCAGAGAGTCCCTTTGCCGAGTTCGCTCCCTCTCGTCCTTAACCCGCGCGAGATCCCTTTGCTCCGCCCGGCGCCGCGCCACAATGCCCTTGAGCCGCCGCGTAAAATCGGCCTCGCCCCTGAGCCCGCAGCCGTCTCCGATGGGCACTATAACTCTCCGCTTCGCCGGTAGTTCGGCCATGACGTCTTTTTTCAGGCGTCTCACGAAACACGTTTCACGCATGAGACTGTTCATTTCGTCTAGGTTGCTGGATCCGTCCACCTGCCACACCTCCCTATCCCTTCCGATCTTTTGTTTGTGCCCATTGCAAAAGCGCGTCACATAGTCGAACCAGGACCGGAATGTTTTCGGTGCAAGCAGGCGCAGCGTAGTCCATGCCTCAATAGGCTTGTTGAGGATAGGAGTTCCGCTGAGGCATAGAACGTGCTGGATACCATCGCAGACCCGCAGGACCGCCTTCGTTCTGATCGTCTTCTGGGCCTTCAGGTAGTGGGACTCGTCGAGTATCACCACTCGCACTCCGATGGCTCGGAACGCCTCTTCATGTTTGTGGACCAGGTCGTAGTTGATCACGTAGAGGTCGTGCCCGGGAGTGGGCGCGTCTTTACCGTCCTTCACCACGTCGATCGTCCCACGTGGCGTCATGAGCCAGCGGCGAGCCTCTGAGTACCACTGGAGCTTCATCGAGGCCGGGCAGATCACTACTGCAGGCCGCAGCTCAGGATGAAGATTGAGCCAGCCGAGCGCCTGGATCGTCTTCCCAAGCCCGCACTCATCGGCCACCAGCGTCCTGCCCTTTGTGTTTTCGATATACTCGATCCCCGCGACCTGGAATGACAGGTATTCGAGCCCTTCCGGGCATGGGACGGTGAGCGTCGACACGGCCTTCACTGATGCCTCTGCCCTTCCCTCTCGCGACTGCTTCTCCTTCTTTTCCATCTCGACCAGGGGGCCGAAGTCGCCGTCATCACCGTTGATCCCCTTGTCCTCCGCGAGCCAGCCCGGAACCGCAGCGCTCATCATCCTGCCCTCTTTGCGGACCGGAGCGATCTGCGACTTCGGCCACCAGATCTCTCGGCCGTCGGCATGTCTGAGCAGGAATGCCTTCGCGGTTTCCTTCTCCACGATCCCGGCGACGGTTCTCATAACACAGTCAGCGCCTCATCGAGGATGCCTTTGTCCACCAGCCGGCGCTCCGGGATCCGTAACTCGCTCTTCCCGCGGTCGATCACGGCCACCCTGTGCTTTACCGGCCCCCCCTGCCCGAGTACGTCGACCACGCGGCCCCGGGTGAACCTGATCTCTCCTGTCTTCGGATCGAGGTAGCGGATGATGCCGTTCACTTCGTAGCTCCTCCAGCCGCATCGCCGCCAGTGCCGGCCTGCACCGCCTCGGGAGGTGGACCCTCCTCGGCCATCCAGACTTTCGCCTCTTCGATCGCCTCATCGCGGCATTCGGTACAGTATTTGCCACCGTTGCCGATGAAACAGAACTCCCCGCCCTTCTCGATCTCCTCCCCGCAGCCCTCGCATTCAAAATCCCACCGGGCCTCAAGCATCTTCTTGTGCACCAGCACACCGATCAGATCTTCAAGCAGTGTCACGCGGTCCATCGTCATTCCCTTCCGTTCAGTATCTCGACTATCGCCCTGGCACATTTCCGGGGACCTTCGGCGAGCGCTCTATCCGTCAGCTCGTATGTCATTATCCCTCTCCGCCTCATTGCATCCGCTCCCGCTCTCCCCTTGTCCGTACATAGCACCGCCAGACTGAACCCCCTATTGCCGCTTACCCAGAAGTCAGCCGTCTGGCCCGCTACGCTTGCCCGATGCCTGAATGAGAGCCCCTCGTCACTCATCGCCATCGCCAGGGCGCTCTCCGCCTGCATGTATGGCTCCTGTAGTTTCAGCCCCGAGCAGGTCCGCACCTGAAACTTCAACGACCTGATCACGTTGCCCGCCGTCACCCATCTCTGCACCGCCTTTTCCCGCATCGGTCTTGCGTAGGCGTCTATTACCCGGCGCGCATCGTCCCTGCTCAGGCCCTGGCATAAGGCTGACAACCTTCCCTTCTCCTCCGGGTTCATGCGTAACTCTTTCCTCCTTCGCGCGCATCCTCCGTTTCGTCTCCTCGCGAACTTTCTCCGCCGCACGGTCGCTCTTCTCCTTCGCGGCCCGGTTCGCTTCGTACTCCGCCCGCCGCTTCTCTGCGCTCCACAGCCGAAGCGTCTGCTGGCGTTTCTTCCCCATGCCGCGGATAACGGCCTTCGCGTAATTCGAGTTGGGGATACCTCGGTCGACGGTCTCAGTGAGTCCGGTTTTGAATTCGGCGGGATAATCACGCTTGAGCTGGTGGAGCTCATTCACGAGGCGCATCCGGACGGTGGCGGCTATCCTGCCCGTTTTCCGCTCAGAGGCCGCGAGGGAAAGGAACTCGCCCACGAGGGTTTTCTCGTCCTTGTCGAATCCGGTCATGAGCGCGTTTATCTGCGCGTCAAAATCTGGATTTTCGACCATACTATCTTTTCTTTCCTTTCCTCTCCTATCCTCTCCTGTACTATCCTTTCCTTTCCTATGTCCTTTAAGAGGGTTCCGTAAGGGTTTCTCAAGGGTTCCATCGGAAGGGTTCCGATAGGGTTCCATTACCCTTTCAAATGCTATGCGTATCAGCTTGGTAGCCTCCATTACTATCGGCAGAGGGTCGAGGGAGCCGAGATACGCGAGGGCGCCCTTCAACTGATTCACGTTGACGAGCTGGTCGATGACACAACGGGTGTCGAGCAGGAGCGCGTTCTCGTAGTCGTAATTGACTATCCCCGCGTCTGTAAGCTCCTTGAAAGCCTTTTCGAACTGCTCCCGGTCCGTGACGTGCGAGCCGCTCATTATGTCCGTGAGGAGCGCATGGTAGAGGCCACTGCTACATGCCCCGTCGGTGCGCTGGTTTGTGTATACCCAGTGATAGATATGCGCGGCGGTCGGAGACAGATCGGCCCACCATCTTTGGGACCATATATTCGTCTGTGTCACCCTGAAGCTCATAACAGCACCATCTCCATCTGCTCCTCCGGCCCGTCAGATAGCACGCCACACCTACAGGCTGTCTCGAGGACCCCCTTGCGCCTATTGAATATTTCGATGCTCAAGTGGTAGAGGTTATCCGCGTATTCCTGGACGAGCTCCGGATCCTGGCTGACATAGAATCCCTTGCCGGAACCGACCACCGGGAGCGGGCATGACCCGTTGATAGTCATATCGCGGATGATGTCCCGAACCTTTCGTGATCGCACGTAGCCCGCTACTGGGAATATCGCCTTGGAAATAGCCGTTGCTGTAATCGGCTTTTTGGGATCACGGTGAACCGACAACGCGTCCCAGATAGCGCGTCCTTTCAGAATGTCTTTTTCATTCATGGAGATTACTCCGCTATCGCCCAGGCTGTTCTGGCCCCGCATGGCGTCCCAAGATGCCCTATATCGCACGTTCGTCAGCGTTCAGTCTCTCCACCTTCGGATCTCCTCAATCTTCGAATATAGGCCGAACAGGCTCGCCTATTCGCCAGCCGCGCGCTTCGCGCCTTTGTCCTTGCCGCCGGCTGCCCTCATAAATCCCATTTCTACCTGATCCGTTCTCTCCCGGGCGACATCAAGGAGCTTCTGATCCAGCTGATTGAGCTCCTCGTTGAATTCCTTGTTGGACTCGGCTTTCTCGTTCTTCACGCTCTCGATCTTCAGGACAAGCTCGGTCATCTCATCGCACTTTTCCAGCGTATTCATTCCTTATTTCCCCCCTTATCTCTCCACCAGCTCGTCACGCCTCGCTTCACATACCCTTTGCTGTGCGCCGATCGCCGCGCCTTCTTCTCCCCTACCCTGCCGGCTATGCGCTTTACCAGCGGGACGTTGACCGGTTCTGCGTTGCCCGTATGCCTCGGGATAAACGTCCTCCCTCCGCACTTCACGCATTGCCATACTTCCCCGGGGACGACCGTCTTGAACTCGCGTCCGCCGCAAATTGCGCCCTCTGGCTCCCCGGCGTTAACGCAGATCCATGGCGCTCCCTCACGCTGCCCTTTTCTCTCTGCTTCCTTTCCCAGCCAGAGCTGGTTCGGCTGCGGGAGCTGCGAACTTACTACCGTCTGCTGCATCATCGTCTTTTTCCTCGAATCCGAACTCGCTACCGATCTTGATGCTGACAGCGGCATCCAGGATCGCCGCGTACCGCTCCTTGCCGAGCTTTTTCTGGAGTCCCGTGAGCGGTATTGATATGCACGAGTCCAGGGCGTCGGCGGCGTTCGTCCGAAGCCATTCGAGGGCCTTCGGGGTGTCCATATCCTTCTTCTCCTTCGGGTGGTAACCGACGGTGCCGGAGCCAATGTCCACGGGTCCGCCCTCTTCCGCGTATACCGAGAGCGACTTCTTCAGCCGCTTGAGCTCTTCCGAGAGCTGCACGAAGCGCTTGGAAGCCTCGACTGCGTTCTCTGCGTTCACTTCCGCGTAGGGATTGTCCTTCAGGGGGCAGTGCGTCGAGAGGAGCCCGCAGAAGGCGCACTGATCGGAGGGGACCGGGGGGAACTTTGTGAGCTTTTCTGTCCGGTCTATCTTCCGCATGATCTGTTCCTGGAACCGGTCGACGTCGGCCCTCTTGAACCTGACCTCGCGGATCGCGCAGTTGTATCGCGGGAAGATGAGCCGCACGATGATCTCCTCGGACTTCTTGAACATGATGCGGAACCCGGCCCATGCGTAGGTCCTGAGTTGAGGCATCCGCTCGACATCGGTCTGGCTGGGGAGGTTGAACTGAGTCTTATAGTCAATTATGACCGGCGGAGTAGCGCCCGTAGGGTCTTCGTCCACGCGGTCAATCTTCACGCGGAAAAAGCCTGTCTTGTCCCACCAGTCGCACTTAGAGAAGTCCTCTTTGAACGCGAGCTCGTACTCATTCGACTTGATTACGTTCGAGTCGACGATGGTGTTCCGGGCGAGATTCTCGAACATCTCGGCGGACCCGGAATCGTCCATGAGCTTCGCCTTCTCGCACGCCTGCTCCCATATCCAGGGGATAGCCGACAGGTCGGACGCCTGCTTCGTCTTGAGGCAGTGGTCAACGTAGAGTTGTTGCGCCTCGTGGACTGCGATTCCGTCTTTCGGCTCTTTCTTGGGTATGGGATTCTTGTCCAGGTACTGCCACTTGAACAGGAAGGGGCAGCTTGCGACCTTGAGCTTGCTGTGCGAATACGGGGCGTATTTGTAGCTCATCGTGTTCTCCTTTCGTTTATCTCTACTACGCGACACCGCAGACAGCCATTGCCGTGGCTCCAGTCGCGTCCGTGTACACCGTTCCGCACCCACGGCACATGCAGCGCCTGGTACCGTCGGGGAACGCCTTCACCACGTCAACCTTGCCCCAATCCCCGCAGGCCGCGCACTTCGTCCTCTTATCTACAGCCGCCACTGTAGACGCCATGCTTACATCCCCCTTTCCTGTTTTACTTCCTCCACGGAAGCTCTTCCTGCGCCGCCGCAGGCTTCCGCGTCTCGTTCTTGCCGTTGGTCTGCCGGGGAGGGGCCGCAGGTTCATGGGTGGCTACCGCCGGCGCCGTCCCCTTGTCGTGGAGGTCCTTTACCACCCGCCACACGACGATTACCTCCGGAGCTTTGAGGTCCTTCGCGGTTTCCGCTTTCAGCCCGAGATCCTTGACGATGCGGGAGAACCATCCGTCGGCTTCCTCCCTGTCCTCCTTGCAGAGGTCCAGGAGCATCTGGTCGATCCCCTTCCGCATGATCTCAATGTCCTGTAGCGAGTAGGACCGCTGTGGGCCTTTCCCACTTCCGGGCTCTCCGTTCCATCCAGCCCTGGCGTGGGCTCCGTTCCCGTTCCCCCTCTTGCGATCTTCCGCAGCAATCTGCTTGTCCACTTCGCGATTGAGGTATTCAAGGAACTGTTTGTCGGTCGGGAACGTTTTGCGGCGAAACTCCGCCTGTCCCTCAGTCCATCCGAGGATCTTGATTGCATCACTGATCCGTTTTTCAGTCTCCGGGTCCTCCTCGGGCTGCTCCGCAGGGGCGCCGGCGTCTCCATCCGTATCTGGCTCGTCTGTGGGGGCCTGCGTAGTGCCGCCCTCGATCTGGCGGGAGGCCGGGATGAGGTCTTCTTCGATCTCCTCCTCGATCGGACGGGCTGTAATTACAGCGGGGACAACACGTCTAGCGGTAATCTCCGCTGCTTTCTCTTTCATCTGATCGAGACTATAGGGCATCTCCACTTGAAGGCAGTAGTGGACCGACTTCTTGCCCTCATATCTGGTTTCTGTCGCGACTCGTTTCAGTTTTAGGGGAATACACGCAACTCTAGGCAGCCCGGTGGCGGCCCTCATGAGTGCCCTGATATACCCCATCATCTGGCCTTTTTTCTTATCCTCATCGGCAAAGGCACTGTTGAGGTCGACGATGCTGTTGAAGCTCCCCGTATCGATCTGGTAGACGCCCCCCATAGTCACGGATGGGATTAGGAAGCGGAAGATACCGGTCCGGCGGCACCCGTGTGTTACGCCAAATGCGCAAGGGGTAGAGCATCCCTTGTCGGGAGATTTACAGACAACCTCAATACGCCCGCGATCTTTTTCTCCTCCCTCGGCCAAGGTATCCGTTTTCTCAACCTTCTTCTCGTCCCGCATGGCGGTCTCCCCATCGCCAATACAGATAAGAGACGCGCCACTTCCATAAAGTTTGAAAGCCTGCGGTAGAAATTGGGCTGTATCCTCTACTGGAATCATGATGTCGAGTACCTTCGGCTTCGCCCCGACAATTGCCTCCACTTCGGGCGGAACTACGAAGTAGTCGACTTCCTTCGGGTACTCTGTGCCCTTCTGATTTTTCGTTCTGATCCCAAGGCGGATCTTGCCAACCCGGGGGAGTCGCCTAATCTCAGACAACCCCTTGATCGTTGAAAATGTTTTCATGCCTCCTCCTTTCGTAACCGCATCCGGGAGCCCTTACAGCGCCCCCAAGCAGCCCATCCTTGCGCTCACGATCATGTCCTCTGCGGGAATACCACGATCTCCGTTTTTATCGATCACCCTGCCGGACCGGCCGAAATCATGTTTCACCGCGCGTACCCGGAGGTAGTCGTCAAGGTCCGGCCCCCTGAACTCACCCGCTTCGCCGTCCTTCATCGGCTTGATTCCGTTCGTCATGGCAACCCCCTTGTCGGGCCCCGTCACGAAGTACCTGTAGAATGGGTCCCCCTGCCGGTGTGCCAGCCAGCGCTTGCTCCCGGCCTTGCAGCGCTTGTGCCGGAAGAGGCCGTGACCGATGTCCACTCCCTTCTTCCTGCTCACGGGGCTACCACAGATAGGGCATGGAACGTGCCCTGTCTTCTTCTCGGGCTCGATTCCTACGGCCTTGTACCGCACCCGTCGCGTCAGGCAGAGGCCGGTCATCGTGCTCTCCTTCCCATACCGAGCCGGTCCCACTCGGCCGCCTCGACCCACCTCGGTTCCGCGGCCTTCCCGTTCGCCGACGCTACCTTCACCCCCGGATCGTCGCCGTCGTCCATCTTCGCGAACCCGGCATCGATGAGGGCCTCCGCACGGTTTTCCATCGCCCGGAGCTTCAACTCCGATCGACACCATCCGGCGGCGAACACGGCGATCACCACCGAGCTCATGATCGCGATGAACCACTCCGACGCTCTCCCGGTCCTCATACCGCACCTCCCGCAAATGGAAGCCCGCCCAGGCCGAACACCCACTGTCCCTTTCGAAGGGACTCGGGCACTCGACAAGGGCGAGGATAAGAGCGCGACCTCCTCGGGAGTCTGCAAGTCCGATTGATAGGACATCCCTTTTGGGGAACCACCGAAGAGGTCGCTACAAAGAGCTCAAAAGTTTTTGTCATTGCCATTTGCAGTTTCTTCCTCATACTCAATTGAACATCTGCGTATTTGCGAGTCCTTCCGTCAATCTCATCACGTTCTCAGCTTCGGCGATCTCGTCATCTTCCTGGATCCCGAAAGCTTCCTGAGTTATAAACATGAAATACTCGCCGTCGAGGTGCCTTCCTGCGTCTTCCGCGGCCCTGCAGTAGCCGTCCATCACAGCCTCCTTTCATTTGTGCTTTCGCGTGATATCCTCTTTGGCGGAGGAATATCCCACCTTCCCCTGGCGTAACCACTTATCGACCTCGGACTGATCAAATCGGATAGCCCGGCCGATCCTGAGGCCGGGAAGTTTTCCTTGTGAGTTGAGAATATAGATGCGAAGCGGTTGAACTTTTAGGTATGCTGCTAGTTCGCGGACGGTCATTAGCTTATGTATGGGCTTTTCCATTTTTTAATCGCCCATATTATAGCCGACTATAGCCATATAGTCAATATAAAACGATAGATGAAGATAAAAAAAGAATAGTAGTGCATAAACGTACTTATACGACTAATTGACTCTATGTATTTTGCGAGTGCCTTAATAATGGGAGGTGTATAATTTCGCTATGAAGAAAATACTCGGAGAGAACAAGCTGGCGAAGGAATTCGGGGCAAGATTAAAAGGGCTCCGCATCGAGCATGGACTTACTCAGGAAGGGCTCGCGAAAAAAACAGGCCTGTCATTCTCAGCCATCAACCAGATAGAGAACGGGCACAAATTCCCACGCCCACTTACACGTCGGAAGCTTGCCGAAGCTCTTGGCGCTGATGACCTACTCAATAAATCTCCAGATAAACCGCTCGTGACAGCCGGTGGACCGATTCTAAGTCAATTACGGAAAGAGATAGAGCACTTTGATGTCATCCGACCGTCCCCGGATATCGCCATCTTTGTAAATCCCGATACTCCTATCGAACAAAGAAAAATTATCCAAGAGATGGCTGTGGAGATGCGTAGACGACTAAAGGAGAGCAAATAGCCGGGCGATTATGTCATCGTGCTATCACGTAAGAAGATTTACAATGCCGCGTAATGCCTTCTCCTTCCTCTAAGGAGGCCCATCATGAAGCATGCTCCGTCCCTCTTGGCCCTCGCACTGATAAGCGCTTTCTTCAGCACTGCCTCCTTAGGGCAATTTGCTAATACTCCGTGGCCGATGTTCCACCATGACGCACGGCAAATCTATTACCGAGAGGCAAGATGCTTTTCTTGAGGCCTCCACAATTTTCACCCTAAAATAGCGATTCAGGGAAAGAACTTATCTGATATGGATCCGGCTAACCAAGATTTTAAATTGGAAATACGATTCGCCCAATCAGCCTCGATAAATTACGAAAGAGCACTGAAGCTGGCCGCGAAGTTCAGTTCTTACCGGCCTGATCCAAAAGCCCAGTCAAATCTTGTTCTGATCGGATCAGATGAATTCTTTCAGAAGTCCACTATCATCCAAAACCTTTACGAGACTATCAAGAATTGGAAATCCACCTCAATAAAGCTGAACGGGAACATCATCGCTTTCAATGAAGTCATGCACCATTATCCGGCCATAGAGTGCTATGGTCGGTATAAACGCGCCGTCATTCAGGACAGGTATTGCCTCGACTATCACGGCAGGGAAGGCTGGGGCTGCAACCTGCTGACATCGATTGAACGCACAATGTCAGCACACGCATATTCATTTTCAAGAACAGAGTATTGGTTCTCCTTCGGATCATTTGTCTCCGAGTATATCTGGAAAATCGACAAAGACAGACTTCTCTCCTATCTGAAAAGAGAAGCCACACTTAAAAACCTCCACATATGTGAGATCTTCTCCCTCGATAGGGTGGCATCAGTCGTGAACAGTCTTCCCGACACGATAAATGTTAAGGATTCGGATCTGTGGTCTATCGATTACGACGAGGGGATCGCCGGTGATACGAAGGAGAAGAAAGCGGTCGGGGTGATCCCCAAAAGCATACAGGAGGAAAGAGAGTCCAGGCACCGGCCTTACGGCATCGGGATCACCCTGAGGGCATCTGAGCCATCGCAAAACGAGAACCCTGATATACCGCAGACCGATAAAGACAATGTACGTACCAGGCATATCCCGGAAGTCTACTTCTCCGATATAGGCGGCATCGATGACATAATAGGGACAATACGGGAGGTTATAGAACTTCCTATCAAGCGTCCTGACCTGTTTAAATATATGGGTATTAAGCCGCATAAAGGCGTTCTTCTGCATGGCCCCCCGGGTTGCGGAAAAACACTGATAGCCAAAGCTATTGCTAGCGAGATCCGCGCGCACTTCGCATCGATAAAAGGTCCGGAAATAATCAGCAAATGGCATGGCCAGTCCGAAGAGAATCTCCGCGATATTTTTGAAGAGGCACGGGACCTCGCCCCCTCCATAATCTTCTTTGACGAAATCGATTCTATAGCCCAGAACAGGTCCGATGATGAAACGCTGCGCTTTGACTCGAGGATAGTAAATCAACTCCTGACTTTAATGGATGGGATAGAGGATTACGGCAATGTCCGGATAATCGCTTCGACGAACCGGATTGACCTTATAGACCAGGCATTGCTGCGGCCAGGGAGATTCGACTACACGATAGAAATAAACAGGCCAACGAAGGAGGGTTGCAGGAAAATATTTGAGATATATACGAAGGGAATGCCCATCGAAAACAGTGTCAATATTATCGCATTTAGCGAAAAACTGATCGGCCTTACCGGAGCGGATATATCCTTCATCGCGCGGGAAGGCGCCTATAACTGCTTGAGGCGATGCATTGATATGAAGCGGTTGTTACAGTTGGATGCTAGCGAACATATCGACTACAGCCCTTATAAGATAAGCGAAGATGATTTTTTAGTAGCACTAAATAAATTCAAGCCGGATTCCATTTGATTAAGTCTATTGCTCACCACTGTAACGGAAGGGTTCCTAGAATGAACGGTCTGCCGGCTCTGATCCCTCCCCCACCTATACTGGCGGGATGGATCCAAAGCCCCCTGAAATCATCATCATCTACGACGGCGAGAAGATCATCATTGTCGTTCGCTAACAACGAAAGCATTTTAGGCTTAATCGCACTACAAAGCCGAAGGGAATTGTGTGCCCATAACGCCCCGCATGATAGTTCTCATGATCTCTTTCCGATGGCATGTAACCGTAATTCGGTGCCTTAGATGGACCCAATTACATTCATTCTCCCCTTAAGGCGTGAATGGGCTTACTCAGAATACCCACGATCAATCGCGCTGAAGATGCGCAGCGGGAGTGACACACCGTAATGACTCGTTCGCACCGACACCGATCAATATCCCTCAGTCAATAGCCGAGGTCTAACTCCTTATCGCCACATGGCGATTATTCTCGAAGTTTGTTTTCAAATATGGTATTTTATCGCGAAATGACGAGCACGCCGGTTCTAATCCGAAGACAAGAGAGCAGCCATGTAACTATGGGACACAACCGGAGAAAAGCAGTACAGAATTCGCGAGAGGAAGCGCCTCTACACTATACAGTCGTGTCCCTTTTCGCGGGTTGCGGAGGCATGGACTTAGGCTTTCTCGGTGATTTTCGATACCACGGCCATCACTTTCAAAACCTTGCATTCCAAGTTCTTGCCGCTTATGACCACGATCCCAAATGCGTAACGACTTATCGTAATAACATCGGTGCGCATATCCACGAAGCCGACCTGTCGCATTTCGACCGCGTCGCCGTTCCTCCCGCAGATGTCCTCATAGGAGGTTTCCCGTGCCAGGATTTCTCTAGTTGCGGCCCCAAGAAGGGCCTCTCTTCAAAGCGCGGGCAACTCTACCAAGTGCTCCGCAGATACATGAACAAGTACAGTCCTCGTGTTGTAGTCGGCGAGAATGTGCCTCACCTCGCGAGAATGAGCTCTGGCTCGGTACTCAATACCATACATGAGGATCTCGAAGGCGATGATTATCACTTCGTAATCTGGACCCTGTACGCCCCCGACTATGGCATACCCCAGAGGAGAACACGGCTTTTCTTAGTCGGCGTTCACAACGACATCTCGGGTTTCCCCGAGAAACCCCCAAAGACGCATACAGAGGATAACTACCTCTCGATCGACTGGGCGATTAAGGACCTTGTGACGGTCAGTGACGAGTCCATTCCAAACCAGAGCCAATATTTTTTGGCCTCCAAAGCCAAACGAGGGAACGGACAAGGCGATGAAAAGAATCACTCCGGCAGCCCGGCATACACCATCCGCGCAAACGCGAAATCCAGGGTTCAGTTCCATTATAGCCTGCCACGCCGCCTCACCGTTCGGGAATGCGCCCGCCTTCAGACATTCCCAGACAGCTTCGCATTTCCGCATTCGGCTACGACCAACATCATGCAGATTGGAAACGCGGTGCCTCCGATCCTTGCCTATCATGTCGCGCGTGCGATAGAGCGTTTTCTGAAACAAATTCCGGACTCTAAGACCGCGAAGAGAGGTGCCAAATGACTCAATACATTGACATAACCCCAACAGCCAGAGTGCTCCGTGTCCTCGGCGAAATCCCTTTCGAGCCCTGGCAGTGCATCGCCGAACTGATGGACAACTCACTCGACAGCTTCATGGACGGCGAGGGCAACTCGATAGCGGAAAAGCGGATCATCGTTTCGTGGTCAGGCCCCAGTGTCAGTGACGCCGACAGCTTGTTTGAGGTGCAAGATACTGGCCCCGGCATGGACCTTCCCACGCTCAAGGACTGCGTCAAAGCCGGATACACCTCGAACGACCCTGTAGGCCATCTCGGCCTTTTCGGTATGGGCTTCAACATTGCCACCGCAAGACTAGGCGATAAGACAACTATCTACTCCGCGACCGAGCAGGCCGCCGAATGGGTCGGTATCGAGATTGATTTCGCGAAACTGATCCGACAGGGCTCGTTTCACGCTCTTGTTGTTTCTGAACCCAAGAGGCGTCACGACGAACATGGCACCAAGATACTCGCGACAAGGATGAAGCCCGGAATTGTCGCTCAATTACGATCACAAGAGGCTAATGTACGTCGCCGACTCGAGCGCGTGTACACATCAATCCTACAGGCGTCTGATGTTTCAGTGATGGTCCAGAATAAGACTCTTGTCGCGAAATCGCGCTGCACTTGGTCTCCATCGCGATACGTCTCATCTTACTCTGGGACTCCCACTCCGGCGATACTTACGATTGACCAGGCTTTTTCCGAAGCCTTTTTTGACACTCAACTGAACCGCTACCTAACCCCAGAAGAAGAAGTCGCCACATTGCGACTGCTCGACAGCGCAGGGCAGCCCCCGCTCGGAATTGTTCGTCGCGCCAAGAGGGTCCATGGATGGCTCGGGATCCAGCGATATGCGGATCCGGACGACTACGGTATCGACTTTATCCGAAACGGCAGAAAGATCCTCATCGGTGACAAATCACTCTTCTATTTTGAGAACCCATTCACAGGAACCCGTGAAGTTGAATACCCACCCGAGTTAGCAACAACAGTCGGCGGTAGAATAGTGGGCGAAATACATATCGACCACATTCCCCCGAACTACCAGAAATCCGACTTCGATCGATCAGATCAATCATGGTTCGAGATGGTCGAGTGCCTTCGAGGATCAGGGCCAATTCTTCCAAAGAAGAGGAAGCTTCTCGGGTATGAGGGCGAAAACGAGTCACCTCTCGCCAATCTAATCAGCGCATATCGACGTCCCGACGCCGGCACTCGCTACCTAATGGCCCCGAACTCTCAGGCAAAAGAATGGGCGAAGGCGTTCTACTCGGGAGACGCAGAGTACCAATCGGACGACAAATGGTGGACAGCCGCGCAAGAAGCGGATCGCGCTCGGGCCGACCGCGGATCAGAAGAAGCTCCACCTGTCGATTCTGGAAAGACCACTACGGACGACACGGGGTCATACGCGCCGGGTGGCAAGCCGATTCCTCCTCTAACCGCTCCGGCAGCGCCACCAGCAAGGACAGAACCCAGTCCCGTCTCGGAACCAACCGCAGCCTCCTTGAAAACGCATTCCACACTCATAAGCATGCACTCCGGAGAGTATCGCTACGACCCTGATCGCCCCGCCATAAGGGTGAACGTATGGGAGCTCACGGACGGTATCATTGGTCACGGCGAACCAGGACTGCCCTGTATCCGCTTCACTGACGGCATCGAATGCGACTTCTTTTTCAATCCGAGGCATCCGTTCCTCGTCAGCTACCCAATTGGATACAGAGAACTGCTACTCCTCTATCTATCTGACCACTTCAAGGTCCGCGACCGTGATATCGCTAAAGACATCACCTCAGTGTTCGTCGGACTGATGACCAGTAGATTCGCGGATACCCGCATTGACCAATCAGTTCTCATCGAGAAAGCTCATGCCGTCTTCGACACGCTTAGGGAGAAAACAACATCCCTCCTGGCGGTTCGGGAGCAACAGGTCATCGAGTTCATCCACGAATCTGCCGGAGATGTCGAGGAGACCATGAGCGGCCTCATCCACAACCCTTCACTCCTTACCAAGTTCCAACGCCGCGAGGTAGGCTCCATCGCCGCGATCTCGGCCGTACCCGCGAGGGCACTCGTTCGCCTCGTGGATAAGATGCCTGAGGAATTTTTCGATGGCAGGGTCTTCTCTACACCGTATTCGTCCATCCAACTGCCCGACTCCAAAGCCACAGAAAGGCTCAGGGCGGAAGCCAAGGATCGGATTCTCTCCTATCTCAAAGACGCCCTATGGGCTCTAAACGAGAGCCAGCGTTCGGCCTCCAACCAACGCAGGAAAGATGAGCTCTCGCGCTGCCTACACAGCATCAACTTCCTAGACCAGGAGTTGGTCGATTGAGCTTCTTAGACAATGACTTCCTCAAAGGGACTGACTGGCGAGCTGTCGAAAGAGCCATCGCGCGCACCATGTCCCATTGTGGTTGGCATGACGTGCGAGTGGTTGGAGGTACGGGAGATGGCGGGGGTGACATTCTCGCAATTCGTAGCGAGGGTAGTCGTAACGCAGTTTTCGTAGTCCAGGTGAAAGCTGTCACCGGCGGCAATTATGTTGGACGCGCGGCTATCGAGGAAGTTAAAGATGCACTAACTCTTTACAGCGGTAACGTTGGCGTTGTAGCCACCAACGGAGACTTCGCCGATTCCACGCTTCGTAGACGCGACGAACTGAATGCCGTTGGTTTTGACATACGCCTCTGGAACGGCGCGACCCTGGTTGATATTCTGCGCCAGTGGCCAGAGTGCCACCACGATAAATTCGTAGAACTGCGTCCATACCAACGCGATATTGTCGAGCTATGCTTGTCTCGCCATGCCTCCGGCCAGACCCGCTGCCAGTTTGTCGTGGCCACTGGACTAGGCAAGACCGCCATCGCCTCCGAGATTGTCGCGCGACTGCTCGCTGCAGGATTCAAGAGGGCGCTCGTGTTATGTCACCAGAGCGACCTCGCTTTGCAGCTTGAGCAAGCCTTTTGGCGACAGATTGGGAAGTCTATCCCAACTCGAGTATTTTTCGAAGGGGTCCCTCCCAAGCCCATTGATGGTATCAACTTTGGTCTCTACCAGACCTTGGTTAGTTACCTAAGTGGAATAAACCCGACAGAATATGACGTCGTCGTTATTGATGAAGCCCACCACGCTCTTGCCCATGGGTTCCGACGGTGCCTATCTCATTTACGCCCGCATTTCCTGATCGGAATGACCGCTACCCCCTGGAGAGGAGACGGCGCCAGCATTGAAACGCTGTTTGGACCCCCCGTCGCGCAAGTCTCTCTCGTCGAGGGTATGCAGATGGGGTTTCTGGCTAAAGTCGATTATCGGATCTTCAGCGACACAATAGACTGGCACGACCTTTCTCGTCACACACGTGGTCAGATGACCATCCGAGACCTCAATAAACGACTTTTCATTCCACAGCGCGACGAAGCTGTTATCGCCGAGGTGGCGAAGATTTGCCGAGAAGTACCGGATCCCCACGGCATTGTCTTTTGTGCCAGCGTCGAACACGCCGAGCGATTCGCCGAGTTATTGAGCACTCTTTCTCCAATGGCCTGCAAGGTCATATCGGGCATAGACAGACGGATCCGCCAACGTACTCTCATGGATTTCGGCGCCGGCCACATTCCTTTTGTCGCGGCCGTCGATGTCCTGAATGAGGGTATCGATGTGCCGGACGTGAACCTTATCGTGTTTCTGAGAAGCACCCATTCGCGACGCATCTTTGTCCAACAACTCGGGCGTGGGCTTCGCATTTCTGAACGCAAGAAATCAGTCATCGTTGCCGATTTTGTGACCGATATCCGTCGACTGGCTGCGGTGATGGAAATGGACCGCGACGCGCGCGTTCCCCAGTCAAAGTACTGCACCCTTCGTTTCGACAGTGGAGTAGTTCGCTTCGAGGGAGGTCAGCCAATCCCCTTTGTGGACCAATGGCTAAAGGACGTAGCTGATTTGGCCGATGCCGACGAGGCCTACAAGCTTACATTCCCGGAGGATGTATGAGCATCAAAATACCGAAAGACGTGCGAGAGCCAATATCAGCGCGTGTATATGAACTCGCGGATGCGCACAACTACTTAGCTAAGGGCCGAATCGAAAACGGCGTTTTCATGGAACAACTTGTCGCTCACCATGAAATAGGTGATATCCTCGCTAGGTACATCGCGAAGGATAAGATCAAAACCTACATTAAGGATGCGCTACTTAACAGATACGCAAAAGAACGGCGCGCTTATCCAGAAACTATCGACGAACATTTGGCACTGGTATTTGGCCCCATTGCTGGAACGATTAGCTACATAGAAAGAGATCGGGTTTCAATTCATAGAGCGGCCAGCGGACATGTAGTGTTTGCTGCTCGCGTGGGTTATCTCAAATGGGAGACTGGACTCCGCAAACTTCTTATTGCCGTCGCCAGAGCAAAAGGATTGTCCTCGAAGGACGTTGCTGGTTGCCACTACGCGCTACTCGTTTTCCAAGGTAAAGGACACGTCAACACTGCCGACAGGCAACTAGTGATAAAAGCGCTCAAAATCGCCGGGGTTGAGTGTATCTGGTGTTGAATCCAGTCTGATATGGATAAGTACACAGTGTCAGTTCGATCTAGGATCATGGCTGCAGTCAAACCGCGCGGCAACAAATCAACAGAACTTCAAATGGTCGGGCTACTTAGGCGGCACGGTTTTGTGGGGTGGCGCAGGCACTATCCCGTTCTCGGAACGCCCGATTTCTGTTGGCCTTCTAAAAAGACCGCCATGTTCGTTGATGGTTGCTTCTGGCATGGATGCCCTCGATTCGATCGAAAACCGCGTAGTAACATCGCCTTTTGGAAGGCTAAGATAGAGCGCAACCGTCAACACGATAGGCGAATTACCAGCACCTTGAAGCGACTCGGCTGGACTGTTCTTCGGATATGGGAATGCCAAGTAAATAGCGCTCGCACCCTCTCGCGTCTAAAATCGACGATTCCGACCGGTAGACACAGATCGCGGCGCTTGCGCTAACCCTCCCAGTTGTCAGCGGTCGGTTAAAACCAGCCCTGGAGGAACGGTTCAATCCAGCCATTTTAAATGAGGAGTTCGTCCTGTAGAATATCCTGACCAGGAAGTACATGTGGATATCCCTTTCGTATCTCCTGGTCACTCCCATAATACTCTGCATGCAAGATACTCGCTGAGCACCATCTGGACTACGAGGCCCGCTTTCTGTTCGACACTATAGCGGTATCGGCCTCTTTGGACTACGATCCATCCATTTTGCTGTGTTGCGCCTTCCCTATTTAGAGCACGATAAAATGCACGGCTTCCAACCTCCGGCCAAGGAACAGGAGCCGATACAGTTGTGGCCTCATACTGGTCCCTTTCCTGAAGGGGCAATGAAATCAGGGGCGCAAAGGATACTTCCAGTGGCTCATCCAGTTGAGGAAGCGCCAATTCGTATGCTGCATGCCCACGAGCCAGTTTCAATACGACGACTTTGACAGCCTCCGACTCTGGCGCCCAACCAAAATTATCAGAAGCATCCTCTCGCCGGCTTTGAGTCAGTCGAACACACAATGCAGATTCCTTCTCAAGCAACCGTTTGATTGTGGAGCGTTGCACTGCGCCGGATTCGCTGGCCCCTGTCAGAGCACACTCAACGAGACAAGCAACGTACTTCTCATGCGCAGAGAAGCTCTCGTTACATCGGTGACAGCAAGGAACGACCGGAAGGTTGGGTGGATACGGTCTGTCAAGAAGCACCTTGGAAGGAACATGGTCTCTCGTGTCCGGTATTCCGCCACAGTAGACACAGAGTCCCGCCAGGCGCTCATCAACAAAGAGTTGCCTTGGGTCCATAAATGAGGCGTTTCTAGCGCTGACCTTGTGTGAACGACACAAATGGCAATAAAACCGATCCAGCATATCTTCTCTAATGATTTAAGCGTGATCCTTATCATCAGGGGTAACGTCGCAGGTCACCGGCCCGGAAGCCGCACAGCGGGTTCCGGGTGCTGTGGACCTGCTGGTTCGCCTATTTTTCCATACGAAGTGAGTTTTTTCTCTAGATAAGAGACGAATGTGAAGGATGTTTGATACTGCCGATACACCTCCTCTGCCGTTGCGTCCAAAGCAAAGCTTGCAAAATTGAGGTGAGCCAATTCGTTTCTTGTGTTCCCAAGGGCCAGAAACGCCTTTACCGCTTCGGCCAGAGCCGGATCCTGTTTTACATCCTGCGACGCACTGTCCTTGAAGTCCTCGCCGAAGAGACCGAAAAAACTGTTGGCGTTGTTGCTGCGCCACTGAAAAAAGGAGTGGTACTGGCGTTCAATCGCCTTGTTCCGAAGGAAGTTACTGAGCAATGCGTCGTTCGCCGATCTATCGGCGAACAACGCAAGAAGAATTCTCCTGATCTCATCTTCAAAGAAACTTGCGGCAGAAAGCGCAAGCGTCTTCTTGAAGGTGCTGTCGATCATACTCCGCAGGGACACCTCTCCCGCTTGGTCGAGTATGGCAATGAGGGCTGAAAAGTCCTGATACATGACATCGATGACCGTGGCAGCCATAGTGTGTTCCGGCAGTTCAAGCCAGGATCTCGCGCGCACGGCGCAATCTTGTCGATACATTGGCCTTGCTGGCGGTATCAGACTGAGAAGCCTTCGAGAATTCACCATCGTCCTGCAGCGAGGTAAGCTTCGCAGGATTGATTCTCTCCTGAATCAATGCACGCCGCGCGAACGGTCCGCCACATACGACTGCAAACACCGCGTCGAACAACGAAATATTGAACTTCCCTTGTTTTGAAAAAAAAGCCCTATCGGGAAGCACATCGCAGGCTTGCAGAAATGAGTCAAACAAACCCTCCAGATAAGTAATCTGCTCATGCGTTTGCGTCTTGCAGCGCTTCGAGAACCCATTTAGGAACTTGCTCATCGAAGGCTTGTACTCTCCGCCGTCAATGAGCATGGCAAACCCTCGCAGGATAATCTCAATATCTTTCATATGGAGATCTGGTTCGGCAAGACCAACGAGGCGCCGCCATTTAGGTAGGATATTGATCCGGTAAAGGACGTCATAGAAATCCGAATGGTAAAGACTGATCCGAATTTCTTGTGCCTTGAGATTGACGCCTCCCGAGTTCAGACGGTTAAAGATCTCATACATAGAGGAATCATCATCTGGAGGGAGGTTCTGCTTAATTATGACATTGCGGATCGTGCGCAAATCGAACTGGGTCTTGTGATCACCGAGAGTGCTGTAGTTGAGTCCACGGAACCTGTTCGGCACATCGGGCAACTTGCTCGGAAGTCGCAGGTTAAACTTGGAAAAGTATTCATCATCATGCAGGACCTCATCGGGTATCGCATTATGCCTAGCAAAGATAGTTCTGAGAGCCGCCCGTTTTTCCATCTTGGGGAAGCGCTGCTGCATGAAGTAGTAGATTGTCATCAACCGCTGTTGACCGTCTATGACAAGAAAATGATTGCGCGACTCCTCATAAAGAAATATCTGTGGGATTGGGAGCCCTATAATGATTGACTCGATTAGCTTTGAAGCCCGGGTGAGATCCCAGACATAGTTCCGTTGGAATCCCGGGATTCTCACTGCACCCGATTTGATGAAATCGAAAATCGTCCGCACATTAAAATCGTTTGGCGCCGCTGTGATATCGTACTCATCGATGGCGCCGTTACCATCGGGGTCTTCTTCTCTCTCGTACCATTCTTGCGACGGATCAAGCTGGTCTTCAGGTTCAGTCATGTGCTTCTCCTTATATTCTCCATTCACTATAAGCGAACAGTGTTTTTATGTTCGCAATTGAATTTATTATATATGACGGCACGGGATGGAGCCATCATTATCATGTAGAATTTAAATGAAATGTACTGATATTATGCGGCTCTTTTGTATTCCAATTCCGGTGACCTGATTGCGTTCAAGGTGCAGAATCTAGTATCTCTATTGCGGATGTTTGAATCCCCCGCCTTCGGGCGAAGGAATATTCACCGACGTCCCCGACACAGGCGAGAAAGGATATAAAAGGGAACCATCTACTTTGCTTACGGAGTTGCTGTCGGCGCAGGCGTCGCGGTCGCTGTTGGAGTTGGTGTGGGCGTCGCGGGATTAAGCGCCTGGTCGAACGCGATCGAACTCAAGTCCGGCACAACGATCCCCGCATACTTGAACGTCCCGATCTCGAATGTGTAGCTCGTGTCGTCCGGATAGATCAGGCTGTTCGGCACACACGGCACCTCCCAGTAGGCCGATGAGTTTGCGGTCCCCGTCCACGTTTTCTTCACGATCTGATTGTTCCCGTAGGTCCCGTAGTTGGATGAGAAGGTGACCTTGACCGTCGCGATCGGCTGCAGGTTCCCGTGGGCATCGTAGGCCCACCCGTAGACCACGCATATATCCGGCGCCGGAGGCATCGAGGGGGAGAATATGGTCCCTGTCACCGTCACATTCTCCGGATCCTCGTCCACGGTCAGCGTCTGCGGATTACTGAAAATGTAACTCCCGAGCTTGTATGCGTAGAACTTGTAGCTCCCTGGATCGAGGTTCATAGTCGCGATCCCCGAGACGGAGGTCGTTGCGTAGTAGAGAAGCGCCCCGCTCGAACTATCGCGGCACTGCACCTGCGCGCTCACGATCGGGAGAGGCGTCGCATCGGCGCTCTGGCACTTCACATTCACGACGTTCGAGCCCGCAACGGCTTGGCCCCACGGGCCGGCGCCGTGCGCGCTGGAGAGAGTCGAGCCCACTGCCCCCGCCACCACCTTCGCGCTCGGGGCCGGGGTGAATTGCGCCGCTGTCATCCACCTGGCCGGGGCGAGGTTCCATTCCCTAGACACCCCCCACCCGGTATCGTCCAGCCGCAGGGTCACGGTCACGCTCCCGTAGATCTCGTCGGCCCCGCTCGGCACGGTCACGCTCACGGCATAGTTGCCCTCCGTGTCGCTCGCCACCTTCGCCAGCGCCGTCGTCCACGTCAGGTGCGCCCCGCCCGATCCGTCCCGTCTCTGCCCCACCAGTGCCACGTGCAGATGCTCGTCGTCTCCGGTCCGGGCATTGTCCGGCTGCAGTGATGCGTTCAATATCTGAATGCCGAAGTTGTTCACCTCGCCCGAGTAGAACACCGTGCTGTTCGCCCCGGCGGTTCCCGCCAGCACCACGAGCGCCACCGTCATCAGCCATCTCATTGTTTCCTCCTCGTTATCAGTAATTCGTCCCATGAAACATCGCCGCTGCCGGCGCCGGAGTCGGCATCAGGGTGAAGGTGAAGTCATCGACGTAAACGTCATTATTCGTGGGGGGGTCCCCCTCGTGTTCAGTCTCCTCGTGCGCTTCCGCCCATACTCTCGCCTTCACTGCGTCCACAGGAGCTTGCATCCGAGTCGAGGTCAGTTTCTCCCACACGTTCCACGCCCCCGGGTTCTGTCCGATGATGCTCGGGGATGCCGCTATGTCATATCTGTCCGCGTTGTACCAGTGCACGCGCAATCTCCAGTACAGGAGCGAGAGCTCCCCCACTCCTGAATCGCGATCGGCGTAGTACCATCCCGTCGCCCTGTACCATTGCCCAGGCGTTATCGTGATGTAATGCGACTCAAGTTGCCTGCCCGAATACGCGCCGGTCAGGTCCTTGAACCGGGCCGAGTACGTTCCGTCGTGCGCCCTCGTCGTCGATACCATCATCAGACTGGACCCCACGCTCGTGTTCCAGTAGTAGCCGAAGGCCCCCGTCTCGAACGAGGGATTGTACAGATGGTCTCCGAAGAACGGCGTCGGGGTCGCTGTGGGCGTTGGAGTTATCGTTGGGGTCGGGGTCCTCGTCGGTGTCGGGGTAATGGTCGGGGTATTCGTGGGGGTCGCCGTGGGTGTCCTCGTCGGCGTGTTCGTGGGAGTAACCGTAGGCGTAGCCGTCGGTGTGTTCGTAGGCGTGTTCGTCGGGGTCGGTGAAATCAGCGGCGTCTCGGTCGGAGTCGGGGTCTGCCCGGGCGATCCCTCGTCTGCCGCATACGTGTCGGCCCGTGTCCCATCGTTCACCGTGTACTCGTTCGCCTCCCACGAGTAGATAATTGTCATCAAGCTCGTACTCTGCGCCATATAGGACTGATTTGATACCGCCGCCGGGGAATGCTCGCCGGCTGACGTACAGTAGAGCCACGCGATCTTGTCCCACGAGGCGTCGTTCAGGTTCTCCACGGTCGCTGATGCGGGATGGGCCTCGCTGTCGTTCTTCCCGACAAAGACGTGGACGACCTCCGGGTGAATCGTCTGGCAGTAGGATAGACTCGTGGACCCAGCCGAACCATGATGACTCAGTTTTACAACGTCGAAGTTGTTCGCGGCGATCTTCCCGTCGAGAGTGTTCTCCTCCGTCCCGGATAGGTCACCCATCGTCAGGTAATCGAATCCACTCCACGATATTCTGAAGCCGAGGCTGTAGAGGTTCTCGTCGCTGGAACTGAGCCCGGTAATCTCCGTCCCGTCGACGAGCGTTGTCTTGTGATTGACCGTATCGCCCACGCACACGCACTGCACCTCGACCCCACCGAACGTCCACGTCTGCCCGGGCGTCGGCACGACCCTTTTGCCTTCCGTTGCCGCATCCCACGCCGCCACGAAGGAATCATCCCCCGTCACCTTCGGTCCTGCGTGCTCGTACGCCGCCGTGAAAATCGTCAGCCCCGTCGCGAACACGGTGTCCACGCCGCCGATGTGGTCGTTGTGGAAATGCGACGCCGAGACGTAATCGACGTGCGAGTAGCCGAGGCCCATGATGTAATTGTGTATCGCTGTGCCGTCGGCGTTCGAGTAGGCGAAATCGAAGAGCCACGTTGTACCATCAGGGAACTCGACAAATGTAGAATCCCCGGTCCCCACATTGAAAGCGTGAATCTTCAACAGATCTACTCCCGGCGTATTCGTCGGCGTCGGAGTCGGGGTCGGGCCTGTGGGCGTTGGTGTCACCGTGGGAGTATTCGTCGGCGTCGCGCACGTCACCTCCGTCACCCTTACGTCGTCGATGTACTGATTCCCGAGCGCCTCCCTCGCGAATCGCACATATATATTTGCGAGCGGGTACAGTGCCACCGTCATCTCGGTCCATTGACCTGCCGTGTTCGTGAATGGACTTCCTGCGACGGGCCACCATGATCCGTCCGGGTCCCTCCCGTCGGAGTATTCCACCTCCAGCGTTCCACTCGTCGGGTAATGCCAGAACGTGAGTGTCCCCGGGCAGGGCAAGAACGGCGCTACAAGATAATCGTCCTTCGAGTTGATGAGGGCGCTGTAGGAGCCTCCGTGCTTATACGTTCCCGACTGCGTCGTCGTTCCTCCGTCGAACCAATCCGCGGGCAGGTACGCTCCCTCGAACCCCTCCACGATTATTGACGGCGGCGTCGGGGTCGGGGTACTGGTAGGGGTATTTGTCGGTGTCGGCGTTCGGGTCGGCGTATTCGTCGGGGTCGGCGTATTCGTCGGGGTATTTGTGGGCGTCGCCGTTGCCTGCTCCCGGTTCAGTACCACCACATCATCGAGGTAGTAGGTCTTCGTGCTCCCGCGGGTGAACTGGATGTATATATTGCTGTAGCCGGACAGATCGAAGCTCTCCTGCTTGAAGGCGGCATTGTAGTCCGTGGTGGTGGGCGATCCTGTCAGGGCCGTCCACGGCCCGCTCGTGGAGCTGGAGTACTTGATGTTGAAGCTCGATAGGCCCGCCGTCGCCCGCATCCAGTACGTCATCGTCCCGGGCGTCGTCAGGAGCGGAGTGACGAGGTAGTCGCCGTTTGCATTGAACTGTGTGCTATACGTGCCGCCGTGCGCGTAGGCATCGCTCTGCGCGGCGCTGTCCTGAAGCCAGCCAGTCGGAGGCCACGTCCCTCCCTCGAACCCTTCATTGACAAGGTCCGCCCCGCGGGCAACGCTCGCCGCCAAGACAAGAAGGGCCAGCACGACGATAAGCTTCATCGGAAGTCCGGCCCCCACATCCCGTAGTAGTGCAACCCGTCCCACACCAGCGTCACCACGTCCACAGCACTCCCTGTTGCCGTCAGTGTGGGCGCCGTGCCATCGGGCCACTTTATTGTGATGGGCCACGTCACGGTTTTCCCTCCGCCAGAGCCTTGATGCAGAAAAAGATGAACGCTACACGGCCCGCTCGGTTCCGTGAACGTCAGAACCGTCGGCGTAGCGCTCAGCTCCATGCGCTGATAATTTCCCCTCGTCCAGTCGATAGTTGCGCTCGCCCCGACGACCCCGTTATCGTACACACCCTGAAATACGGCATCATCCCTGACGGATATGCCCCCGTCCACCCGTACGTCCGTGCTGTGGACGTAGAGCGTCGGGGTTGGGGTCTGGGTCGGGGTCTCCGTCGCCGTGGGCGTGATGGTGGGCGTCGGCGTCTCCGTCGCTGTCGGCTCCGGCGTCCACGTGGGCCACGTTTCGCCCTGTGGCCCCTGCGGTCCTTCCGGTCCGATCGGTCCCTGCTCTCCCTGCGGTCCCTCCGGTCCCGGGCTACCTTGCGGTCCCTGCTCTCCCTGCGGGCCACGTTCGCCTGGGAGTCCCGTTGCCCCCGGTTCCGGTGTTGGAGTGAGAGTCGGCGTGCTTGTGACCGTCGGCGTTGCGGTCCTCGTCGGGGTCGGCGTGACTGTAGGCGTGCCCGTGGGCGTCCCGGTCGGCGCCGGCGTTAGTGCCGCGTCGTAAGCGGCCTTGTCCTGCCAACGCATGAGGCCGTTCTCCTGATCAGAGACGCTCACCGTCGGTATGGGGTCTATCCCCACATGCGTCAATCCGTGCGGTTGATGGTCCGCCACCACCACCGTTGGGTACAGAATCATCCCAATGATCACCGCAATTGTCTTATTCACCGTCTCTATGTCTCCGTTATGGACTGCAGGGGGATGGGCCTGCATCCGGACGGCCAGCTCTCCTTTATTTTGGGAATGTCTGCGCCTCGATTTGTCGGGCCGCATCCCCCGCAGTCGCTTTTATCTTCTGTTATCATCCGTTATCAATTTTTCGCGCTTGCGTTTTAGGGCCTCTACGTTGCCCTACAGCGCGAAGTTTACCTCCTTGGCTGTCTACGTATTCATCGGCCATTTTCCCTCTCAACCTGCCCTGTAGCGCGCTCATGTGCCCTTGAATCTCCGGCCCCTCGCCTAGTTGATTCCCATGAGATCGAATAGCTCCCTCTCGTCAGGGACAATCATCTCAGACGGCTCGATGCACTCCTTCTTCTCCATAAACTCGACGGCGCCGGCTATCCCCTGGCGGACGAGGAACCTCTTGTCCTCGTCGGAAAGGAGGAAATGCGTCGCGCCGATCTTCCCGGTATCGACCTCGCACACGTTCCTCCAGACCTCGGATGCGCGATGTCGCTTCTCAGACTCATGCACCACCGCCGTGGACAGCACCGGGGCCTTAAGCTTCCGCGCGATCCAACTCGGCGGATCGTACTCGTGCCCTTTGAGTAGAATCCCGATCGTGCGCTGGCTTGTCCCGTTGCCGTCAAAGCAGTCGATGGGGAAGTTGTCTATCATCCCGCCATCCCAGTATTCGTCGCCATTGAAGAACACCGGCGTGAAGAACGGAACCAGCGCCGAGGATGCGCGCACCGCCAGGGATACCCTCATTCCCGGCCAGGTGAGCGCCGAGAACACCTCCGTCTGGAGTCTGGTGACGTTGAACGCCGTCACCTTGAGCGGATACCGAAGCTCGGCGAAGGTAGCACCGCTGCAGAACCGATCGAGGGTCGATCTGATGTAACCCCCGCAGCAGGCGCAGAACTGCACCCACGCCCACGGCCAGGGATCAATGAACCTCCAGCACTTCAGCGAGGCGAAGAGCCGGATCGTCTCCTCGGCGCTATATCCCTGCGCCCGTAATGCGGCGAGGTATGCCCCGACAGATGCTCCGCCGAACGCCACCGCCTCATACCCGTTCAGGTCAAGGACGTGGGCGGCCACCGCCGATGCGATCCCGCGGATACCGCCCCCTTCGAAAACGAGGTTCACCTTCACCGCGATTTTCTCCGCTTTCGCCCATTCACCGCCGCCGCGATCAGCATCACGCCGTTAACCGTCCCGATCACCCACGTGATCGTCTCGCGGATCTCCGGCCATGAACTCGTCGGTTCAACCGACATAGAATAGAGCATCTTGCCTGTTCCCGGCGACGAACGCAGGGCCGCCGGCCCGCGCACGCTCACGTCGATCCCCATGCTCGGCATCCACATGAAGTAGAGCATGACGAAACTCGCGACGACCGTGAAGACGAGCAATCGTTCCATGTCGCGTCCCTAGAGTTTTATGATATAAGCGAGCGCGTAATACGGCGGCCTAACGTCAAGGGTCTTTGTCTCCGAAGAGCCGCTTGCGAGGGTGGCGTTCCCTCCATTCCCGGTGTTCGATTGCCCCTGTATTCCTCCGGTGTCTCCATCTCCACCTCCGGCAGTAGCCCCCCCTATGGCAGTCCCGTTCGATTGATTCTGCCCGGAACTGCCCGTGGGGGATGACGTCCCTGTGACCCTGTTCCCATACCAGTTCTCGTAGGCCGCCTCGAGTGACCAGATTGACTGGTATCCGAATGGGATGAACAGTTTCGTGAATAGTGTCCCCGCCGGGTGAGTATGACTCGGGCCCTGGTGATGGTGGGTGTCCGCGCTGTGGTAGTGGCTCGCGCTAGCGTAGGTCCCGACCCCGTGAGAGTGAGACAGGGTGATAGAGGCGGCGGGCGTCGGATGCGCGTTCACCGGGTATGCCCCGGCGGCCCCAGTCGACCCGACGATAAAGTAGCCGCGGAGATCGGGTGTCCCGTCGGTACCGTCGCAGATGTGCCATGCGGTATTGGACGAACCGCCGATTATCGGGTACTTGTTCCCGGCCCCGCCAAGCGTGCCGCTCCACATGATGATGCCGCCCCGCGGGAACAGACAATATGCCGTGCCGGCGGTCGTCTTCAAGTCCGTCCCCAGTTTCGCAAGAGTGACAGCCGAGTCCTGGAGGTGGGGGGTCTTGACCCCTTTGCCGGTGGTTGTGAGTTGGCCGCTCGTCCCATCGGCGTCCGCGATATGCTCCGACCATACCTGGTCGGCTTCGAGGTTCACCGTTCCTGGCGACTTCCATGCCATCGTCCCCGCGCTATCAAGGCATCCCATGGTGTAGTTCGGCGCAGCACCCGTCGTGAGTTTCGCGACCCCGGCGGTAACCGATCCGATCGTTGCGCTTGCCGCGGTCACGGCGCCGCTGAACTCCGCGCTCGTCCCCTTGAAGGCAGTCGTGTACTCAGGCAGCGCCCTGCTCTCCGCGATAAGGCCGTACCTCACCGCGTCAATCCCGCCCGGAACGGTGCCCCCGGCCACGGTCACCGTCGTCGTCGGAGAGGAGTACGCGCTTGAGTCCACCGTCGCGTAGACGTACCCGCTGCCCCCGTGCATCAGCACCCGGCGCCCCTCGACGTAGACGGCGGTCACATCCCCCGTCAGCGCGAACTCGAGGTCGTTCAAGTATGCCGGGACGGCGACCTCCACCTGCCACTGGCTCATCAGGGAACTCGCGGCCGTCTCCTTCAGCGTCCCGTCCTCGTTGAGGGATTCGTCCAGCCGTTCGTCGAGCGTTCCCCTCGATCCGCGGGCGGCGATGATCTCAGAGTTCGTCCCGATATATTCCACCAATCGGTCACTGATATAGCGTATGTCAAAACTCCAGTACCGGAACGGCTCCGTATAGGCGTAGTCGTGCAGCCCGGTCACCGGAAGTGCGGTTGCTCCGAACGTCGCCACGGCCGAGGCTGCGTACAGAATCGCCGAGAGCCATGCCATTGAACAAAGTTTTCTCCTCATTATCGTGCCCCTCCTCTGACCCTCGCCAGCCTCGTGATGGCCTGCAGAGCCCGGCGATTGACCTTCTGCATCTTCCGTTCGATGATGAACACGTCTGGAAGCGTGATCCCCGCGGCCCTGGGAGCCGAGATCAATGTGGCGGGCTCCAAGTTCGAAATCCTCCTGTCGAGCCCCCTCACCTCCCGGGCGAGTTCCAGAAGTGCTGGCCCCAAGTCCTCTCCCTCCTTCAGGCGAAAACCCCGCTCGTCCGGGACGTGTTCACGCATCCCGCTCCTGTGTATGATCGTTTTCCCGCTCATCTGGTTTGTCCTCCCCGGCGTTCTTCGGTTCGTCCTTCTTCATCGGCCTGATATACCCGTGGTCGTGCCGCACCCACCCGCAGACCTCATCAGGCCACTTCTTCCCCCCGCCCTTCCCATCCATGGGATCCACCGCTGCGTTGTCAGACCATCGTGATCGCCAGTTTCCGCGCCAACGGGACAAGATACCTGTAGGCGGTCTTCTGCTTGATCCGGATCGTGCAGGAGAGCAGGTTGAAATCGCTGTCCCCGCCGAACGTGTATGTCACGAGATCGAACCCGTCCGGTCCCTCGCTGGCGACCCGCGACCCTGGGCTCATCCATGTGTGTCCGCCGTCAGGCGACAGCATGACGTCGTGCTGTCCCGCCGAGTGCTTGAGATAGGTGCCCTCCCTCAGACCCAGCGCCGCGTTTGCCGTCCCGGCGTTCACCTTGATGGACGTCCCCGACGCCAGGCGTATCCTCCCTTTCACCACCGAGGCGACGTCAGGGTTCGCCCCGGCGTTGATCGCATCCCTCACCGTCTCGGCGCTGATCGGGTCGGTACCCGAGAACGTGATGTGCGAGACGGGTGTCCCATCCACGTCGATGTCGAGTACCATCCCGTTGATCACGAACGGCTCGATCTCGGTCCCGGTGATCTCCCCGTCCACGATCTCGCCTGAGCCGGCCTGGTTGATTTCCTCGAGGTGGACCTTCACCTCGTCCACCTCCGCCACGAGGTCGGTCGTTTCGGTGATCCAGGTTGTGGCGAGTTTATTCTCCGTGAGCACCAGCGCCCAGTTCCCTTTTGCGATCGCCGGCGACAGCCGGTCGTTCGTGGTGCTGAGGATCGCGCGGAGGTACACGGTCGCGCACGTTTCGTTCTTCAGCGTGAAGTAGCGGAGCGGGATCAGCGTCCGCCATGTCGGGTCGGCCTCGGTGTGATACTCCCACCGGATCGTCGTCCCGCTCGGCGCCTCCTGCCCCACGACGAGCATCATCCCGCCGACATGGGTGTGATCGGCCCACGTGATTGGAGCGAACGCGAGCGTTTCCGAATGGCCGGAACCGGCGTTGAACTTCGCCCTCCACACCCTGAACCGCAGGTCGCGGTCGGGCGCGACGAGCCAGGTCCAGTTCGTCGACGACGTCATGAAGTCGCCGGGCCGGTACGGGTTGTCGGAGATCGTCGAGCCGTACTTCTCACCTGGAGCGAGATTTTTCTGCCCCCCGACAGCGATATAGGCCTTATACCCCTGCACGCTCTCCGTCATGAGCGTCAGCGCCCTCATTGCATTCGAACTCATCCAGACGGGGTCATCGGGTATGACAAGGTTCTCGCTCCCCACACCCGCGTTCACCTGGGCCGGAACCCTCGACTCGACCCACGCCACCGCATCGGTCGGGTTTCCCTGATCGTCGGTCCCGCGGATCTGAAATGTGATCGGCAGGCTCGAGTCCTTCTCCGCGAGAGGCACGTCCACCTTCGTCAGATACCCGTCAGAAAGGAATCTGATCTGCTGCGTGATCGGGTCGACATAGTACCGGGCATGGATCTCCTTCTCCTCGAACACGTTCACAACGCCCTCCGAAACGAATGTCGCGTCGGCCGTGTCGCAGAGTTCCCCGATATCAGGCTCGGTCGTCGAGTACGCGGCACACTTCACCGCAAGACTGCCGGTCGGGATTCCTGCGCTCGGCCCGGGAATCGTGAAACTGGCCCTGAATTGTCCGAACGTGTTCGTCTTGACCGATCCGGCGCGCGCTCCCGCCGTATAAGGCGAGATTGGCGCGAGAGCCACGTTCACGCCCCCGAAGGTACAGACCACCTCGGCGGCGCCCTTGAACTGCTGCCCCAGGATTTCCACGTCGATGCTGCGGCAGTACTGGATGCTGTCTTGCCGCAGGAATGCGAGTTCGTTCCGGATCTCGTCCCACTCTCCCATCGGGGTGGCCCCGGCCGCGAGCGCGGCGGCGACCTCCTCGGCGGTCACTCTGTCGGTCGTGTGATTCTGAAGGTTGATATGGAAATACTCCTGTATAAACCCCTCGGCCTCGATCGTCGTCGTCTCCACCCAGTAGTCCCGCGCGGGCGACAGGATGATCCATGCGTTCGGCCTCGGCTGCTCATCGAAATGCTCGTACGGGTTGACGGGGATCTCGTCGGAGAAAAGGTCCTGGTCGATCTCCGGCTCCTCGGTCCATCCCATCAGCACGAGCCCCTTCCCTTGCCTGCATCCTTCCGGCAGATTGTCGTCCTCGGTGGTCCCGTCGCATTCCGTTGCGATCACTGTCAGCGGGACGCTGGTGATCTCCATCGGCAGGCGCAGGCAATGCGCGATCGGATCGATCCCGGCGTCGAAGTCGGGGTGCGTCCAGTTCCCCTGCCTCACCGATGTGAACGCGTCGGCGTAGACTGCGCGTAGGGTGGACGCCTCGCCTTCGAGCGCCTGATTGGCGATCTCCAGTTGGGCGGCGTTGTAGCGGAGGTCCTCCACCTGAGCGGCGATCGACTTGATCTCATCCATGTGGTAGGCCCTGTTCCCGTAATCGGTCACCACCACCCCGTAGCCATTCGGCGGGCAGTAGATCTTCGCCAGCGACAGCGCGTGGGCCGGCGGGGTCGGAACCTTCGGCTCATCCTCCGGCGTCCCGTGTATGTCCGCGACCACCTTCGTCGGGAGTAGGCACCTCAGCGTCCAGTGGGGCTGGTAGTACTCGTAATCGGCGATGAAGTTCGTGCCGGGATCCTCCCCGTAATCGAAGGGGCGGTTGCTGACGATATCCGCGCCGTCCACGGAGAACCTGTACCCGACGTCGAAGTTGACGCCGCCCGAGGGCCACGTTTCAAGCGTCACCGGCGTCATGAGCGTCGGCCCGCCAAGGTTCGGCCCAGCGGTCCCATCTTCCGGATCAAGGTCGCCGTTCGTCTTGTCGTAGTAGCCCGTGTCCACCCAGTCAGCCTCGAGCGCGCCGGTGCTCGGCACGCAGGCGATGAGTTTCATCCCGTCATACGAGTCGGCCCCGCCGCGGTACACTCGGTAGTACACGATGTCGTCCATCTCCGGCCACGAAAGCCCGACGATCTCCCCTCCCACAGCTTCGATCGTGACGATAGGCGACGGGTAACTTTCCGCGTATACCGCATCGACGCCCGTCCCCATCTTCCGCACAGCCGCCACGCACCACCCTCTCGTCCCCTCGGGGATCTCCCCGCCAAGCACGTAGTCCGCCCCCTCCACCATCGTCTTCGTGCGGGTATAGATCGCCTGGTACGAATTGCCGTATGACGGGCGCGACCCCCCAATCCAGCGAATCCCCGCCCCATCCTGCTCGTAGTCCATTCCCCCGGCATACTGCGTCCCGGTGCTCGCGGTTGAAGTCGGAGACGCCATCCCGAGCGCCGTATTCGCCGTACCGTCGCCGATCGCGATGGAGTGCGACGAACTCGTCCCGAACGTCCTCACCGCCAGTTTGCCGGACGACGCGTAGTAATAGAGATTCCTGTTCGTGCTCCCCGACTGGTACGCCGGGCCGGTGCACTGATTGAGCGCCTCGATCACCTGCGCAAGCGAGAACGTCCCGATCACGAAAACGATGGATTGCTCGTTCAGGGCGCCCCCATCCCAGTCGGTGGCCGTGATCTCGAACACGTTCGACGTTTCATTGAACACGAACGTCCCGGCCGTACCAGTCTTCACGGCGGGCGTCCCCATCGAAACGCACAGGATCTGCGCGACGGGTGAGTACTCGAACGTGTCGGTGTCCCCGCTCCCCCGCGTCATCCCCTCCAGCACCAGCGACGGCGCCGTCAGGTTCGTGATTGACTTCACCGGGAAATCGTACTCCCCGGCAGACTTCTGTAGCAGGTATGCCCTCCGCCCGTAATAGGTCCGGTTTTCCTCGTTCTCCACTGTATTCGTGGTGGATGCGATCGGCACAAGGATCGTCTCCGACAGATCCTTCTCGTAGACCAGGCCAGCCACGTACGCCCGGCCCGCCTGCGTCATGACAGCCGCGAACCCGTCGGTGTTCTGATCGGGCATGGGAACGCTGCGGAGGTGCTCCTCGGCGACGATGTAACTTCCGCTTTCGTCCTCGGTCCTCCCGGCCAGAACTCCGACCAGTTGATCCGACAGGTTCGGCAGCGTCAGTTTGTTCGCGGGGAGCATCCCGTCGAGGCGCGCGAGATCGAGTTTGACCCAGTTCTCGTGCACCCTCACCACCCCGTTGTAGATGTCGCTCGCGGGGTCACGGTCCCATACGTATGCGGGGCGCACGGTCCTCTTCGTGCACCGCGTAGGCAGGGGATCCCCGGTTGTATCCTCCGCCACGAACGAGAGCACCATCATCTCCCTACGGGCGGCGGGACCCCGGGTGCGGGGGACGAGCAGGATCGGGTCGTCATCCCATGTGACAGTCTTCGTGAGCGCCTCGATGTAGATGGTCGTCTTGGAGAGGTCCGGCATCGGTGAAGCAACCGTCAGCACAGCCGCGGGGACTGTCACGATCCTCCCGTTGATATACGCGGCGGCGGCAAGGATCGAGATCGTCCCCGTCCCGTCCTCATTTGTCACGGCAGCGGGGAGTTGATCCTCGAAGTAGCAGGTCACGTTCCACGTGTCGCCCTCCTCCAGCACTCCGTTTGGCGAGAGCGCCGGCCCGTCCGTCCACTTCACCATGGCCCCGAAATGGCCGAGGGCGTGCCAGGCGTCGAACGCCGTAATGAGTTGCGGACCGTCGCTCGGATCCGGCCCGCTCGTAGCGTAGTCGTACTGCGCGACGCCGGGGATACCGCCCTTGACGATCTTCACCAGGTAGGTGATCGTCTCGAGCCCGGTGTACTCTCCGGGCGAATCGGCGGTCAGGGTATCTTCGCCGACGAAGATCCCGGGAGCCGCCTCCCCGATATGGCCACCGTATTCCCCGACGATCCCCTCCTTCAGGAACCGGTCGAGTATCATCCGGTCGTGGTGCTGCTGTATCCGCTGAGACTCGATGAACTCCGACGGCAGGGCATCGCATCCGCCCATGTGCAGGACGGTGATATAGCCCTTCGTCGAGTCGTAGGTCTCGGGCGTTGCCGATCTCGGGTCAGCCATTGTCTGTTCCCTCCATCCTCTCGTGTTATCCGATAAAAAGTTGCCGGACGATCAGGGTGTCCTGAGCGATCTTCACCCAGTCGAGTATGTTCTTCTTCGCCACGCGGGTCCCCAGCGTCGCCACCTCACCGTCGGGGTTCGTTTCCGCGTCGTAGAGCCCGTGCTCTGCGTAGGGCCCGGCCACGCGCAGGGTCGTATTGTTGGAGAACAGGCCCCATTCCCTCACCGTCCCTACCCCCTGGCTGAAACCGAACACGAAGGAGTAGAGCACGGCGTTGGTCGGCGCGTCAGAGATCGAGTAGTTGACCCCGTCCACGTAGATCCGCCCGTTCACATCCTCGACGAGATAGCACTTGCCGGGGATGTTCTTCGTGTCATCCCACGTGCAGTAGTGCACCCTGGCGTATTCGTTGATCAGCCCCTCACCCGCCACCTCGTCGGGCGGGTTGTCAGGATCGGGCCACGGCCCGCCCGCGTCGCCGATGGCGCAGTATTTCAATTCGTCGATGCCAATGCAGGAGATAGTCCACGTGTCCCCCACCGCAGCGCCGGAGATCACCCCATCCACGCCGAAGTCCAGCATGACCTTCACACCGAGGTTCCCGCAGGGGGTCCACGCGTCCTCCCCCGTGATTATCGTCGGCCCCGAGTTGTCGCCGTTCGATCCGGTCACCGTGTACTCAGCCACGCCGAAGTCCCCGGCCTTTGTGATCTCGACCGTGTACACCTGGTCCACAGTCCCGGCGTATGCCCCGCCCGCGGTCAGCGTATCGTCGCCATCGTGCGTCCCGACTACCGCCGTTCCGACCGTACCGATCCGCGTTATCATCTGCACGATCCATTGCGCCCCGGCGCCCTCTATCAGGATCTCGCTCATGTCGATCTTCTCCTTGTTTCGTTTCTGTCTGTCCACCTGCCATGCCAGTATTTCACCCGCATGCGGACGCACCTCAGAATGTCGCCGTCGACGACCTTGCGCATCGACGTGGGCATCTCCTCGTACATCTCCTTCGTCGGCCCGCGCATTTTGATGATCATAGTCGCCAGTTCGGAAAGGATAGTCATAGGCTCATCGTCTTCCCGCAAGCCACCGCCGCATCCGTTTGCTGTCAGCCGCAAGAACGGCGATTGCCGGGATGATAAAGCCCCCTGCGAGCGGCAGGCCGGCGAGATCGAACTTGATCCGCCCGAATATCGCCGTGGAAAGTATCGCCACGGTCGCCGAAATAACCGCCGCCCGAATCTGCAGCGCGACAACCGTTCCCGCGAGATCGCGCACATCCCGCTTTGCATCCGAGATGAGTCTCGCGTTATCCTCCACCGCCCGATCAAGCCCCTGCAGCGCGATGATAAGGGCGCCCCTGAATTCGTCCTCACTCCGTATCTGCGAGAAGTCATACCCCGTTGGTGCCATTTTTATATGCCTCCTCAGGCGGGATGCAGATCACTACGAACCGTGCGTCGTGGCTCGCCTTCGGCGCGTGCATTACACCTCTCGCTATCTTCATGCACTCACCCCGCGCATATTTCACCCCGTCGTGCTCGATCCATCCGTTCACTACGACAATCAGTTCTTCGTTATCGTGCGAATGTGGCGGACACAGGCACTCAACGGGCAGGCTAGGTGCCGCGTCGCCTGCGGCCTTCCGCTCAGTCCAGCACAGGAGTATTTGCGCCGCGTCGTCCCCGTATCTGTACAACTCCCTGAACGCCAGGTCGCCTATGAGCCGCACCCTATATGCGCTTTGTATCTGCTCGCTCAGCGCCCGCGCCTTTTCGATCGCCTGCCTTATTTCAGTCATAGTGCCATCCTCTACCTGTTCTGTTTATGGCGCAGGGACATTGCGCACCGCCTGTGCATAGGCGGATAACGACTTTGATGCCTGTCCGCTGCCAGTGCATAGACTCATGCAATAGCGATAATCCCTGATGCCCGCGCGGGTTTCATCGTATTCAGAAGATGACCAGAATGGAGTGAAATAGGCATAAGGCGGATAGTCGATCACGTAGCAGATGAAGCACATCTCGTTGTGTGTAGGCAGTCTCCAGTCGTCCTTCTCCAGCCAGTCCAGTCCAGCGGCCCACGCCATGACGGTTGCCCAGTTCCCCGTCGAGAACCCCATCCCGTTCATCGTCCCGGGCGCACCCGTAGTGAGAGCAACGTACATGTTCTCTATTTGCAGGACCTGCCCGGTGCCAGCGGGGCCGTACTTAGCGTACCAGTCCGGGGTATTCGTCGGGGTGGGCGTGATAGTGATGGTCGGGGGGACCGTCGGGGTCCTCGTCTGTCTCGGCGTTTTCGTCGGCGTCCTTGTCGGTCGCGGGGGGCTCGGGGTCCTCGTCGGACGCGGAGTCCCATGCGTCGGAGTCATCGTCGGCCACGTCGCCTGCCACGGCATGATACCGTAGCCGTAGGGGTGGCTTATGCACACCCACGGCAGTTTCGGATCCCACTCCCACTCCGTCGGCATGGAAGTAACCGTCGGCGTCGGCGTAACGGTCAGGGTTAGAGTTGCCGTGGGAGTCAAGGTGGGTGTCCTAGTTATCGTCGGAGTGGATGTAGGTGGCGGTTCAGTCGGCGTGATCGTGGGTGTCGGGGCCTCGAAAAGCAGTGTGCAGAGATTATAGTCGGAGTATGTTGACCCGTCCGTTCCAACCCACACCACCGTAGGCACTGCTGTCGGCGTCCGCGTCGGCGTCCGTGTCGGCGTCCTGGTCGGAGTGCGCGTCGCAACCGCGAACAACGTCACGCAGAGACGGTCGTCGGAATACGTTGACCCGTCCACCCCCACCCACATCGCCGTCGGCGCAAAGGTCGGGGTAATGGTTGGGGTATTTGTCGGGGTATTCGTGGGAGTCTCGGTAGGCGTTTCGGTAGGTGTATTCGTCGGCGTGGGCGTTATCGTGGGCGTTTCCGTCGGAGTCTTGGTCGGGGTTGATGTAGGAACTCCGGTAGACTCCGCACCGATGGCATATATGACATTGCCAGTGTCTCCAATGTACACCTTGCCATCGGAACTGATGGCGGGCGAACATGCCGATACTGATCCGAATGTCGGATAGGCCCATGCAAGGCTCCCATTGGAATTAAGAGCGCGGAGCGTCGAGCCGTTTGAACCTACGTGCACTCTCCCATCAGAACCTATCGCTGGCGACGAATATACTACGCCTCCTGCGTTGTAACTCCACGCGAGGCCGCCGTTCGAGTTTATGCTGTAAAGGCGGGAGTCGGAAGACCCGATGTATATCCTCTCGTTCGGGTCGGTCGCCGGGGAAGACAGGTATATGTCTGCCGCCGTTGAATAAGTCCACGCGAGGCCGCCGTTCGAGTTCAAGGCATACAGTTTATTGTCCTGTGATCCGACGTATATATTCCCTCCGGAGCCTATTGAAGGAGAGGTGTTCACCTCGTCTGCGGCCCGGTAACTCCATCTGAAACTCCCATTTGAATTGAAGCAGCGGATTGAAGTGTCTCGGCATCCCACATACACAGCCCCATCGGATCCAGTCGCCGGAGACGT
>JBAXOY010000016.1:0-37934 GCA_037133055.1 Chlamydiota bacterium
CGGGAAAAGCACGGTCCATGCGATTCAGTCGGGCATGATCCACGGCACGAGGGCCCTCATCTGCGGCCTGGTCGCTGAACTGCGCCGCGCCATGGGGGGCAGGCCAAAGATCATCTTCACCGGCGGCCAGCTCGAACTGATCATCCGCGGGTGGAACTATCCGCGGCTGATCAACCCGCTCCTGACGCTGCACGGTCTGAGGATCATTTACAACCGGCTCGCGTCCGTCGCGTCGCGTTCATGAAGATCATCGTCGGCATGTCGGGCGGCCTGGACAGCGCCGTGGCCGCCCTCCTGCTGAAGGAGCAGGGGCATGAGGTCATCGGCGTCACCCTCGATCTGATCCCGGAGACCGCGTCGCGCGCGCCCGCCCGCCCCGGAGAGGAGGGGATCGACTCCGCACGGCAGGCCGCGGCGCGGATCGGGGTCCCCCACCGCGTCATCGACGCGAGGGAAGAGTTCGGGAAGCGGGTGATCGGGTATTTTCGAAAAGAGTACTTCTCCGGGCGTACCCCGAACCCGTGCGTCGTGTGCAACCCGGAGATCAAATTCGCCTTTCTCCTGCGGTGCGCGGACGATCTCGGCGCCGCGATGGTTGCCACGGGGCATTACGCGCGGATCGGAAGGGAAGGCGGCCGGACACTCCTCCTGCGGGGAGCGGACCGCCGCAAGGATCAGGCATATTTCCTCTCGCGCCTCCCCCAGAACGCGCTCTCCCGCGTGATCTTCCCCCTCGGCGACCGTACGAAAGCCGAGGCTCGGCGAATCTCCGTCGAGAGGGGCCTGGACCTCCACGAACGCCCTGAGAGCCAGGATATATGTTTCATCCCCGGGAATGATTACCGCGCGTTCCTGGCGCGATCGACCGGGGACGGAATCGCGGGGGGAGATATACTGGACACCCGAGGCGCCGTCATCGGCCGGCATCCCGGCATCGCGCAGTTTACGATAGGGCAGAGGGCGGGGCGCTGGCTGCCGTCGGGGGTCAGGCGGTACGTCCTCTCGATCGACCCGGGCAGGCGCGCGATCACGGTGGGGAGGGGCGACGAACTCCTGCGGGGCGAATGCGCCGTGACCGATATCAACTGGATCTCCCGCCCCGCGCCCGCGGAACCGTTCCGTGCGCTCGTGAAGATCCGCTCCGCGCACCCCGGCGCCGCGGCCGGGATCCATCCGGGGCCCGGCGGGGGCGCCGTGGTGCGCTTCGACGAGCCGCAGAAAGCCGTCACCCCCGGACAGGCCGCCGTCTTCTACGACGGCGATGTCGTCGTCGGGGGGGGGTGGATAGAGAAGTAGGGCGAAAATTTATGTCTCACCGCAGAGGCCACGGAGAGTCATGGAGGTCGCGGAGAGCAACGGCAACAACCGGGCGTTGAAAATCTAGTGCACGAGAGCCATTTTTGATACCGTAGGGGCTGCACGGCACGGCTACCGGAGCTCACGGACGGCACCATGAATATCATCATTGTCGGCTGCGGCAGGGTCGGGTCGAAGCTCGCCCTCCTCCTTTCCCAGGAGGGGAACAACGTCACGATCGTCGATGACAACCCCGCATCGCTGCGCCGCCTCGGCGGCACGTTCAACGGCGCCACCATCATCGGCAACTGCTTCGACCTCGAAATATTGAAGAAGGCGGGGATCGAGGCCGCCGACGCCGTGGTTGTGGTCACGAACGGCGACAACACGAATATCATGACCTCCCAGATCGCCAGGCAGATATACAGGGTGCCCAAGGTGATCGCCCGGCTCTACGACCCTCTCCGCACCGAAATCTACCAGCGGCTCGGCCTCGACATCATCAGCGGCACGACCCTCGTCGCGTCCATGATCCGGGACAAACTGGTCGAAAGCGCTTTTTCCGGCTATTTCATCGAAACGAGCGGCATGGGGATCATCGAGATCGACCCCCCCCGTGCATTCGCGGGGCGGATGGTTTCGCACCTGAACATCGACAACGAGTTCCTCGTCGCGACCATACGGCGGGGGGACCGGGCGATCATACCGTCCCCGGCCACAACGGTCGAGGTGGGGGACACGCTCATCGGGATCGTGCGGACGGAGAGCGTACCGAAGATCAAGCAACTGTTCGCGGTGGAGGGGTAGATGTTCATCCTCGTGTGCGGAGGGGGCCACGTCGGCGTGTCGCTTGTCAATCGGCTGGCCGCGGAGGGGCACAAGGTAGCCCTCGTCGAAAAGGATAAGGCAGTCTGCGAGGCGATCGCCGGCGAGATCGGGGAGATCATCGTGATCCACGGCGACGCCTGCGAGCCGAGATTCCTCGATGAGGCGGGGGCCGAGAACGCGGACGTCGTCGTCGCCGTGACGAACCACGACGAGGACAACCTCGTGATCTGCCAGATCGCCAAGACCTCGTTCGCGGTGCGGCGGACGGTCGCCAAGGTCAACGACCCCCGGAACGAGTACACCCTCGGGCGTCTCGGCGTCGACACCCCCGTCGACGCCACCACGCTCATCGCCCAGATGATCAATCAGGAGCTGTCGCTCGACGAGCTGAGCACCCTTCTCAAGCTCAGGCAGGGAAGGATCTCCGTGATCCAGGGCACGATCTCCGCCCGCTCTCCCCTCTGCAATGCCAGCCTGAAGGAGATCGAAATGCCCGACAAGTGCATCATCGCCTCGGTGCTGCGGAAAGACGATATTCTCGTGCCCCGGGGGGATACCACGCTCGAAATGGGCGACCAGCTCCTCGTGATCGCCACTCCTGAGAGCGAAAAGCAGTTCCGGAAGCTCCTCACGGGGGGATGACCGCCATGGCGCGTTCCCGCTCCACGGGCCGAGCCCATCTCAAGTCGGCGGCGAGGGGGATCATCGTCGAGTGCCTCTACGTGACCGTTCTCTGCGCCGCCCTGTTCCTGATCACGACGGCGATCTGGTATCTTTACTCCCGGTGCCGCGCATGATCTCCCGCCCCACCCTCCGAGATTATAGGGTCATCGGTTTCTTCACGGGGAAAATCCTCGCTGGCGTCTCTCTTCTCTACACCGTGCCCCTCGCGACCGCCGCCGCGTTCGGGGAATGGTCCGCGTTCGTCGATTTCGCCGTCGGCATGAGCGCCACCCTCGCCTCGAGCGCCCTCCTGATGCTTCTCGGCGACGACACCCGGGCTCCGATGCGCTGGGTGCAGTCCATGGTGATCGCCGCATTCTCCTGGTTTGCGGCCATGCTCCTTTGCGCGATCCCGCACTACCTCAGCGGAAATTTCCTGAGCTACCTCGACTGCGTCTTCGACGTGATGAGCGGGTTCACCACCACGGGACTCACCCTGATCCAGGACCTCGACCACGCCTCGCACAGCCTGAACATGTGGCGCCACCTGCTCACCTACGTGGGGGGGCAGGGGATGATCGTCATGGTGCTCGTGTTCCTCGTCCGGGGGACTGCGGGCGCGTACATGATGTACGTCGGCGAGGGGAAGGACGAGCGCCTCCTCCCGAACATTGTGCATACCAGCCGCGCCATCTGGCTCATCAGCATCGTCTATCTCCTCATCGGCACCGCGGTCCTGTCGCTCCTCCTCGCCCGGGAGGGGATCGGCTTCCCCCGCTGCCTCCTTCACGGGTTGTGGCTCTTCCAATCGGCGTGGAGCACGGGAGGCTTCTCCCCCCAATCGCAGAACATCCTCTACTACCACAGCTACGCGGTCGAGCTCGGCACGCTGCTCTTCTTCGTCATCGGCTCCTTCAACTTCATCCTGCACTACGCCGTCTGGAGCGGCAACGTAAAGGAGATGTGGAAGAATATCGAAATCAGATCGTTCACCCTGACCGCGGCGCTCACCACGGCCCTCCTCGTCTTCGCCCTCGCAAGACTTTCCCTCTACAGCGATGCGTTCGTCCTCTTTCGCCGCGCCGTGTACAACCTCCTCTCCGCGCACACCACCACAGGGTTCGCCAGCGCCTACGTCCAGCAGTTCAAGGCGGACTGGGGGGACCTGGCGCTCCTCGCCATGACCACCGCCATGGCCTTCGGCGGAAGCGCGTGCTCGACCGCGGGCGGCATCAAGGGCCTTCGGGTGGGGATCATCGCAAAGGCGATCTACCACGAGATCAAGAGGATCGTCCTGAGCGAGGACGCGGTCTTCGTCACCAAGTTCCATCACATCAGGGACATCGTCCTGGGCGACCAGCAGGTGAAGATGGCGGGACTCATCGCGCTCTGCTACATCGTCTTGTATTTCACCGGGGGGATCCTGGGCGTCGTCTGCGGGTACCCGTTCACGGACGCACTGTTCGAGTCCACCTCCGCCGGCAGCAACAGCGGCCTCTCGTGCGGCATCACCGCCGCGAGCATGCCGGCGATCCTCAAGCTCTACTACATCCTCGTTATGTGGGCGGGCAGGCTCGAGTTTATCTCTCTCTTCGGGCTGATCGCCTTCGGTTTTTCGATCTTCAGGGGGAAATAGGTCATGCATGGCTGGCTGCGGCGGCGGAAGGGGATGCTTCTCCTCGGGCTCTCAGTGTGGCTCTCCGCCGCGCCCTCGGAAGCGGCGATCCGGGTCGACTCGTTTCTCTCCCTGGTGAGGGAGGGTAAGACATACGACGGCAAGGAGATCGAAATCGAGGGCGAGGCGGTGGGGGATGTGATGATGCGCGGCTCATACGCGTGGGTCAACGTGAGATCCCCGGAGGACGTCGCCCTCGGCATAATCCTTGCCCCTGAGCAGGCGCGCCGGATACGTCAGACAGGCGACTATTTCCACGCCGGAGACCGGATCCGGGTGACGGGCACCTTCCGCCGATTCGCCGCCGCCTACGGCGGAGAGACCTGCGTGGTCGCCCGCGAGATGACGGTCGCGCGGAGTGGGTTCGCGACACCGCATCCGGTTTCGAGGCGGAAGATAACCGCCGCTCTGGCCCTCATCGCCTTCTCGATCCTCTTGCTCATCGCGCTGGCGGTGAAATGCCGCGCCACCTGTCGCCCCATCGGCGTTCTGTCCCGTGTCCGGGAAGAAGGGGGGGATGGGGTCCCCCTTCATAGAGGGGGACATTCCGCGGGAACGGCGCTCAACCCCCGCACATCCACCATGAGGAGGGATAAACCATGAGAAAGGCCCTGCTGCCGGCAGCGCTCGCGGTCCTGTGCGTCGCGGGCATCGCCTTCGCGCAGACCTCGCAGAAGGAGTCGGAGGTGGCGAAGCAGTTCGCGGCGGTGAACGCGAAGCTGGATACGATCGTGCAAAACCAGGCGAAGCTCGACACGATCATCGCCAATCAGGAAAAGATACTCCAGAAGCTGATAATCATCCGCCAGCACTGATCGGGCCTATGCCCTCATATTACTCGTCGGACATGCGGCTCGATTTCGGGATCCCCCTCACCCCGGGGGTGAAGCGGCTGATGCTGGCGACCGCCGGCTGCTTCCTTCTCCAGAACCTCTCCGGGGGCGTTCTCGACGCCCTTTTCGGCCTCGTCGCCGGCGAGGCGCTGGGGCGTCTGATGCTCTGGCAGTTCGCGACCTACATCTTCCTGCACGCGGGCGTCGGGCATATCCTCTTCAACATGTTCACGCTCTGGATGTTCGGGCGCGACGTGGAAAAAGCCCTCGGCACGCGACGTTTTATCGTTTTCTATTTTTTGTGTGGGATCGGCGCGGGGGTGTGCGCGTACGCCTCCTATCAGCCCCCGGCGATCATCATGGGCGCCTCCGGGGCCATCTTCGGGGTGATGACCGCCTTCGCCATGCTGTACCCCGACCGGGTCCTTACGCTCCTCATCTTCTTCGTGCTCCCGGTGCAGATGAAGGCGAAGTACATGGTGATGATCTTCGCGGGGATAGAGCTTCTGTTCGTGATAACGACCAGACAGGATGGGGGGGGCATCGCCCACTTCGCGCATCTCGGCGGGGCGCTCTGCGGATATCTCTACATGCGCTGGTCGGGGCTCTGCGGGGGGGCGCTCGCGGGCGGCGGGTGGCGGCACGGCGTTTTTCAGGCGCGGGTCACGGGGGATGGGCAGTCGCCGGACGTGGACGAGGTGCTGGACAAGATCTCGCGACACGGCCTCGGCAGCCTTACTGAGGAGGAGAAGGAGCTGCTGCGCCGCGCCGCGCGGCGGTAAAGGGCTTAACGTTGCCCGCAGATGAACGCAACAATCTGCGCAATCTGCGTCCCAACATTACAACGGGGAGGAATCGCCATGATCGAGGGGATCCGCTGGCTGGGGCACGCGAGCTTCAGGATCGACGGAGAGAAGACCGTCTATATCGACCCGTACAAGGTGACGCAGGGCCCTCCCGCGGACATCATACTCGTGTCGCACTCCCATTATGACCACTGTTCGCTGATCTCCATCGAGCGGCTCTCGAAGCCCGGCACCGTGCTCGTGACGAACGCCGAATGCGCCCGCAAGCTGCCGGGGGATGTGCGCGTCATCGCCCCGGGGGAGTCGGTCTCCCTGGGGGGAGTCGTCATCGAGGGGGTCGCCGCGTACAACACGGGGAAGCCATTCCATCCGAAGGCGGAGGGAGGGCTCGGGTTCGTCGTCTCGATGGGGAAACGCAGGATCTACTTCGCAGGCGACACCGACCTGATCCCCGAGATGGCGATGGTGAAGGCCGACGTAGCCCTTCTCCCCGTGAGCGGCACGTACGTGATGACGGCGGAGGAGGCGGCGGAGGCGGCGCGGCGGATAAAGCCGGCGGTGGCCGTCCCGATGCACTACGGGAGCATCGTCGGCTCCTCGTCTGACGCCGCGCGGTTCAGGGACCTGGCGGGCGTGAGGGTCGAAATCCTTCCGCGGGAGGAGTAGGGGGGAGAAGTGCGCGCAAAGCTCATCTATAACCCGGCATCCCGCGGGGCGGTCGGGCCGTGCCGCCTGAAGAGGATCGAGCGCACCCTCATCGACGGCGGCCTCGAAGTGGAGGTGTGCGCCGCGGCGCAGCCGGGCGACGCCCGCCAGCACGCGGTTTCGGCGCGGGACGGGTCGTTCCGCATGGTGATAAGCGCGGGCGGAGACGGGACGATCCACGAGGTCATCAACGGCATCGCCGGATCGGACCTCGTCCTGGGAATACTCCCGATGGGCACGGGGAACGTGCTCGCATGGGAGCTCGGGATCCCCCTCGACCCGTTGGACGCATGCCAGGTGCTGACGGCGGGGATCGAGCGCACGATCGACCTCGGGCGCTCGACCGACGGGCGGTACTTCTCCTGCATGGCGGGGGTGGGCATCGACGCGCAGATCGTGCGCGACGTCCCGCCCTTGGCGAAAGGCATCCTGGGCGGTTTCGCGTATCTTCTCGGGATAGGGACTCTGTTCCACCGCGGCCTGACCGAACTGGCCATCGAAACGGACGGACGAAAACCGCCCGTGGTGGGCTACGCGACGGTGATCTGCAACTCCGCTCACTACGGGGGCAGGTTCAGGATCTGTGCGGATGCCGTCATCGATGACGGGTGGCTCGACGTATGCATCCTCCAGAAGCGCGACAGCCTTGCGCTCCTGCGCTCAGGCATATCGGTCATCATGAACAATCACCAGCGGATGGAGAATGTCTCCTTCACCCGGGTGCGCTCCGTGCTCGTCTCCTCATCCCATAAGGCGCTCGTCCAATCGGACGGCGACATCATCGGCACGACGCCGATAGGTTTCTCGGTCGTCCCGAGGGCGCTGCGGGTGATGGTTCCCCCGGGGCGCGGCGGGGAGCGGGCCCCATGAACCGGACGCTGTGCGCCTGCGTCGCGGCCCTCGCGCTCTCGACGGCGTGCGCCGGGTGCGTGAAGAGAGTGAATATAACGCCGGAGGAGGCCGAGGCGCAGGTCGCGCAAGAATGCGCGATACGGTTTCACCGGTTCCACACCATGCAAAAGCACGCTGACTACCTCGCGCGCGCGGGCATGGAGCGCCAGGCGTTTGTCACGTATGAACAGGCCATCGGGGCCCTCGACGAGATCCGGAAGATGGATCCGTTCTGGAACGCGGCATCGGTGCGCGAGTGCCGGAGGAGCTGTCGGATCGAGATGGAACAGCTCTTCGGCAGGCTGAAGCTCAGGGATCTGAGGGAGGGAGAGGCGCTCGATCGGTTCATCGCAGGCAACGCGGCGGACCCGTGGTCCCCGGCCCCCTACGCCGAGCTGGGGGTTTTCTACTTCAACGAGCACGAGTACGACAACGCCATGGCTCAGTACCGGGAGGCGCTCCTTCGGGATAGCTCGAACATCCCGGTCCTGATCAGCATGGCGCAGATCCTGAGCCGGACGGGCGATCTCGACGCGGCCCGCCGGATCTATTCGGGGATCCTCGATGCAAACCCCGATCTCGCCGTGGTCCACTACAACCTGGGCGGCATCTACTTCATGATGCAGAAGCCCATCAACGCCTACCGGGAATACACGCGGGCCCTCGAGCTCGATCGGGACTCGCCCGACACCTGCAACGCCCTCGGGGTGGTGTGCAAGCAGCTCAAACGCTACGACCAGGCCGAGGCTCACCTGAAAAACGCCATCCGCATCAACCCGAACTACGCCCCCGCGTACCACAACCTCGGCCTCGTCTTCATGGAGAAGCACAACTACCCGAACGCAACCACCTACCTCCAGCGCGCCATCGACCTCTTCGGCCCGGAAAGCCCGCGGGGCAGGGAGATCGCCGAGCTCATACGGAACCGCCGCCGCGCGCGGTGAACGGCAAAGAGCCCTGTTTCACCTCTCCGTGCCCTCCGCCTCCTCCGTGGTGTGAGACAGTAAAGGGGAAATTCCTTGACCACCGCCCCCGGCGCGGGGATAATATGCATCGCACCAGGCGCGAGGCCGGGGCGCCCCTCCGCGAACGCCCTACAGAGAGATGGGGAGATTCCGTACATGGCACAAGACCTAGTCATGATCCTCGCCGGCGGCAAGGGCGAGCGCCTGTACCCGCTCACGCGGGACCGGGCGAAGCCCGCCGTCCCGTTCGGGGGAATCTACCGGATCATCGATTTCGCGCTCAGCAACTTCATCAACTCCGGCTTCTACCGCATCAAGGTGCTCACGCAGTTCAAGTCGGACTCCCTGAACCGGCACCTGGCGAGGGGATTCCGCCTCTCTCCGGAGCTCGGCCACTACATCGACCCGGTCCCCGCGCAGATGCGCACCGGGGAGAGCTGGTACAAGGGGACCGCCGATGCGATCTTCCAGAACCTGAACCTGGTCCTGGACGAGGATCCCACGTACGTCATGATATTCGGCGCCGACCATATCTACCGGATGGACGTGCGGCAGATGCTCCAACACCACCGGGGAAAAGAGTCCGCCCTCACGATCGCCGCGATCCCGCGCCCCGTCGAGGAGGCCCGCTCGTTCGGCGTGCTCCAGGTGAACCGGGACAGCCGGGTCCTCGAATTCGAAGAAAAGGTGAAGAACCCGAAGGAGATGCCCGACCGGCCGGGATGGTGCCTCTGCTCGATGGGGAACTACATCTTCGACCGGGACGTCCTGATCGATATCCTGAAGCGCGACTCCGGGATGACCACGGGGCACGACTTCGGGAAGGACATCATCCCCTCGATGTTCCGCACCCACGCCGTGTACGCCTACGACTTCAGCACCAACCGCATACCCGGGATCAAGGAGAAGGAGATGGGGTACTGGCGGGACGTGGGCAACATCGAGGCCTACTTCGATGCGAACATGGACCTCATCTCCGTGTCGCCCCAGCTCGACCTCTACAACTCGGACTGGCCGCTCCACACATGCTACAACCAGTACCCGCCCGCCAAGTTCGTCTTCGCGAACGAGGCGGAAAAGCGGGTGGGGCGCGCGACCGACTCGCTCGTCTCCGAGGGATGCATCATCAGCGGAGGCACCGTGAGCCGGAGCATCCTCGGCCCCGGGGTGAGGATCAACAGCTACAGCGAGGTGTCCGAATGCATCCTCATGAAGGGGGTCTCGATCGGGCGCCACGCGCAGGTGAGGCGGGCGATCATCGACAGCGGGATCGAGGTCCCGACCCACGAGAAGATCGGTTTCGATCCGGAGGCGGACCGGAAAAAATACTTCGTCTCCCCGTCCGGCATCGTGGTCATACCCAAACCGCTGCACCATGAGCTCGGGGACTGAGGAGTCCCCGGGATCATCGACAGTCATTGAGGAGGTCCGCGTGACCGAGGTAAAAAAGCTCACGATCGTGATGGCGTCCCCGGAGGCCGTCCCGTTCGCCAAGACGGGAGGGCTCGCCGACGTCGCCGGCGCCCTGCCGAAAGCGCTGCGGGCGCGGGGGCATGATGTGCGGCTGGTGATGCCCTACTACGGCTGCATCATGCGCGCGGGGGTCCCGTCGTCCGACACGGGAATGAGCATCCCTGTGACCATCTCCAGCCGCGGGGAAAACGCGCGGATATGGGCGAGCAGCCTCGACGACGGCACCCCCGTGTTTCTCATACGCAAGGACAGCTACTACGACCGCGCCGAGCTCTACGGCACCGCCGAGGGCGATTACCCTGACAATGCGGAGCGCTTCTGCTTCTTCGCCCGGGCCATCCTCGCCCTGGTCAAGAGGAGTGGGGTTGCGCCCGACATCATCCACTGCCACGACTGGCAGACGGGCCTGGTGAGTCCGCTTCTCAAGGTCGCGGAAAAATCGAACCCTTTCTTCAAGGGGACCGGCATGGTGTTCACCATCCATAACCTCGCCTATCAGGGGCTTTTCTGGCACTACGACATGCATCTCACCGGGCTCCCCTGGAGCGTGTTCGTCCCCGAAGGGATCGAGTTCTACGGCAAGATAAACCTCCTCAAGGCGGGGATCGTCTACGCCGACGCGATCACCACGGTGAGCCGCCGGTACAGCGAGGAGATACAGACCGCCGAGCTCGGCTGCGGGCTTGAGGGGATTCTGGCGCGGCGTCGCGGCGATCTCTACGGGATACTGAACGGCGCCGACTATCGGCGGTGGGATCCGGCGACCGATCCGGATATCGCGCAGCACTACACCCGCGACACCCTCGAGGGCAAGGGGAGGTGCAAGGAGGATCTCCTCCGCACATACGGGCTGAGCCTTCCCGCGGGCACCCCCCTCGTCGGGATGGTGGGGCGGATGGCCGACCAAAAGGGGTACGACCTCATCGCCGCGGCGCTCCCGAGCCTCCTCAACGCGGGCGCCGCCATCGTCATCCTTGGCAAGGGCGAGGAGAAATATCACCGTCTCCTCACGCGCCTCGCGAAGAGCTTCCCGGACCGGCTCGGGGTCAAGATCGCCTTCGACAACGCGGTCGCGCACAAGGTCGAGGCGGGGGCGGATTATTTCCTGATGCCCTCGCGCTACGAGCCATGCGGCCTGAACCAGATCTACAGCCTCCGCTATGGCACGGTGCCGGTCGTCAGGGCCACGGGCGGGTTGGACGACACGGTGACCTCCTACGACCCCGCGACGGGCGAGGGGAACGGGTTCAAATTCGGGCAGTACCGGACCGACGCGCTCCTCGCCGTCATGCGGGAGGCCCTCGCGATATTCGAGTGCGAGCCGCACTGGACCAGAATCAGACAAAACGCCATGGCCTGCGACTTCTCATGGGACCGCGCAGCGCGCGAGTATGAGCAGGTCTACCTCGCGGCGCTCGCGCGGGCGCGCGGGCCGGCGTGAGGGACGGGGAGGGGAGGGGGACGTGCCTGAGCTGAGGAAGGACCCGATACTCGGACGGTGGGTGATCATCTCCACCGAGCGCGCCCAGCGGCCCAGGCAGATCCAGACCTGCCCCGAAGAGACGAACGGCAAGGGGTGCCCCTTCTGCGCGGGGCGGGAGGGGCTTACCCCCCCCGAGATCTTCGCCTGGCGCCCCGCGAACACCCGTCCCAACACTCCCGGGTGGGAGGTGCGCGTCGTCCCCAACAAGTATCCCGCGCTCCGTGTCGAGGGGGAACTCGACAAGCAGGGCTGCGGAATCTACGACCGCATGAACGGGATCGGCGCACACGAGGTGATCATCGAGACTCCGGATCACGCGAAGCGCCTTGAGGAGCAGCCCCGGGAATCCGTTGCGAAGGTCTTCGAGGCCTACAAGCTGCGCATCACCGACCTCAGCAGGGACATGCGCATGAAGTACATCCTGGTCTTCCGGAACGAGGGCAGGGCTGCGGGGGCCTCGCTCGCGCACCCGCACTCGCAGCTCATCGCCACGCCCGTGACCCCCAAACGGGTCAAGGAGGAGCTCAACGGCTCGGCCGCCTACTTCCAGTACAAGGACCGGTGCATCTTCTGCGACATCATCCGGCAGGAGATCGAGGAACGCGCGCGGGTCGTCTACGAGAACGAGCTTTTCGTCTCCTTCTGCCCGTTCGCCTCGCGCTTCCCGTTCGAACTGTGGGTGCTCCCGAAAAAGCACCACGCCGACTACGGGAGCATTTCAAGAGACGAGACCCGGGTGCTCGCGGACATGATGATTGTCACGCTGGGGAAGCTCGCGAAGGCGCTCAACCGGCCGCAGTATAACTTTGTCCTCCACACCTCCCCCGTGCGGTGGCCGCGCAGGGACTACTGGAGGACGATCGAGTTCGATTACCACTGGCACATCGAGATCATGCCGCGCCTGACGCAGATCGCGGGGTTCGAGTGGGGGACCGGCTTCTACATCAACCCCACCTCCCCCGAGGACGCGGCGAAGTACCTGCAGGAAGTCGAACCCTGAGGCGCGGCTCCTCCCGCGCTTCCGCCGCCCGGACCGAAGGGACGCCGCAGACCCATGAAACGCATCTCGCTCGCGTTTTTCTGGCACATGCACCAGCCGTACTACTATGACCCCGCCACGGGGCGGAGCGTCATGCCCTGGGTGCGGATGCACGCGACGCGGGGCTACTTCGACCAGGTCACCCTGCTCGACGACTACCCGTCCATCCGGCAGACATTCAACTACGTCCCCTCGCTGCTGAAGCAGATCGAGGAGTACGTCCGCGGGGACGTGACGGACGTCTTTCTGGACTACAGCGCGAAGCCGGCCGCCGAACTGACCCCTGATGACCGGCAGTTCATCCTGTGGAACTTCTTCATGGCGAACTGGGACACCATGATCGCGCCGTATCCCCGCTACAAGGAGCTCCTGCACGCGCGCGGATCCACGGTCACCGAAACCACGATGCCCGAAGCGGCCCGACGCTTCAGCGAGAGGGACCTCCGGGACCTCCAGGTCTGGTTCAACCTCGCCTGGTTCGGGCACCAGGCCTGCGCGCGCTTCCCGGAGCTCGCGGAGATGAAAAAGCGCGGGGCGAACTTCACGGAGGGGGACAAGGCCCGCATCATGGAGATCCAGACCAAGATCATGAACCTGATCATCCCCCTGCACCGCGACGCCGAGAAGCGCGGACAGATCGAGCTCACCACGAGCCCGTTCTATCACCCGATCATGCCGCTCCTTTGCGACACCGACATCGCGCGGCGCGCGATGCCGGACACGCCGCTTCCGGCGCGCTTCCGATACCCGGCCGACGTCGAGGGGCAGCTCGCCGCCGCCGCGGCGTACCACGAGCGGCTCTTCGGGAAAAAACCGGCGGGGCTCTGGCCGCCGGAGGGCTCGGTCTGCCCGGAGATCATCCCGCTCGTCGCGAGGCAGGGGCTCCGGTGGATGGCCTCCGACGAGGAGGTGCTCTTCAGGTCCGTCCAAAGCCGGGACCGGTTCACGATGCTCTACCGGCCGTACCGCGTTGAGCACGCGGGGGCTTCCGTGGACATGGTGTTCCGCGACCGCCAGCTCTCGGACCTGATCGGATTCAGCTACGCGTTCAATGACGCGAAGAGCGCCGTGGCGGATTTTCTCTTGAAGCTCTCGGAAATATCCAGGAGGGCGCCCGGCTCCGACACGCTCGTGAGCGTCATCCTCGACGGGGAGAACCCGTGGCAGAGCTACCCGGACGGCGGAGAGGATTTCCTGCGGCGTCTCTACGGGGAGTTCGAGAAGGGCTCTTTCCTCGATAGTGTCAGGATAGGCGACCATCTCGCGGCGCACCCGCCCGCCGAAAGGATCACGCGCCTGCACAGCGGTTCCTGGATCGACAGCAACTACGGGGTGTGGATAGGGGAGGAGGAGGACAACGCCGCGTGGAACCTGCTGGGCAGGGCCCGGGCCGCGCTTCAGCAGCGGGGCTTGTCCGGAAAGGCAAAAAATCTCGCGGCGGCGCGCGAGGAGATCTACGCGGCCGAGGGGAGCGACTGGTTCTGGTGGTACGGGGACCGCTTCTCGAGCGACAACGACGCCCTCTTCGACCAGCTGTTCCGGACCCACCTCAAGAACGCGTACACCGCCCTCGGCGAAACTCCCCCGGAAAGCCTCGATATGCCGATCATCAACCAGGGGAGAGTGGCGGTGACGCGGGAGCCGCGCGCCTTCCTGAAACCGGTCATCGACGGGAGGGAGACCTCCTACTACGAGTGGGTGGACGCGGGTCAGTACCGCGCGACGCACTCCGACAGCACCATGTGCAGGTCGGAGGCGTTTATCAAGGAGCTCCGGTACGGCTTCGACGAGAAGAACTTCTTCCTGCGGATCGACCCGCTCGACAAGGAGGGGATCGCAGGCAGCGAGGAGTACCGGGTGCACATCCATTTCACCTCGCCCCGGGAGACGCGCCTCGCCTTCTCCCTGAACCGGAAAAACGGGCAGAGGCCGAAGTGCGAGCTCTGCCACCGCGAAACCCCGCAGCGGTTCGGGAAGAAGTCCGTCTGCGGCGAGCTCGCGATGGACAGGATCATAGAGCTCGGGCTTCCGTTCCGCGACTTGGGGTTCAAAAAGAGGGAGGAAGTGAATTTTTACGTGCAGGTAAAGTCGGGAACGCTGGAGGTGGAACGGCATCCCCGGGGGGGCTACATCGCGTTCACGGTTCCGGACGAGGATTTTGAGATCGCGCGGTGGACCGCGCTGTAAAAAGTTTCACCGCGAAGGCACGGAGAGCACGGAGGACACGGAACTATACTGTTGGACGCAGATGAACGCAGATCGTCAGGATAAACGCGGATCCCTCTTGATCTCCTCCCCCTTCTGATGGGGGGGGACGGGTGGGGGAGAGAGTCAGGAGAAGCGAATGAAAGAGATATCTTTTCTCCTTGCGGTGCACAATCACCAGCCCGCCGGGAACTTCGAGCACGTTTTCACCGACGGCTGGCGCACCTGCTACGGGCCGTTTCTCGAGACGCTGAAGCGGCACCCCGCCGTCCGCTGCACCCTGCACTACACCGGGGCGCTCCTCGAGTGGATGGAGAAGAACCGCCCCGAGGGCCTCGCGGCCCTGCGGGAGCTTGCCGCGTCGGGGCAGGTCGAACTTTTGGGCGGAGGATTCTACGAGCCGATACTGCCCGCGATCCCGCTTGTCGACGCCGAGGGGCAGCTCAAGTTGATGTCGGATTACCTGCGGGAGCGTTTCGGCGCCGCCCCGCGCGGGCTGTGGCTCGCCGAGCGGGTCTGGGAGCCGCACCTCGCGAGCCTCCTCCGCGTCGCCGGCCTCGACTATACCCTCCTCGACGACACGCACTTCGTGTACGCCGGTCTGGATCGCGATGAGCTCCGGGGATATTACCTGACGGAGGACCAGGGCCGCACCCTCGCGGTCTTCCCGATCAACAAGCAGCTCCGCTACCTGATCCCCTTCGGCGAGCCCTCGGCGGCCGTCGACTGCCTCCGCGCGCTCGCTGAAAAGTCTCCCGGGAGCGGCGTCACCCTGGGGGACGACGGCGAAAAATTCGGCATGTGGCCGGGCACCTACACATGGGTCTACGAAGAGAAGTATCTCGATCGGCTCTTCGCGCTCCTCGAGGAGAACGCGGGCTGGATCAAAATGATCACCATGGGCGAGTACCTCGACCGGTTCCCCCCCTCGGGGAAGATCTACCTGCCCACCGCATCCTACGACGAGATGATGGAGTGGGCGCTCCCCGCCACGGTGCAGTCACAGTACGAGAAACTGATCGAGGACCTCAAGAAGGAGAAGAAGTACGACCGCCTTGCCCGGTTTCTCCGGGGTGGCTTCTGGCGGAACTTCCTCGTGAAATATCCGGAGAGCAACCTCCAGAGGAGCAAGACGCTCCACGTGAGCCGCATGGTGCACCGCACGCTGCCCGGGCACATCGAGGCGAAAAAGTCGCTCTGGCGCAGCCAGTGCAACTGCGCCTACTGGCACGGCCTCTTCGGGGGGATCTACCTGAACTACCTCCGTCACGCGAACTACTCGAACGCACTCAGGGCCGAGGTCGCCGTGGACAGGGCCGCGCACAAGAGGGGAGGGTGGGTGGAGGCCGAGCGTTTCGACTACGACGCGGACGGTATGGACGAGGTCCTGCTGCGCAGCGCCCCGGTGAACGCACTTCTCTCCCCGGGCTACGGCGGGTCCCTCTTCGAGCTCGATTACAAGGAGAAGTATTTCAACCTGTCGAACACCATGAGCCGGAGGCCGGAGGCCTACCACGCCACGATGTCGGACAAGTCCGCAAAGAACGGCAAGGGGGCGGACGCCCCCGCGTCCATCCACGACATGGCGAAAAGCGTCTCCCCCCGCATCAGGGGCGCCCTCCACTATGACTGGTACCTGCGGCGGTCATTCCTGGACCATTTTCTCGGCCCCGGCGCGACCCTGGACTCGTTCGCGCGCTGCGAGTATCCCGAGCAGGGAGGCTTCGTCAACCGGCCCTATGAGATCACGGGGACGGAAGCGGTGGTGGAGGGGCGCGCCACGGCATCCCTGAGGAGGGTCGGCGCCTTCCACTGCCCTTCCGGGCGCCGGGATCTTGAGGTGGCGAAAACCTACGCGCTGGATGGAAACGGCCGCCTCGCCGTGGACTATCGCGTCGCGAACCCCGGAAACGATCCCCTCGACATCTGGATGGGCATCGAGCTCAACCTCACCCTCCTCTCGGGGAAGAGCCCCGACCGGATTCTCTCGTTCGACGGGCCGAAGCCCGCGTCGGTGAATGCCGGGAGCAGGGGAGAGGCGGAGTCGGTTTCGTATCTCGAACTCGTCAACCGTGCTGACGGGTTCACCGTCCGCGTCTCGTGGAGCGAGGGGGCAGGCCTCTGGTATTTCCCGGTGGAGACCGTTTCGCAGTCCGAGAAGGGGTTCGACCTGAACTACCAGGGCACATCGCTGATGCCGCACTTTAAATTCACGCTTTCCCCGGGCGGCGTGAAAGCCCTCTCGTTCACGGTGGCGATCAGCGCGCTCTGAAGTTCTCCGGATTTGGGAGAATATGAGCGTTCAGGATTCAGGGTTCACAGGTTCGATCCCGGAGTGGGGGAGGTGTCCGGTTTGCCCGGGGATATCTTATCCCCGCCCCCACCTGCTCCCCATGCAATCACGCCTCCCCTCTCAAGGCCCGTAGCGTGCCTGACAGATGATCTCAATCCTCATTGGCTCCCCCCTGGACCTTCCTTTCGGCTGAATGAGTGCCACAGGGCGATCTCGGCGCTGAGAGACTATCCACTTTGAATAATCCCGGCGCCCGTCCATGGTGCACGCAAATCCTTCGATATTTCCAGTGTTATGCACAAGTTGTTCATTGTCTGCCGTAACTTGCTTGCCTCTAGGATGTTAAGCCAAACTCCCCCTCCCAAGCCATATTACATAAGATATATTATGGAACCCTGTGTCCGATAGTGAAATCCAGTCAAAAAGGCCTTTCTGGGGATATCACACTCCTTTGGGGATATATCAAGGGTTAGACTTATTGAGCCACGATTCGATAAGTTGGGCCTTGGCTGGTTTTGGAATTGCCTTCCTGTTCAGCCACCGGTACACCGTATCGGGTGAAACACCCGCATCCCTGGCGAGATCCCGGATGTTTGCATCGAATCTCCTGTGGATCTTCCAGAATTCGATGAGCTTGTCTGCCGCGCACCGGCACTCACTGTTGGGTGTCTTCATGTCGGGGTGTCAGACTACCGTATGACCCCGATCCTGGACGGAGGAAGATAGACGAAGAACGCCAGCCCCCGCACGTTCTCGAACGGAACGAAACCCCAGAATCGGCTGTCCTTGCTGTTGGCGCTGTTGTCGCCGAGCATGAAATACGAGTCCTTCGGCACGGTGAACTTCTGGTCCCGGTGGCCGTACGGGCCCTGGCCGGGAGTGATATTCCGATAGTACATATCGGCGACCTCCTTCGGCGAGGTCACCCGCGCGTCGTCCACATAGATATGCCCGTCCCGTACCTCGATGGTTTCACCGGGAAGCCCGACGCAGCGCTTCACGAAGTCTTTGTTCTGGTACTCCACGTTGCGGGAGTTGCAGTACGGACAGGCGCGTTGCGCATGTCTTTCGAGGTTGAAATCCGACCGGCAGCTGTTGCAGCAATAATCGAACGGAAACCTGAATACGATGATGTCGCCGCGCTGCGGGAGCCTCATCGCGACGCGGCTGAGCCGCGCGGTGGGAATGTCCAACCCGTAATTCGTCCAGGGAATGCCGACCCAGTCAAGCGTCTGGGGCCCGTAGATGAACTTGTTCACGACGATGTGGTCCCCGAAGCCGCGGTGGTTCTGGGCCCCGTGCAGCGTCGGCTCCATCGAGCCGGTCGGAATCTTGAAGAGCTGGATGATGAAGGTGCGGATGATGAGGGCGAGGATGAGGGCGAAGATGAACGCCTCCGCGTACTCGCGGACGATTGATTTTTTCGCGAAGGTGAGATGGCGGTCGAAGCTCCCCTGGAGCCTTGCGGACGCGCGCTCGACCTCGGCGGCATCCCGGGCCGCGAGGGCGCTCCCGAGCGCCGACAGGTCGTATTCGAGCTGGGCTATCGCTTTGTCCTGGAGCGCGCCCCGGTTCTTCTTCAGGAGCGCGCGCACCATCTTGTGCGCGAGCCGCCCCTCTTTCAGCGTGCGGCGGTCCTTGAAAAATCCCATCACTCCCCTCCCCTGTCCGCGAATATTTTATTCAAGCGGTTCAAACAGTTCACGCGGTTCAAGCAGATAAACGTTTTCTCCGCGACCTCCGTGCCTCCGTGGCGGAATCAACTTTTATCCGCGTTCATCCGCGCCAATCCGCGTCCAGAATTCCTTGCCGTTTTCTCCGTGGTCTCCGTGGCCGTTCTCCGCGTCCTCCGTGGTGAAACATCCAAGCGCATCAATCTATCTTCAGCACTTCGATGAACGCCTTCTGGGGAATGTTGACCTTGCCGATCTGCTTCATCTTCTTCTTCCCCTCCTTCTGCTTCTCCCAGAGCTTGCGCTTCCGCGTGATGTCGCCGCCATAGCATTTCGCGGTGACGTCCTTCTTCAGCGGGCGCACCACCTCGCTCGCGATGATGCGGCCGCCTATCGCCGCCTGGATGGCCACCCGGAAGAGCTGCTGCGGGATGACGGCCTTGAGCTTCTCGGCGAGCGAGCGCCCCCGGTGCTCCGCCTTTTCCTTGTGGACCAGGAACGAGAAGGCGTCGACCGGCTCGTGGTTGAGGAGGATGTCGAGCTTGACGATGTCGGAGACCCTGAACCCGATGTGCTCGTAGTCCATCGAGCCGTAGCCGCTCGTCACCGTCTTCAGGCGGTCGTAGAAGTCGATCACGACCTCGTTGAACGGGAGCTCGAAGGTCAAAATGACCCGGTGCTTGTCGATCGACTCGGTCCGCATGCATTCCCCCCTGCGCTCCTGGCAGAGCTTCATCATCGATCCGATCATCTCGTTCGGAACGATGATGAAGGCGCGAATCATCGGCTCACGGATCTCGTCGATCTCCGCGGGGGGCGGCATGCGCACCGGGTTGTCGATCTCGATGACGGCCCCGTCGGTCTTTTTGATCTGGTAGATGACGCTCGGCACCGTCGCGACGATCCCCACCTGGTACTCCCGCTCCAGTCGCTCCTGGATGATCTCCATGTGGAGAAGCCCGAGGAACCCGCAGCGGAATCCGAACCCGAGGGCGACCGAGTTCTCCGGCTCGTAGGTGAACGACGAGTCGTTCAGCCTGAGACGGTTCAGGGCCGCCTTCAGGTTCTCGTACTCCGTCGTCGTGACCGGGTAGAAGCCGCTGAACACCATCGGCCGGAGCCGCTTGAAGCCCGGGAGCGGATCGCGGGCGGGCCGCCGGTCGTCGGTGAGGGTGTCGCCGATGCGGACGTCGGCGGAGTCCTTGATATTCGCGATGATGTAGCCGACCTCCCCCGGAAAAAGCTGTCCGCGGGGGGTCGCGTCGGGAACGAAGCAGCCGACCTCCTGGACCTCGAATACCTTTTCCGTGTACATGAGGCGGACCTTCATCCCGGGCGCCACGCGGCCGCTCATGAGGCGGACATAGATGATGACCCCGCGGAAGGTGTCGAAGAGGGAGTCGAATATCAGGGCTTTCAGCTCATCGGTGGGGGGCTTCTTCGGGGGCGGGATCCGGGCGACGATCGTCTCGAGAAGATCCCCTACCCCGGCCCCGGTCTTCGCGCTCACGCAGGCGGCGTCCTCGGCGGGGATGGCGAGCACGTCCTCGATCTGCCGCTTCGTCTCCCGGATGTCGGCGTTCGCGAGGTCGATCTTGTTGATGACGGGGATGATCTCGAGATTGTTCTGCGTGCAGAGGTGGCAGTTCGCCACCGTTTGCGCCTCTACCCCCTGCGCGGCGTCGACCACGAGCAGCGCCCCCTCACAGGCCGAGAGGCTGCGCGAGACCTCGTAGCTGAAATCCACATGGCCGGGGGTGTCGATCAGGTTGAGGACGTACTGCCTGCCGTCCCGGGCGAGGTAGTCCATCCTGACCGCGTGGGCCTTGATCGTGATCCCCCGCTCCCGCTCGAGGTCCATGTCGTCGAGGAACTGGTCCCTGAACTTCCGCTCGTCGATCGTGTGCGTGAGCTGGAGGAGCCGGTCCGCGAGCGTGGACTTGCCGTGGTCTATGTGCGCGATGATCGAGAAATTCCGTATCTGTTCGAGATGAGATTCCATGGTCTTCATGCCCGCAGATGTTTCGTGTCCGGTCGTGGGGATGCTCCGCGAGGGGGCGCCGCGGGGATCACGGGGAGCCGCGCAGGGATTGTATGGCCGCGGCGAGATCGGCGGCGCCGAACACCGCCGTGCCGGCAACGATGACATTCGCGCCCGCCTCGACCGCCTCCCGGGCCGTCAGGGGGTTGATGCCGCCATCCACCTCGATGTCGAGGCGGAAGCCGCGGCGGCCGACGAGGTCGCGCAGCTCCCTGATCTTGGAGAGCACCGCGCGGATGAACTGCTGGCCGCCGAAGCCCGGGTTCACGGTCATGAGCAGCGCCAGGTCGGTCTCCTCGAGCACCGCCTCGATGTTCTTCAGGGGGGTGGCCGGGTTGATCGACACGCCCGCCCGGATGCGGCGGTTCCGAATGACCTGGAGCGTCCGGTGGAGGTGCGGCAGGACCTCGGCGTGCACCGTGAGGATGTCCGCGCCCGCGTCCGCGAACGGCCCGATGAAGCTGTCGGGGTCGCTGATCATGAGGTGCACATCGAGCGGGATCTTGACGCGCTTCCGGATCGCCGCCACCACCCCCGGCCCCACGGTGATGTTGGGCACGAAATGGCCGTCCATCACGTCGACGTGGAGCATGTCGGCCCCGGCCGCCTCCGCCGCGAGGGCATCCTCCCCAAGCCTTCCGAAGTCGGCCGCGAGCAGCGACGGCGCGATCTGTATCTTATTCACCTTCAAAATATTGCGTCCTTTTTTGTCACAGGTGCAGGGCGTCCCGCACCGCCTGCTCTTCGGCGTGCGGCCCGATCACCGCCATGTTGAGCTTCCTGTCGAGGAAGATGTCTCGGGCCACCCGCTGCACATCATCCAGAGTGACCTTCGTGATATTAGCCAGTATCTCCTCTTTTGTCAAGACCCGCCCGGAGAGGAGAAGGCTTTCTCCGATGCCCAGCATGTTCTGGGTGGTCTTTTCGAGCTCCATGCAGAACTGGCCGATCCAGTACTCCTTCGCCCTGGCGAGCTCGGCCCGGCGCAGGCCCTCAACGCGGACCTTGTCGAGTTCCTTCAGAATCAGGGAGAGGGCCTTTAGGAATTTGCCGCTCTCGACCCCCGCGTGGACGGTGAACGCGCCCGTGTCCGCATAGCGGATCACCGAGGAGCTTATGGCGTAGGCGAGCCCGTGCTTCTCCCGCACGCGCTGAAAAAGCCGTGAGCTCATGTTTTCGCCGAGCGCGAGGCTGAGCAGGTGGATGGCATACCGGTCCGGGTGTTCCCTCCGGTAGCCCCTGACGCCCAGGCAGAGGTGGGTCTGCTCGGTTTTCTTGTTGTGCAGCAGGAGCACCGGACGGCGCTGCGCATCCATGGCGGGGGAGAACGGCGGCGTGCGGCGCGCGCGCGCGGGGGGGGCGAGCCGGCTCACGATACCGATCAGTTCCTCGTGCGCGACCCTGCCCGCCGCGGAGACGACGGTGTTCTCCGGGACATAATACCGGGCGCGGTAGTTTCCCAGCGCCTCGCGCGTGAGCGCCCCGACGGTCCCGACGGTGCCGACAAGGGGCCTCCCCAGCGGCTGGCCGGGCCAGAGCACCTCGTTGAATAGATCCATGACGTGGTGCTGGGGAATATCCATGTACATATTGATCTCTTCCCTGATGACCGTCCTCTCCTTCTCGATATCCTCGGGCCTGAGCGCGGCGTGGCGGTACATATCGAAGAGGACGTCCGTGGCGCGCCCGAGGTCCCTGTGAAGGACCTTCGCCATGTAGCAGGTGCATTCCTCGCCGGTGAAGCCGTTGAGCGTGCCCCCGACGCTCTCGATCGCCTCGGATATCTGCCGCGCGGAGCGCCGGGCGGTCCCCTTGAAAAGGAGGTGCTCGAGAAAGTGGGAGATGCCGTTCAGCCGCTTCTTCTCGTGCCGTCCCCCCGCCCCGACCCATATCCCGAGCGAGACCGAATCCATGGCGGGCATCTCGAGGGTGATCACCCTGAGTCCGCTATCGAGCGCGGTGACGCGATGGCGCTGTTCCTGCATCGTCTTCTCCGTAAAAGTGCCCGTGGACGCTTCGGGGACTCACCGCTCCCCTTCCGCGCCCCGGCTGTCGAGGTAGGATTGGAGGATAAGCTGGGCGGCGAGCCCGTCGACGCGAACGGCCCGCTTGCGGCGGGAGAGCCCGGCCGATCTCATGAGAGAATCGGCCTCCGCTGTGGTCAGGCGCTCGTCCCACAGAACCACGGGTACGCCAAGGCCGCGACGGAGGGCTTCCGCGAACTCCCGGGCGGAGCGGGCGGCGGGCCCCTCGCTTCCGTTCATGTTCAGGGGAAGCCCGACGACGACCCCGTCCGCCTCGTGGCGCGCCGCCAGGCCGCGGAACCGCTCCAGCGTCTCGGCCGGAGTCCCCCGCTCGATCTGCCCGGCGCTCTGGGCGATGATTCGTCCCGGGTCGCTCACCGCGATCCCGATCCTCTTCTCCCCCATGTCGACGCCGAGCAGCCGCATCTGACTCCCCTCATCGCGCGTCAGAGATGCTTCCTGAAAAGCTCGCTGAGGGATTTGCCCTCGTGGATCCTCTTGATCGCCTCGCCGAAGAGCTGCGCCACCGAGAGCACCTTGATCTTGGGGATTTTCCTCGCCCCCTCGATCGGGAGAGTGTTGGTCACCACGATCTGCTTGTACAAGGACTCCTGAAGCTTCCGGGGGGCGTCGCCGCACAGGACCGCATGCACCGCGCCGGCGTGGATGTCCCGCGCCCCGTGCTCGATGAGGGCGTTGGCGGTCTCGATCATCGACCCGCCGGTGGCGATCTCGTCGTCGAAGACAATGGCGTTCTTGCCGCGCACATCGCCGATGATGTGGAAGATCTCGACCGTGTCGTTCAACGGGTCGCGGCGCTTGTCGAGGATCGCGAGCGGAAGGCCGAGCTCGCGCGCGTATTTCTCCGCGCGCTTGGCGCTCCCCGCGTCGGGGGCGACCACGATGCAGTCCTTCAGGCCGTTCCGGCTGAAGTAGTCGCAGAGGATCGGCGAGGCGAGCAGCTGGTCCACCGGGATCCTGAAAAACCCCTGGATCTGCTCCGCGTGAAGGTTCATCGTGAGGACCCGGTCGGCCCCGGCGCTTTCGAGCAGGTCCGCCACGAGCCGCGCGGTGATGCAGATGCGGGGCTGGTCCTTCTTGTCGGACCTGGCATAGGGGTAGTAGGGAAGGACGGCGGTCACCCTGCTCGCGGAGGCGTGCTTGAGGGCGTCGATAATGATGAGGAGCTCCATGAAATAATCGTTTACCGGGGGCGCGCTCGTCTGGATGACGAAGACGTCCTTGCCCCGGACATTCTCCTCGATGCGCACGAACGTGTTGTCGTTCTTGAACTTGTGGATGATGCACTTCCCCAGCTCGATGCCGAGATAGCTGCAGATCTCACGGCTCAGCTCCGGGTTTGACCTGCCGCAGAACACCTTCATCGATGCGCCCCTTTCCCCCGCGCGGCAGGACTCATACGAATGACCGCGAGCCCCGCCCCGCCTTGAGTTCCCTGATGATCCGCTTCAACTCCTGCGCCGCCCCGCGATGGCACACGAGCACCGCGTCCGGCGTCTTCACCACGACGAGGTCCTTGACGCCGAGGCAGCCCACTATACCATCATCCGAGACGATTATACAGCGTTCGGTGTCGAGGGCGACGCTTTTGCCGAGGATCACGTTGCCCTTTCCGTCCGCGGGAAAATGCCGCTCCAGGGCGCACCACGAACCGGCGTCGTCCCAGTCGAAATCGGCGCGCGCGACCAGCACCCGGTCCGATTTCTCCATGATGCCGTAGTCGATGGAGACCCTCTCGATGCTCCCGTAGACCTTCCGGATGACGCCCGGGGCGCGCCGCGTCCCGAGCGCGTCCCTGATCTCGATGCATCCGCGATAGAGATCGGGCATGTGTTTTTTGAGCTCCCCGGCGATGACGGAGGCCTTCCAGACGAAGATCCCGCTGTTCCAGTAGTAGTCGCCGCTCCTCACGTAGCGCCGCGCGACGGCCAGGGCGGGCTTCTCCGCGAACTCCCTGACCCGCGCGAAGACCGTGCGGAGCCCGCAGCGGACCGCGCCTCCCTTCCGGATATAGCCGTAGCCCGTCGCGGGCTCGTTGGGGACGATCCCGAAGGTGACGAGGCACTCCCGGTCGCGGGCGACCCGGCAGGCGTCGCGCAGGTTGGCGATGAGCCTGCGCCGGTCCCGTATCACATGGTCGGCGGGGAGGACCACCATGATCCCCTCCGGGTCGCGGGCGAGGACTATCGCGGCCCCGAGGGCGATGCAGGCGGCGGTGTCCCTCCCGAACGGCTCGGCGACGACGGACGCGCGCGGCACGCCCGGAAGCTGCCGGGCGATCAGCGGCGCCTGGAGCGCGGTCGTGACGACGATGATCCGGCCGGGCGGCACGAGGCCCGAGACTCGGCGCGCCGTGTCCTGCAGCATCGTCCTCTCCCCGAATATCCGGAGGAGCTGTTTCGGGCGCGCCTGCCGGCTCTTCGGCCAGAAGCGCTCCCCTCCCCCGCCCGCCATGATCACCGCGAAGATGTGCGGTTCAAAACTCTTTGCGCGCATGAGTTCTCCCTGCGTTACCCGCGGAGCGGCGCACTCAGGCGCCGCGCCTTTCTGCCCACCCGCTCGACACAATCGGCGGAGCCGGCGTGACGCTCGATGCAGTGCACCAGCGCGCTTCCGACCACGACCGCGTCGGCAGCCCGCGCCGCCTCGGCCACCTGCGCGGGGGTCGAAATGCCGAACCCGACCGCGACCGGCGTCCGAGTGACGCGCCTGATCTCGCGGACCCGCGCGGCGAGACCCGCGGCGAGCCTCCCGCGCTCCCCGGTGACACCGGTCCTCGACACGTAGTAGATGAATCCCCCCGCGTGCCGCGCGATAAACCGCACGCGCGCGAGGGGGGTCGTGGGCGCGATGAGGAATATGCTCTTCACGCCGTGCGCGGCGAGGCGCGCCTCGTACCCCGACGCCTCCTCCGGGGGAAGGTCGAGGCTCAACACCCCGTCGACACCCGCCCGCGCGGCGTCCGCCGCGAACCGCTCGAACCCGTACGAGTACACGGGGTTCAGATAGGTGAAGAGCACGACCGGTATCTCCGAACGCTCCCTGACGCGCCTCACCAGCCCGAGGACGGTTTTCAGGCTCACCCCGCAGCGAAGCGCGCGCTCCGCCGATTTCTGGTTGACCACCCCGTCGGCGAGCGGGTCGGAGAACGGGACGCCCAGCTCCACGATATCCGCTCCGTTCGTCTCGAGCGCCTGCACGAGCGGAACCGTCAGCGACGGGGACGGATCCCCCGCGGTGAGATAGGCGATAAACCCCGCGCGCCGCTCCTTCCTCAGCCGCGCGAAGGCCGCGTCTATCCTGTTCATCGGAGCCTTTCCCGGGCGATCTTCTCGACCGTCTCGACGTCCTTGTCGCCGCGCCCGGAGATGTTGATGATCACGCCCTGCCCCTTCCTCATCCTCGGAACGACCCGTCGGGCATGGGCGACCGCGTGCGCGGATTCGAGGGCGGGGATGATCCCCTCCTTCTCGCTCAGGAGCAGAAACGCATTCACGGCCTCCGCGTCCGTCACGCTCACGTACTCGACGCGGCCCGAGCGGTAGAGCCCGCTGTGCTCCGGGCCGACGCCCGCGTAGTCGAGGCCCGCCGATATCGAGTGCGTGGTCATGATCTGGCCCGCACGGTCCTGGAGGACATAGCTCAGGCTTCCCTGGAAGATTCCCGGCCTCCCCCCGCTGAACCGGGCCGCGTGCTTTCCGCTCCTCACGCCGAGGCCCCCGGCCTCGACTCCGATCATTCGAACCCCCGGGTGCGCGAGGAAGTCGTAAAAAAGGCCGATCGAGTTGCTCCCCCCGCCGACGCAGGCGATGAGGCAGTCCGGGAGCCTCCCCTCGAGTGCGAGTATCTGCCGCTTCGCCTCTTTCCCGATGACGCGCTGGAACTCCCGCACCATCAGCGGATAGGGGTGCGGCCCCGCCACCGTCCCCAGGATGAAATGCGTGTCGCGCACGTTGCTGACCCAGTCGCGCATCGCCTCGTCGATGGCGTCCTTCAGGGTGCGGCTGCCGGTCCGGACCGGCATGACGGTCGCGCCGAGGAGCTCCATGCGGAAGACGTTGAGCGCCTGGCGGCGGATGTCCTCCTCGCCCATGTAGATCACGCAGGGCATCCCAAACCGCGCCGCGACCGTGGCGGTCGCGACCCCGTGCTGGCCTGCGCCGGTCTCCGCGATGATCCGCTTCTTGCCCATCCTTTTCGCGAGAAGGATCTGCCCGAGACAGTTGTTGATCTTGTGCGCCCCGGTAAAGGCGAGGTCCTCCCGCTTGAGATAGATCTTTGCGCCGCCGAAGTGCCGCGTGAGGGCCGGCGCGAAGGTCAGCGGCGTCGGCCTCCCCGCGTAGTGCCGCAGGTTGTGGCGCAGCTCGGCCTGGAAGGCGCGGTCCCGCGCCGCGCGGGCGAACTCCCGCTCGAGCTCCTGCAGCGCGTGGATGAGCGTCTCGGGGACATATCGCCCGCCGAAATCCCCGAAATAGCCGCTCCGCGCCCGGCGATTCATCGCTCCCCTCCCCCCGCCCGGCGATCTCCCGCGCACGTCCCCTTCGCGCGACTGACGAACTCTTCCATGAGCGCCGGGTCCTTCCTCCCCGGCTCCGATTCCACGCCGCTGCTCACGTCTACCGCGTACGGCGTCGCCGCGGCTATTGCCCGGGCCACGTTCTCGACGGTGAGGCCCCCGGAAAGGATGACCGGCGTCGCCGTGGGAAGGGCGGCGGCGAGCTCCCACGAAAAGACAATCCCGGTCCCTCCGCGGGCCCCGGGGACGTGGCTGTCGAGCAGGATGGCCCCGACCCGGTAGCGATCGAGGCCGCGGAGGCTATCGGAGTCTTTCACCCGGACCGCCTTGATTGCGCGCCCGCCGAACTCCGCGCACTCCTCGGGGCCCTCGTCCCCGTGGAACTGTATCCAGCCGAGGCGGCACTGCGCGGCTATCTCCCGGATGCGCGCGGCGCGCTCGTTCACGAACACCCCCACCGTGGATACGAACAGGGGCAGGGATGCGATGATTCCGGCCGCCGTCTCCGGGGAAATGCGCCGCGGGCTCGGGGCGAAGACGAACCCCAGCGCGTCGGCCCCCGCGCGGACCGCGAGGCGGGCGTCCTCGATGTTCGTGATCCCGCAGATTTTCACCCGGACCATCACCGCACCGCCTCGCCCTGCGTCACGCCTCCGCCATTCCCCCGATCAGGGCCGCCAGCGCCTCGCCGGGATCGCGCTCCCTGAGCAGCCGCTCGCCGACGAGGGCGGCCCTGATGCCGTGCCCCGCGAGCATTCTCAGGTCTTCCGGACTCCTGATGCCGCTTTCGCTCACAACCAGCCTGTCCGCGGGGATCAGGGGTCTCAGGGCGATCGTCCTGCCGATGTCCACCGAGAGGGTTCTCAAGTCCCGGTTGTTGATCCCGATGATGCGCGCCCCGGACTGCACGGCCGCGGCGACTTCCTCTGCCCCGTGGATCTCCACGAGCGGCGAGATCCCGAGTGTATAGCACAGCCCGACCAGATTTGCGACTTCTTGCGCCGGAAGAAGTCGCGCAATGATCAAAACGGCGTCCGCCCCCGCCGCCGCGGACTCGTACACCTGGTACTCGTCCACGATAAAATCCTTTCTCAGCACGGGGATGGACACCGCGCGCTTCACAAGTTCGAGGTGCTCCAGCGAACCCATGAAGCGGGTCTCCTCGGTGAGCACGGAGATCGCCGCCGCGCCCGAGAGCGCATAGCCGCGGGCGATGGCCGCCGGATCGTAGTCCCGGCGGATGATGCCGGCAGAGGGGGAGGCCTTCTTCACCTCCGCGATCACCGCGAACGGCCTTCCCGCCAGGGCGGTGTAGAGATCGCGCGGCACGCGATCCGCCACCGCCTCTGCGAGCGCGGAGACGGGCACCTCCTTCGCGCGCCGGGAGATTTCCCGGCGCTTCGCGCTCACGATCCCGTCAAGCAAGTCGTTTGCCCCCTCAAAACAGCCCAAGGAATTTTCTCCTCTCCGGCTTCGGATTTCTCCTGTGAAAACCCCTGTCGATCGAGATCAGCGTCTTCGGCTCGCATTGCAGGACGCCGGTTTCGAGGTAGATGAGTATCCTCCGCTCGGCGCGGTAGGTGGTGCCTTCTTCGGCGACCTCGGGCCGGCCGCTTAGCGTGACGAGGTGCCGCGTCGCCTCGTACTCGAGACGCTGTCCCCGGATCACCTTCTTCTCCGCCTTCGCCTCCACCGTGCCCACCGCGTCGAGGGAGCGGAAATACCCACCCGAGGTCCTGACGACGACCGTTCCCACACAGGTGACCGACAGCGCCCCGTGGGTGAACTCCGATCTCCCCTTCGCGCTGACGCCGCCCGTGTCGTCCCGCGACAGCGCGGACCCGCGCACCGTGACCTCGTTCCGGTCGGCTGCCGGTATCTTTATCTCCGCAAGGGGTGCGGCCCCTATCCATGCCGCGGCCGCCAGCGCCGCCATCAGTATCGTGCGCATCTTCGAGGTCCCTCCGTAATCGTCCGCACCGTTGTAAACCGCGCGCGGCGCGTGTCGCGCGAACGCCGGGTGATCCGTCGTAACTACTCACGTAGTCAGAAGCCAGGAGCCAGAATCCAGAATGGGGCGCGCATACACTTCCAGTAGCTTACCGAATTGACTCGGAAACCTCGCCGTATCCCAAGTCCTCAACTATCGCCGCCGGCGTCCTCATTCCAACTCCTGGCTCCTGACTCCTGAATTCTGGCTCCTGAGCAGTTACGATCCATCAGGATATGGCCAGGAGCACCTTGCGGGCGCCCGCCGCGGCGCGCATCGCCTCGATCCCCTTCTCCATCGGGAACTCGGCGCTCACCATGGCGGATACGTCCACCGATCGCGAAGCGAGAGATCCGAGCGCCCGGTCGAAGGGGCCGCAGCGGGAGCCGATGACCGTGACCTCGTTGACGACGAGCGGGGCGAGCCCTATCGTGTGCGATCCGGCAATCGTGGTCTTCAGCACGATCCTCCCCGTGGGCTTGACGATCCTCAATGCCGTCTTGAGGCCGGAGGAATGCCCCGTCGCCTCCACGACCAGGTCCGCCCGCGGAAGCCTGCCGGGGCGCCCGATCAGCCGGGTCTTCGCGCCCGCCCCGCGCGCAAGGGCAAGCTTCTCTTCGTGTTTGCCGAGCAGCGTCACCGGGACGCCTTCGGCCGCGAACACCATGGCGACGAGGAGGCCGAGCCTCCCGTCCCCGAGCACAACGACATCCTCCCCCTTCGAGGGCGAGCCCTGGATCAGCGCCTGCCACGCGGCCGCCAGCGGTTCGGAGAATACCGCCTCTCGGTCGGTGACCCCTTCTGGCACCGCGTGAAGGTTCTTGTCGGGAAGGGCGAGATAGTCCGCGAACGCCCCGTCGCGCCCCTGTATCCCGAGAACGCTCCTCGTCGGGCAGTGTTTCCCAAGGCCCCGGCGGCAAAGCGCGCAGCGGCCGCACGGGCAGTTGATCTCCCCCACCACCCGCGCCCCGATGAGATCCGCTCTGTCGCTCTCCGCCACGCGGCCCACAAACTCGTGCCCGAGAACTCCGCGAAAGTCCATGTACCCCTTGACGATCTCGATGTCGGTCGCGCAGATCCCCGCGAGGGAAACGGCCACCAGGGATTCCCCCGGCTTCCGCTCCGGCCGAGGGTAGTCGTCCCGCAGGCGGAGTTTTCCGTCATAGACGAGCGCGCGCATGATCTGTCGGCACCTTTCGCATGAGAATGTACTACCTTGCGGGCACGAGGTCAATTTCATCCGCTCCCGCAAAAAGCGAGATACAGTGCTCCCCGAAGCATGGGGCACGGGACACCGCCCCGGCGGCGGCTGACAGCCGCTCACCAATCGCCGGCGCGGCGCATTCCAGGATGCTCCCGGCCCCGAGGTCCCTCCGGTGGAAGCAGGGATACACGGACCCGTCGCAGTCGAGCACGAGCGCCTCCGAGCCCATCGTGCACGCCCGGGGCTTCAGCGGTTCCCCTCTCCCGTAGAGGCCGAGGACGAGACGGGCATAGGGCGTCATCCCTGCGTGCTGCGCCCACGCGAGGAGGGCCGGCTCCACGACGCGCCATTCCTCATCCGTGAAGTGCCGCGGCGAGAGGTCTCTCTCTCCTTTTGATCCCGGGGGGATAAACGCGGGCTGAAGGAGCGCGTCGATCCCCCTGTCTTCAGCCCACGCGACGATCGCCGGGATCTCGCGCGCGTTCCCCCGGTGAAACGCGATGATGGCGGTGAGCGGGACCCGGCCGGCCCCCGCCAGCGCCGCGACCGCCGCTTCCCGCGGCGGCAGCGTGGCGGTGTCGTTGACCGAGAGGGAGACCGCCTCCAGCCCCGCGCCCAGAACGGCGCGCACGGTGTCCCCTTCGATCAGATCGCCGTTCGTCAGAAGGAGGCGCGCCATGCCGCGCTCCCCCGCCCTCGCGAGGAGCCGCGCCATATCGCCACGGGTGAGCGGTTCGCCTCCCGTGACGATGAGCTTCTTCACGCCCATGCCGGCGAGCCTCTCGACCGCATCGAGAAGCCGCGGCGTGTCCATCTCTCCCGCGGGATGGCTGAGGTATCCCGTGGAGTAGAAGCAGAACGGACAGCTTCGCGTGCAGCGCCGGGTCACGATCAGGAATGCGGTCTGCATCGCGGGTCAGAGGGAAGAGGCTAGTTTTCGGCCGAAGGCGAGCGCCTTCTCCCTCATGGCTGAATCCCGCGCGAGCCCCCCGACCTCGTGCGGAGCCTCGGGAACCAAAAGTGAGGAGAAGCTGCCGCCGGTAAAGGAGGCGAGAGCCCGGTAGGTGTCCTCGACGGCCTTGAGCCCCTGGCTGACGTCCGCCCCCGCCGAGGCGATCACGGCGATCGCGGTTCCCTTGAGCGCGGTGCTCACGGCGCCGGTTTCGAGATTGAATTTGAACAGCGAGTATCCCCTGTCCAGGAGGACCTTGATCTGGGCGGAGGGGCCGAAGAAGTAGACCGGCGTGGCGATGACGAGCGCGTCGAACCCCGGGATGCGGGCGAGGAGCTCCGAAGCCTCGTCCTTCAGCACGCACCGGTACTCCTTCAGTTTCTGGCACCCGTAACACGAGGTGCATCCGTGCGACGCGTAGCGGAGCCTCGTCACGTCGACCTTTTCGACCTCGGCCCCGCAGCTTTTCGCTCCCTCGGCCGCCCAGTCCGCGAGCGTGTGCGTGTTGCCCTTCGGGCGCGGGCTTCCGCACAGGATCATGATCTTCTTCGGATTCATCGCCCCCTCCCCCTGTTTCCTCCGAGGCCAAGGCTGTTCACGATCTCCACGCAGGCCTCGGCCTTGTTGAGCGTGTAGAGATGGACTCCCGGGGCCCCGCGCTCCAGGAGATCGCGCGCCTGAGTTTTCGCGTGGGCGATTCCTACCTCGGCGACCGCTGCCGGTCCGCCCCGCCGGTGGGCGTCTTCAAGACGGGACAGGTAACCGGGGGGAAGATGCGCCCCGCACTTCGAGATGAGCCTGTCGATGGTCCCCAGGTTGAGGATCGGGAGAATCCCGGGTATCAGGGGCTTGGCGATGCCCGCGGCCCGCGCCCTCCGCGTGAAATCCAGGTATACGGAGTTGTCGAAAAACAGCTGCGTGATCGCGAAGTCGGCTCCGAGATCGAGCTTTCTTTTCAGAAACGCGAGGTCCTCCTCCGCGCTCGGCGCCTCCGGATGCCCTTCCGGGTAGGCGGCGACCCCGATCCCGAGCGAGGGGTGCCGCGCGCGTATGAGGGTCACGAGATCGGCCGCGCAGCGGAAATTCCCGCTGCCGTCGAAAGGGCAGGCCGCGCCGTCGGCGGGAGGGTCGCCCCGCAGGGCGAGGACATTGTCCACGCCCGCTCGTACCAGCGCGTCGAGGAACCCGTTCACGGAAGCGGCGGATGCCCCCATGCAGGTGAGGTGCGCCATCGTCTCGAGGTCGCACTCGTTCTTCAGGCGCGCGACGATTTCCATGGTGTTGTCGCGCGTGCTCCCCATCGCGCCGTACGTGACGGAAACGAACAGGGGGTTCACCGCGCAAAGCTTCTCCGCCGCCGTGAAGAAGGCGGGCCACAGCGCCCGGTCGCGCGGGGGGAAGAATTCGAGCGAGATGAACTTCTCTTTTCTCCTGAGCAGCTCTGCGATGCGCATGGGGGTTTCTCTAGAGCCGGTCGCTCCGGCGGGGGCTGGCCGACGCGGGAAAGTGTAGCATACCCCCCGGGCTTTGGCATCAGCGCGGGGAGAAGCGCGGGGAGGAAAGCAGGGTTAGGATATCCTCCGGTTTTTCGAGCAGCGCCGCAGCCCCGTGGGCGAGGAGCTCGTCCGCCTCGCGGAACCCCCACAGGGCCCCCGCCGGATACATCCCCGCGGCGCGCGCGGTCGCCATGTCGATGCCCGAGTCGCCGACGTACACGAATTTTTCCGGCGGGATCCCGAGACCGCAGGCGACTTCAAGGGCCGAAGAGGGATCCGGCTTGAGCGGCACGCCGGGACGCGCGCCCACCACGCGGTCGAAATGCCATTTCCCCATCTTCCGGGCGACGATCTCCCGCGTGCTTCCGTCCGGCTTGTTCGAGACGATGGCCATGCGGTATCCGTCCGCGGTCAGGCGGTCAAGGAGCCCCGGCACCCCGGGGTAGGGCTGCGTTTTGACGAGCCGATCGAGCGCATACTCGCGCCGCATCTCCTCGACGCACCGCGCGACCGTCGCCGCGTCGCGGTCCGTTTCGGGGAGCGCGCGGCGGGCGAGCTGATCGATCCCCTCCCCCACGAAATGCAGGTACGCCCTCGCGGGATGGCCGGGGAAGCCCATGCGGCCAAGCGCGGCGTTCATGGAGTCCGCGATGTCTTCGACGGTGTCGAGCAGCGTTCCGTCGAGGTCGAAGAGCAGCGCCCGGAACCGGCTCATCCGCTCATCCCCTCGTCAGGCGCATCCTTCGCGCAATATTTCCGGACCTGGTCAAGGGGCTTCCGCGCCTTCCCCTCCGCCTTCGGGTCATCCGCCGGGTACCCCATGCTGATCAGGATATCGACCCTCGTCCCCCGCGGCAGGCCGAGGGCCCGCTTCAGTGCCTTCTCGTCGAACCAGCCCAGCCAGCAGGTCCCCACCCCGTCCTCCGCGGCCTGGAGTACGAGGTGCTCGCAGGATATCCCGATGTCGATGAGGTTATAGCGCGTGCCCTTGAAGAATCCTCCGAGGCGGGCGGCATACGTGGACCGCTCCGTCACGACCGCGACGAGGACGGGCGCGTCCTTCACGAATGCGTTCATCGAGTAGATGCCCCCGAACACGCGAGGGGCGAGATCCGCCACTTTTTCAGGATCGTCGATCACGATGAACGACCACGGCTGGGAATTGCAGGCGGAGGGGGCGAGACGCGCCGCCTCCAGGCACCGGTCGATCACCTGCCGCGACACGGGCTTCGGGGAATACCGCCGCACGCTCCGCCGCTCCTTCACGAGATCGAGAAAGTTCATAGTGCCCTCCCCTCCTCAGCCGCTGCGCCCGATCGCGCAGCAGACCTCCACGTGCGCGGTCTGGGGGAACATGTCGAACACCGCCGCCTCATCGAGGCGCCACGCCCCCCCGGCGCAGAGCCGCTTCAGGTCCCGCGCGAGCGTCGCGGGGTTGCACGAGACGTAGAGGATTTTCGCGAGCCTCCGGTCCGCCCCGGAGAGAAGGGCGACGAGAGATTCTTCCACGCCCCCGCGCGGGGGATCGAGGAGCGCGACGCTCTCCTCCGCGGCATAGCGGTCATAGAGCTCTCCAAACCGCTGTCCCGCCTCGCCGGGGATGAAGTGGCATTCCGCCCCTGTTCCACGGGCGACATTTTCCCTGGCGCATGCGATGGCGCGCGCGTCGCGGTCGATGCCGACGACGCGCGCGAAACGGTCCCGGAGAAGCGCCGGAAATACCCCGACCCCGCAGTGGAGGTCGAAGAGGGTCCCGCCCCCCCCGGCCGCGCCGGCCCATGCCGCAAGGCGCGAGGCGATCGCCGCCGCCACGGGCGTGTTCACCTGGAAAAACGACGCCGGGTTGAGCAGAAACCTGAATCCCCCGATCTCGCCGGACATGGAGCGCACCGCGGCCCATCCCGGGTGGACCACGACAAGGCCGTCGGCATCAACGCGGAGCGAGAGCTCATCGATCGTCGACCCCCTCGCCGCGCGCTTCTGTATGCCCGGCAGGGCGGCGTTGATCGCATCCATGGCGATCTCGCAGCGCGGCACCTCGACGAGCATCCGGTTGTCGAGGCAGTAAAAGCCGTAGCGGGGCTCTCTCCCGGGAAAGCGGTGTAGCCTGACCGAGTTCCTGTATCCGTACGCTCGGGGGGACGGGACCGCGTCGCCGCAGGTGAATTCCCCGAGCCCCCCTATCCGCGCGAGGATATCGAGGACCTGCCTCCGTTTCCACTCGACCTGCGACTCGTAGCGGAGGTGCTGGAGCCCGCAGCCGCCGCATCGGCCGAAAAGGCGGCAGGGCGGCGAAACCCGGTCGGCGGAGAATTCGATGATTTCGGCGGCGCGCCCGCGCAGATAATTTTTCCCGGTACGGGTGATCTCGACGAGGGCCCGTTCCCCCGGCAGGCCGCCCTCGACGAAGACGACCATCCCCTCGACTCGCGCGACCCCCTCCCCCCCGAAGGCGAGACCCTCGATGCGGCACTCGATCGTCCTGCCTTCCCCGGTCCGGGGGGGGCGCTTTTGTGCCCGGTCGCGCGGCATCAGAGCTCCTTCAACGCCTCGCGGAATCGGGCATAGTCCGTGATCGAGAGATAGGGGTTTTCGATCTTCTGCCTCCCCAGGGGCGCGCGCGGCGCATGGCCGTAGTCGTGACCGGGATAGACCTCGAGGCTGTCCGCGAGGGGGTAGATGACCCCGCGCATGGTGCGGAACATCGCTTCGGGCTCGCAGTAGCCGCACCAGTCGACGAACAGCGTGTCGCCGGTGAAGAGGGCCGAGTCATCGCCCAGACGGTAGACGACGCTGTCGGGGCTGTGACCGGGGGCATAGAGGCACTCGACGAAGATGCCGCCGAACGCGAGAAGCTGCCGATCGGCGAGATCGAGATCGTGCCGGGCCTGGCAGGCAGGATGCGCGGCGACGGGTGCGGGGAAAAACCCGTGCACCTCCCTGACCCCCGACCAGTGGTCATGGTGCCCGTGCGTGAGCAGGATGTAGCGGGGGTTCACCCGCGAAAGCTGCGCGACGGCGGCCTTGATGACCCTCGTGTCCCCGCACGGGTCCACGAGCGCGGCATCTCCGCTTCCCGGATCGTGGAGGAGATAGGAGAAGTTCGCGTCGAGGCCTCCCACCGCGAGCTGGGTGACGTTCATTTGGCCTTCTCCCGCGGCTTTTCCCCCTCACCCGTCGCGGCGGCCAGGCCCTGCCATCCACTCGCGGATATCCTCATCATTGCAGAGGCTCCCCTCCCACCGATCTGAAACCGGATGGATCAAAATGCGCCTCCCGGTATCTCCTCCGGTGCCGCGTGAGGTGCCACCCCGGAACGCCCCCCGGGCGGCGCGCCCCGAGCGCATGTACAAGCCACGCGGCGGCAGCCATGAGCGCCAGGCAGAGCAGGACCGCGGCCGCCCTGCCGTGGCCATGCGATACCGGCGTGACGAGGCGCGAAATCCATCGGATTAGTACCGAAGGAATGCACGTCGCCAGCACCGCAACCCCCGAAACCTCTATCGCCCCAGAGGGGCAGAGATTGATGCAGCGATAGCACTGCTGGCAGTCCCATCCCCACCGGGGGGTGCCGCCGCGCAACCGAATGGTGCCCTGCGGGCACTGCGCGGCGCATGCACCGCACTGCGTGCACCGCGCGGTGACGGTGAACCATTTGCCCCCGATGCGCCGTATCAGCGTGCTGAAAAGCAGATAGACAGGAGCGAAGAGAGGAAATAGGCACGTTGCCGCCAAGGCCCGTGCGCGTCCGGGGGTGTACGTGCCCGCGAGGACCGCCCCGGTGAACGTCCCGATCGCCGCCGCGGCCCGCTCCGTCATGGCGGAAGCCCGCTCTTTATCGGGCGGGTCGACCGCCATGATCCAGTTCGTGGGCATTTCGAGCGCGGACGCCCCGGAGAAAGAGTAGCCTTTCAGTCGCAGCCAAAAAGCGCTCTGGAGAACCGCGATCCCCTCCGTGGGGGGCAGCGAGAGCCGCCCGCGCCCTACGCAGACGGTTTCCGCATTCCCCATGGCGATGATGACGAACGCCTTCCGCCCCCTCCCCCGGGGAAGCCGGCGGAGAAAGCGCGCCGCCATCTGAGGAAGGCCGAACCCGAGGACCGGCGTAACGATGCCGATGAGGTCCGCATCCCCGTGCGCGGGGTGAACGCGGAGGCTCTCGATGGGGCTGACCGCGGCGCGCACCCCGCGGCGCTCAAAGTCGCCCGCGGCGATGCGGGCAAGACAGGCGGCATTTCCCGTGCCGGTGAAGAAGTAGATGATTGCGCGGGGTTCCATTATTTCTTTCCCCTCCCCCCCATGAGGGGGAGGGTTAGGGTGGGGGGCGATGTTCAGTCCATGCTCCTCGTCCCTCGGCGTCTCCCCCGTGCGAGGGATTGAGGACCGCGAACCCGAGTTCCGGCGAGAATTCACGCACCGCGGCGCAGCCGAGGAGCTCGAAGAGGATGGCCTCCCCGATCTGCCATACCTTCACCCCCCGGCGCACGCAGCCCGTCACCGTCTCGCACCCCCTGCCGCTCGCGGCGTGCATGTGGAGGATCGGGGCCCCGGTCTCGTCGGGGAAAAGAGCGCCCACCCCCGCGATCTCGTGGATGTCGTCGAGGATGAGCTCCATCGGGGCGACAGGCCTCGCGTCGCCGTCGGCCGGCCCCACCACGAGCCTGCTCCCCCGCTGCGCGCCGCCGACGAGGATCAGCGCCGCCGCGGCAATGCCGTGTTCGGCGGCAAACCGCTCGATGACCTCGTGGACGATCTCGCCGTCCTCCATCGTGATGACGAAGACGCGCCCCTGCGTTGCCTGTGCGTACTTCATGACCGCCAAGCCCTCCCCCTCCGCGTCACGAGGATGCTTCCCCGGCGCA
>JBAXOY010000017.1:0-36647 GCA_037133055.1 Chlamydiota bacterium
GGATATCCTCCCGCCAGAGCGTGACGGGGGCCAGGGCCTCGAATTCGGGCCGGAGTTCCCCGTCGTCCCCCAGCAGGATCTCGAACGGGATGCCCGCGTGCTCCTTGAACCACCGCAGGAAATTCAGGAGCAGGATGGGGGCCCCCATCCGGCGGGCGTCGTGCGAGATGAAGAGGACCTTCCCCCCGCGGAGGGATGCGGCGGCGCGGGACGGTGCGGAAGCGGCGCGTTCCTTCCCCTCCGCGCGGGCCGTCGTCCGGCGGAAAGTGGCGGCGATGTTCCTTCCCGCCCGCACCAGAAGAGAGCGCAGCGCGTACCACTTCTCGCCGAGGCGCCAGACCGACGTGCGCTCCATCGCGTCGATCGCCTCCTGGAGATGGGTGATCTGCCTCGTCAACTTCCCGATCTCCTGCTCCGCGCGGGCCGCGCGGAAATCATCCCGGGGCGCGCCTCCGGGTGCGGGTGTATTCCCTTTCATCGCTGGCTCCCTCCGCGTCATGCCCCGCCCCCCCCGAGAGAGACCTCGAGCAGGCGCCTGATCTCCGGGATCCACCTCGACGAGTCGAAAAGCTCCCCGGCTGTCGCGATCCCCGCGGCGGCGATGTGCGCGCGGAGCCCGCGGTCGGAAAGAAGCGTCCGGATCGCCTCCGCGAGCGCGCCCGGATCCTCCGGCGTCACCAGGAGGCCGTTCTTCCGGTCGCGGATCACTTCGGGGATCCCCGAAACATACGTGGAAACGACGGGCACGCCCATCGCCATCGCCTCGGAGATCACCGTGGGGAAGCCGTCCCGCTCGCCGTCCGGGGCGTAGACCGAGGGATGCACGAGGACGGCGTCCGGCGTGAAATACGCCATCGCCTCGTCGTTGGGGAGCCCTCCCGTGAAGACGACCCGGTCGTCGAGCTTCAGCGCGGAGGAGAGATCCCGGAGCCGGGCGCGCAGCGGGCCGTCGCCGATGACGAAGAGCTCGAAATCCACCCCCCGTTCCTTCAGCATCCCGCACGCCCTGAGCAGGTGCCGGTGTCCCTTCTTGGGCACCAGCCCTCCCACGATGAGGAGCCGCGGCCGCTTCGATCCCGATGCCGGGCAGGGCTTCACCCGCTCGAGGTCGAGGCCGAACCGCACGAGATGGATCTTCTCCCGGTGGCGCTCGGAGGTATATTCCAGGAGCCGCTCCCTGCAGAACGCGGTGTGCACCACGGCGAAGTCGCAGAGATCCAGCTTCTCGTCGAGCATCTTGAACCCGTACTGGAAATCGAAATCCACGTAGGCGTTGAAACTGAAACTCGCCCCGAGCATGTGCGCCGCGACGATCGCGAAGTTCGTGGTGATGTTGGAGCAGTAGGCGTGGATGTGGGAGATGCCCTGCCCCTCCAGGAGATGCGCGAGGAGGAACCCGTGCACCGGGTGGATCCTGTCGGGCGCCGACCGGGGGCTGCAGAACATCCACCAGCCGCCCCCGCCCTCCCGCCGGTAGAGCCTGATGAGGTTTGCCACCCTCAGCGGGTGAAGGATGAGGTATTTCAGGTAGGCGAGGTAGCACGCGGCGAAGCCCGCGCCGCCGTCGAGCGACGGCATGAAGGCGATCCCCCCGGCGAGGCGCCGCGTGAGCGGGGTCTCGTAGGCGTCATCCCCCCTCTCGAGGGCGACCAGCGCGCAGTCGAAGATCTCCCTCAGGCGCGCGACTTCCCGGTAGATGAAATGGAGTGTCTGGTCGGGGATGCGCGTGACGACGATGGCCAGGCGTCCCCCCCTGCGCCGGGTGAACGGAACGTACCGCCGATGCAGAAGCAGGGCGACGGGGAGAATGAGGCAGCTCGCCGCCCCGCAGAGCCCGAGCCCGAACACGGGCGGCACAAGCCGCTTCAGGAATCTCTTCAGCGCTTTCATACGCACTCTCGATCCGCCGGTCCCGCGGCGACGCGCCGGCTCCCGTCACCCATGCAGCCCGCGCTCACCTGAACCTGCGCCCACGGCACCGGATCGTCGCGGGGAGGTGGAGCAGGTTCCATGCACACCCGGCGAGGAGGTGGCTGACCTTCCACGGAACGTCCGTGGCCCGGCCCCCGCGGTCGGACAGGTCTTTCGCGCACGCCTTCAGGAACCGCCTGCAGCCGAAGTACTTGATGATGAAACGGTACCGATTCCTCAGGTACAGGAGGTAGAAGCGGCGTGTCCTCCCTCCCATGAACGACATCTCGTGGTGCCGCGCCACCGCGTCCGGGTCATAGACCACCTTGAACCCGGCGCGCCGCGCCGCCTCCGCCCAGTCTATCTCCTCGCAGTAGATGAAATAGTGCGGATCGAAAAGGCCTGTCGCATCGAGGCACTTCCTGCTGATCATCATGGCGGCGGCCATCACGTATCCCACCTCCCGCCGCGCGTCGTACTGCCCCCTGTCCTCCTCGAATATCCCGTAGTGCCCGAACCGCACATCCGCGTCGTAATAGCCGCCCGCGTGCTGGAGGGTGCGGGTCCCGGAGTAGTAGATCTTGCACCCCGCGATCCCCACCGACGGATCATCGAAAAAGCAGCTTAGCATCCTTGAGAGCCAGCGTCCCTCCAATTCCGCGTCGGCGTTCAGCAGGACCAGGTACTCGCCGCGCGCGGCGCGGAGCCCGACGTTGTTCCCCTCGGAGAAACCGAGGTTGCGGTCATTTCGCAGCACCCGCACCCGCGGGTGGTCCTTCTCGACATACCCGGCCGATCCGTCGCCCGATGCGTTGTCGACGTAGATCGTCTCAACCCTGTCGCGGGGGTAGTCGAGCCCCTCGACGGACCGGAGGCACGCGGGGAGGAAGCGCTCCACGTTCATCCCGACGATGACGATGGACACGCGCGGATATTCCGTCACGGCGCCGCCCCCTCGTACACCGCATCCATCGTCTTCGCGATCCGCGCGTAGTCGAACTCCTCCGCCCTCCGCCGGGCGGCGGCCCCCATCCTTCCGGCGAGATCCCGGTCGAGGAGGAGGGCGCACACGGCCCCGGCAAATGCCCGGGGCCGGTCGGCGACCGCGATCTCGCGGCCGTTCTCGAGACCGAGCCCCTCGCACCCGACGGAGGTGGAGACCACGGGAATCCCCATCGCCATCGCCTCCAGTATCTTGACCCTGGTGCCGGCCCCCACCCGGAGGGGCACGATGCACACGGACGCCCTGGCGATGTGCCCCCGCGCGTCGCCGGGGTCATCCACGAGGGCGATGCGCCGATCCCCCGCGAGGAGGCGCAGCGCCGCCGTAGGGCCAGGGCCGACGACCGTGAGCCGCGCGCCGGGAATCTCTTTCCAGATACGGGGGAGAATATCCCGCATGAACCAGCGCGCCCCCTCGTCGTTCGGGAGCCAGGACATCGTCCCGGTGTACACCATCGTCTCGGGCTCCTGCCCGCCGCGCGCGGGGGAGAAGCGCCGGATATCAACCCCGTTGGGGACGATCGCGATATCCCGGCGCCCCGTGAGCGCGCCGAGCAGTTTCGCTTCGTTCTCCGAAAGCGCGATCAGTCGGTCGTAGAGGGATGAGACCCTCCTCTCGTAGGCCCGCATCCTGAGCCACTCACGGAACGCGCGGAGTTTTTCCGCCGGGTTTCTGCGCGTGGCGAATACCCGGTACTCGAAAAGCGAACAGGCGTTGTGGAACACGAGGATCGCCGGTATGCGCCGCGCGAGGCCGTCCAGCCATATGCCATTGGTCGAGTGTTCCACCTGGACTGCGTCGAACCCCCGATCGAGCAGCGCCGCGACCTTCGCGCGCATCTGCCCCCTGAAGATGCCGGTCTCCCTGACCTGCGCCGGGAGTTTCGAGAAGTCATCGAAGATGAAACCCCGGGAAGGCGCGGCGGCCCGGTCGGCCCCCGACACCCGCTCCACCGCGATCCCCATCCGCTCCAGCTCCCCGGCCTCCTCCCGGCGCCCCTGCGCGGTGGTGAGGACGGTGAACGAGTGCTTCCCCGCGAGTTCCCGCATGAGGCAGAAGCAGCGGCTCTCCGTCCCCGGCCCCGGCATTCTCGGGACCTGGTCGGTGATCGAGAGTATCCGCATCGCTCAGCCCCCCCTCCCCGCTACTCCGATATCGCGCGGTACATCTCCATCATCCTCGGGACGACCGCCTCCCAGTGGAACGAGAGGGCCTTCTCCCGCGCATGCCGGCCCATCTCCGCGCGGCGGCGGTCGTCGCCCAGAAGCGCGAGGACGGCGTCGGCCATGTCCCGGGCCGTGCCTCCCGGGGCCGCCAGGACGGCGCACGAGGGATCGGCGTAGTCCCGAACCCCCCCGACGTCCGTCGAGACCACCGGCAGGCCGCAGGCCATCGCCTCGAGCAGAGCATTGTTGAAGGTGCAGTCCTCGAGCGGCAGGACGAGCAGGTCCGCGGCGCGGTAGAGCGCGCGGAGCTCCTCGTCCGACACGCCGCTCCTGAGCTCCACGTTCCCGAGGCCCTTGAAATGCCGGAAGCGCGGGGGGAAGGTGACGATCACGAAGCGAACGCCCGCGTCCCTCTCATGGACCGAAAGGATCACTCTTCTCATCATTTCGAAATCGCGGAGCCACTGCCCCACGAAGATGCACGTCCGGCCGGGCCTGTCGACCGGAGGACCGGGCGAGAAAAATTCCGCGTCTATCGGGTGCGGGATGAGGAAGACCCTCTCCTCCGGGACCAGGCGTCTGAAGTAGGGCACCTGGTTGCTCGCGACGACGTGGACCGCGCTCAACCGCCGCACGTGGTTCGTGCAGCCGGCGATCCGCTCGAAGACCCCCGGCGGCTGGTGGAAGGAGGCGACCACCCTCGCGCCGCGCACCCCGTTCAGGAACCCGAGGTAGCGGTAGCAGTCGTCGCCGAAGACGACGTGGTAGATGCGGTTTCGCCGCGTCAGGATCGAGAGGGCGGCCAGGCACTCGTCCCTGAGGTTGAAGATCGTGTACTGGTGCAGGCCGGAGAGGCGGTAGAGCCGGTGGTTGAGCCAGCGGACGGGCGCCGACGGGGGGGCGTAACTGATCGTCCGCTCGATGTTGCCGGTCCCGATCGCAGCCGCCATCCGGTACAGCGGATGGTGCGCCGCGTGGTGCCCGTGCTTCTCGCAGATATAGGTGATCTTCATCGTACGGGCCGTCCCGCCGGCTGCGGGGGGTTGGACGATCACGCCCCCGCGAGCCCGGACAGGGTGTGCTCCACCCTGTCTATCATGACTTCTCTGGTGAACGCGCGCCCGACCAGCGCGCGCGCATTTCCCGTCAGCCTCTCGGCGAGACCGGGGTCCCCGATCAGCGCCCGGATCGCCTCCGCGAGCGCCGCGGCGTCCCCCGCGGGAAACACGAGGCTGTTCTCCCCGTCCGCGAGGACTTCCCTGCTCCCCCCCAGGGGCGTGCCGATGACCGGGAGTTCGGCGGCGAAGGCCTCGAGGATCGCAAGGGAGAAAGGCTCCTCCCACATGGAGGGGAATATCAATGCGTCATGGGCGTGATAGATCGCGGGCATCTCCTCCCGCGAGGCGGGCTTCAGAAAGCGGACCGCATCGCCCGGCCCGAGATCCGCCGCCCTTTTCCTGAGATCGTCCACGTACCCGGGGTCGGTCTCGGGGCCGCAGAGATCGAGCGTCAGATCCCGCATCCCGTCCCGGCGCAGGATGCGGACCGCCTCTATCGCGGTGTGCACCCCCTTGTCGGCGCACATGCGGCCGGCGTACAGGAGGCGGGCGATTTTCCTCTCCTTTCTCCCGCCTTTTCTCCGGAACGCCTCGACATCGATCCCGCAGTAGATGACCGGCGCCCGCTCGACCGCATAGCCCTTCGCCTGGTACGCGTCCCTGAGCGCCCTGCTCGTGAAATAGCAGGACTCCGGCGTGAACGGCTCATGGGCGAGGGTGATTCTCGACGAGAGCGCCTTCCGGGCCAGACGCTTCGCCCACCGGAGACACAGTCGCTGCGCGTCCCTTCCCCAGAGCTCGACCCACGCGTCGAGCGGGATAGGCCCCCGGTTGTACAGCCAGATCCAGTAATCCGATATGTCGAAAAGGACCGGGACGCCGGCATGTCGCACCGCCGCCACGATCGAGGGGGCGATGTTCAGCCCCTGCCACACATGGATGACATCGGGGCGAAAATCTTTTAGAAGCCTCCGGAGATAGGCGTTGTCCCTGAGTTCGAGCCCGAGCCTCTCCCCGAACGGCAGGCCCCACGGCCCTCCCCCAGGGAAAAATCCGAGCGCGCGGTGGACATGGTCCTCGGTGACCCGGCCGCGGCACCCCTTTGTGCCGGTGAGCACGCGGACGTCGTGCCCCTTCCCCCGCAGCCCCTGCGCCACGTCGCTGCACCGCATCTCGTACCCGCCCATGCTGTGCGGGGGATAGAGGTTGGTGAGCACGAGTATTTTCATGCGGGCCTATACCAGTTTGAGGATCCTGAACAGATCGATCCATCCCATGGATGCCTTCCGCACGAGCCTGTTCAGCGGGCGGTACTGGCAGAGCGTGGCGTCGAGCTCGCACCCCGACCAGCAGTCCTTGTAGCCGCAGGCCTTGACCCTCCTCCTGACCTCCCACGCCCGCGGCGAGTTCCAGACGTCGTCGATCTCGGCGGCGGCGATTCCGCCCATGACGAACTCCTCCCGGCCCGCCATCGTGACGCAGGGGTACACGTCTCCCAGGGGGTTGAGGTAGATCGAGGTGTAGCCCGCGAAGCACCTGAGGGGGCGCGCGCCCTCGGGCTCGAACCACTCGTCGATGCCGGGGAACCCGGCGACCTCCACGACCCTCCGTCGCTCGGCGTCGGTGAACGCCCTCGCGCTGTAGTCGCTGTCGAGGTTGGACAGGTTGGGGGCCTGCTGGATGATGGAGAAGTGGCACGGGATGGATTTGCTCCGGCAGAAGTCCCTGAGTTCGTCGATGTGCCCGATGTTCATCGGCTGGAGCGTGCAGCAGGCGAGCGCGCTCAACCCGGGGAACTCCCCGCGGAGGGATCGAAGGGCGTCGATCGTCCTCTCGACGCCGGCGAACACCCCTTCTCTCCCGCGGATCTCATCGTGCAGGTCGCCCGCGGCATCGAGGGAGATGGAGACGCACAGCGTCCTGCCGCCTCCCAGCCCCTCCATCGCGTGACGGACATCCTCGACGATCCTCTCCGTCATGGCCCCTCCCGTGGCGATGGAGAAGGACCCCGCGCGCTCGAGCCGCAGCAGGGCGTGGAGGAACTTGCCAAACCCCGGCTTCAGGAACGGTTCGCCGCCGGTTATGGACACATGCCCACGATCGCCCAGCAGCGTGGTGTTTTCGAGCCTCCTGATCCACGTGTCGCAGTCGAGCTCCCTGTCGAAGCCCCCGGTCTGCTTCCAGATATTGCACATCCTGCAGCGAAGCGCGCAACGGTGCGTGATGCCGATCGTAAAGTAGCCGATCGGAAGCGGGGACACCGCCCCGGTGAGGCGGGACAAGAAGTTCCTGGCCACGCTCGTGTAGCGTGATAGTGTGCTCGCCATGGTTACTCGCGATTTCGAGGCGATTCCGTTTCGGGTGAAGGGGCGGACGGCGGAAGCGGGCGCCTGCGACCGTGCACCCGCCGCTCGTTACCCGCGGGCGATTAACAGACTGGGGCATTTGCTGATGGTCTGCCCGCCATTTTAGTATATAATCGGCTTTGATTATATCTCTTTGCGCAGAGACATGGCAACGAGTTAAAGGAAGCCATGGCCCGTATCCTCATCATAGGCGAAAGCCCGCTGCCCTTCGAAGAGAGCGCCCCCCTTCACGCGCCCGGGGCGCGGACGTGGCAGTTCGCGAAGCACCTTTCCGGCGGCGGCAACGAGATCCTGGTCGTCGCCCTGCGCGGGCGGGCCGCCGGAAGGGGAGAAGGCGGCGCCGGGCTGTCGCACGACGGGATTCCCTGCCGCTTCATCGAAGCGGAACGCGCGTCGCCGGATCATCTCCGCGGCGTGTGCGGGCTCTTTGCCCCCGATGCGCTCATCGGGATCGGGCTCGCGGGGGCATCCCTCGCCGCCGCATTCCGGCCCGACCTTCCCCTGTGGGCGGACATGGACGGGGATCCGCTCTTTGAAACCATTCTTCGCAAGGAAAGCGACGGGCGGCTCCACGATCGGTGGCTGATGTTCCGGACGATCATCCGCGGGGCGGATCTCCTTTCGGTTTCCTCCTCGGCGCAGAGATATATCCTGATCGGGGAACTCGCGACCCAGGGCAGGCTGTGCGCGAAGAACGCGGGCCGCGAGCTCGTCTTCTGCATCCCGCCGCCGGCGGACGGCCTTTCCGTCCAGTCCGGGACCGACGCGGCCCCCGTCAGGCAATGGGCATCCTCCCCCTGCCGGACGGAAAGGTCGGTCGCCATGGCGGAACTTACCGTCCTCCCCTGGCTTCTCGACCGCGAGGATATCGCCGCAAAGCTCGACGAGCTCCGCGCGCTCAAGGGGTCGCGCCTCCTCCGCGCGCTCCTCGCCGTCGTCAGGGTTAAAAATACGCTCACGGGGGGAGGGGCATGAGCGCTATCCTTTTCATGGGCGCCGGGCCTCTCCCGTTCGAGAACACGCGCCGTTTCTCCGCCCCCGGCGGCAGGACATGGCAGCTCATACGCCCACTGCTGAAGGATGGTCATCGCGTGCTGCTCCTCGCGCTCTATCCACGGGACAGCGAGCCCGTCCCCGCCGGGGCCGCCTCGCCCGAGAAGGGCCTCACGTGCAGGCCGATCACCCGGGACACCCTGCGCGCGCCCGGCGCCCTTCCGTCCCTGCTCGGCGAGTTCAGGCCGGACGCCCTCGTCGCCACCGGGGCGGAGTCCTGCTGCATTGCCGCCGGCGCGAGCGGGGAACTCCCCTTCTGGGCCGATGTGTTCGGGGACCTGCTCGCCGAGGCCCAGGCGAAAGCGGCCCGGTGCGAAGACGATCACTGGGTCGCGTCGTTCTGGAGCCGGTTCAGGCCGGTCCTGCTGCGGGGCGACCGGTTCTCCGCAGTCTCGACGCCCCAGAAATATGCGCTCCTCGGCGAGCTCGCGACGCAGGGGCGCGTGAACGCGGCGAACGCGGGCACCGAGCTCGTGCACGTCGTCCACAGCGCCGTTCCCGGGATTCCCTACCGGCGCGAAAGCCGCGCGGTCCGCGGGAGCAAGGTCGGCGAAGGGGATTTCGTCGTGCTCTGGAGCGGGGGATACAACACCTGGGCCGATACCGAAACCCTTTTCCTCGGCCTCGAGTACGCCATGGAACGGAACCCCGCCGTCAAATTTGTCTCGACCGGCGGGGAGATCCGGGACCACGACGAGGTGACCTACCCGCGCTTTCTCGACCGCATCCGCGGGTCCCCGCACCGGGAGCGCTACGTGATGGAGGGCTGGGTCCCCCGGGAGAGGGTGAAGGATTACTTCCTCGATGCGGACGTCGGCATAAACGTGGACCGATTCCTCTACGAGGGGGTGCTGGGGTGCCGCACCCGCCTGCTGGACTGGGCCGCCGCGGGCCTCCCCGTCCTCACCACGGTGCTCTGCGAGCTCACCGTGACGCTCGATAGGGAAGGGCTCGTGACCGCATTCCCGATCGGCGATCCGGCCGCCCTGGGGAAAAGCATCCTCTCGCTCGCGGGAAACCGGGGTTCCTTGCGCGCCATGGGACAGAGGTTCCGGGAATATGTCTTTTCCCGTTTCACCTATGAGGCGACGACCGGCCCGATCAGGCAATGGGCGGCGGCGCCTTTCGTGGTGGACCATCGCACGAGCATGGACAGTCTCTCCCCGCTCCGGTTCGACGAGAGCCCGGAAGAACTCAAGGCGAAGCTCGACGAGCTCAGGGCGCTCAAGGCATCGCGGGCCTACCGCCTGTTCCTCGCATTGACCGGCGGGGCCGCCCGGAGCGGGCGGCGGGGGATGATCCGATGAGCGCCCCGCTCGTCTATGTCATCGTGTTGAGCTGGAACGGGATGGAGCACCTCCCCGTGTGCCTTGCGTCCCTGAAACGGCAGTCCTACCCCAATTTCAGGGTGCTGCTCGTGGACAACGGCTCGACGGACGGGAGCCGGTCCTACGTGCGCCGGGAGCACCCGGGGGTCGAGCTGATCGAGAACGGTCGCAACCTCGGCTTCGCGGAGGGGAACAACCGCGGCATGCGCCTCGCGATGGAGCGGGGGGCGGAGTTCGTCATCCTCCTGAACAACGACACCGAGTGCGACGCGGATCTCGTCGCCGCGCTCGTCGCGGCGGCGATGACGGACCCGTCGGTAGGCGCCTGCGCCGCCAAGCTGCTCTTCTTCGACGCCCGCACAGTCCTGAACGGCATCGGCACGGAGGTTACCATGCTCGGCTGCGGCGGGGACCGGGGGATGGGCGAGAAGGACGAGGGGCAGTACAACCGCATCGAGGAGGTGTTCGGGGTCTCCGGGGGGGCGTGCCTCCTGAGGAGCGCCGCCCTGCGGAAGGTCGGCCTGTTCGAGCCGGGCTACTTCATCTTCCTCGAGGACATAGACCTCTCGTGGCGGATACGGCTGGCGGGATACAGGATTCTTGCCGTTCCCGGTTCGGTGGTGTACCACAAGTTCAACGCGACTATGGGGAGCTTCAGCGCGTTCAGGATCTTCCTCAACGAGAAGAACAGGATCAGGAACGTCCTCAAGAACTTCTCCGCGCGGACGCTCCGGACCGTCCTCCCCCGGATGCTGCGCTACGACACGAAGCTCGTCCGCGACATCGTCGCCGGGGGCGGCGCGCGCTCCTTCGCCCGCGCCATGATCTACCCCCGGGCCTACGCATGGAACCTGCTCCACCTGCCGGGACTCCTCGTCATGCGGAGGCGGGTGCGCGGATTCCGGGCGGTCTCCGACGAGGAGATGCTGCGATTCATTACCCCCGTCTACGGGCAGAGCCACCGGATCACGCCCGACTACCCGGTGCACGACAGGCGGCTCTACGAGCGGTCTTCAGCGAAGCCCCCGCGCATCGTCATGGGGGAAAGCGATACCGCCTCCCTCGGCGCGGGCTGGGCGAACCTTTACCGCGCCGGGCCGGCCGGCGAAAAAGCCAGGCGCCTCTCCACGGACGCATGGTTCTTCCTGCCCCGCTCTCCCGGCGCGGCCGAGTTTTTGGAGATTGCATTCGTGGGATGCCCCGTGAAGCCCCTCTCGGGCGAGGTGTTCGCGAACGGAGCGCGGGTGGGACCGTTCGCGCTCGACAAAGACGAGCGCCGGACCATCCGCTTCCCCCTCGGGGTCAGACCTCGACTATTGACAGATATTCAAGGCGTCTGGGAATGCCGGATCGTCACGAAGGAGGGATGGCGACAGAACGACGATTTCGGGAACGGCGACTATCGTCTCCTCGGCCCGAGTGTCGGCACAATCACGCTGAGCGGCACATCATAGTTCCCCCTCGGGGTCAGTCCCCCTCGGGGTCAGACCTCGACTATTGACTAAGATGGTTGGCGATGATACGGTTTAGACATGGCAAGACCGCTGAGAATTGAATATCCGGGTGCATGGTACCACGTCACAAGCCGCGGGAACGAGCGGGGTGAGATATTCCAGGACGATAGAGATAGGAAGAGGTTTCTCCAGACATTAGAAGAGAGTATTGAGCGCTACAAGGTGGAAGTGCATTGCTATGTGCTGATGAGCAATCACTTCCATTTTTTATTGAGGACGCTCGAGGCCAACCTGAGCAGGTTCATGCAGCGATTCAACACGGCCTACACGGCATATTACAATGTGCGGCATCACAGGGCGGGACATCTATATCAGGGGAGATTCAAGGCGATCGTGGTGGAAGCGGATGAGTATCTGAAGGAACTGAGCCGGTATCTGCACTTGAATCCCGTGCGGCTGAAGAAGTACAAAGAGCTGACGACAGAGGATAAGGCCAAAATACTCAAAGGGTATAGATGGAGCAGCCTGCCGGGATATATGGGATTAATGAAGCGGGATGAATTCGTAACATACGGAACGGTGTTGGAATACATGGGAGGAGACACCCGGGAGGGGCAGAGGCGGCATGGTGATTTTGTTGCGGTGGGGTTGCGGAAAGAGATGAAGAATCCGCTCGCGGAAGCGCACGCAGGGGCGGTACTGGGGACGGAGAGCTTCATAGAATGGGTGAGGAAAACGTTTATCGATGGGCGGGAGTGGGTGCGGAAGGAACAGCCGCAAGTCAGCATGCTGAGGGGCGTGATTCCCGTGCGGGAGATTGCGCGGGTGGTGGGTGAGGAGTACGGGGTGCGGGGGGAGGAGTTGTTGAAGGCACGCTCGCCACACAGAGAGGCACGACGGGTGCTTATCGAGATGAGTTATCGGTTGAACATGAGTGGGAAATCGCTTCAGGAACTGGGGCGCGAGTTGGGCAGGATAGGCGGGGATGCGGTAGCGCATACGCATGAGCGCATGGAGAAACAGATGTCGAAGGATAGTAGATTGTTGAAGCGCGTGGAACGAGTCCTGGACAAACTTAGTCAATAGTCGAGGTCTGACCCCGTTTTCTCGGGGGTCATGCGCAACCCGAAGTCCGCCGCCCGGTCAGGAGAAATCGAGGTCCATCACGAGGGAGGGGTTGCACTTCCGCTTGATGAAGGCGCACACCCTCTTCAGCTCTTCGGGGCTCAGGGAGAGCCCGATTTTTTCCGCCTCCTTCGCCAGCCCGCTCGCGCTGCCCGCGAGCAGCGCCCGGTCGAGGTTCTCGCCGTGCTCGCAGGGCGCGTAGCAGGTGAGGTCGCAGGGGTTGATGTAGAGGGAGTGGATGCTTTCACATGCCACGCGGGCCTTGTCGCGCTTCCCGCCGTCCCTGTAGCCCGGGATAAAGTAGTTGCGCGAAAACCAGTCCGGCTTGCAGTAGGTCCATGCCCCGTCCGGCATGAGCATGGCGGTGAAGAACTGCCGCCAGCAGTTGGACCTCAACTTGCCGCCGCCCTTGTTCAAACCGCTGAACGCGCTCACGCCCCTCACCTCGACCCGGATGTCTTTGTAGTCCCGCTCCCACTCCCTGCTTTTCGCGACGAAATCCTCCCACACCTCTGGCCGCGAGGCGGGCGACAGGGGCTTGTGGTACGGGAATACCGGTTTGACCTCGACGTTCATATCGAGCACGCTCTTCCTCCTGATCTCCCTCAGCCGGTCGAAGAGCTCGGGGAGACGCGCGTAGGAGTTCACGGTGGCCGTGGGGACGGCCATGATCCTTCGAAAGCGGCTCCCGGACGGGTAGCGGTGCAGGGCGATCTTTTCGATCGTGGCCAGCACCTCGTCCCCGTCGATACCACGCTGGGCCTTGTTGACCTCCCCCACCCCGTCGATGCTGGCGGCGATGATGTTCGCATAGGGGAGGATGTCGGTGAGGAGCTCGGGGCGGCCGGTGAGGTTCGAGTTGAACTCGACCTGCATCCCCTCCCCGCATCCCTCCCGCAGCCGCCGCATGATCGCGACAATATCCGGAACCAGGGTCGGCTCTCCGCCGGAGATGCACAGGTGCTTCGGCTTGACGCGGGAGAGCTCGACGAGCGCCTTATCGTAGTCCGGCGCGACCGGCGGGAGGGCGGCATCCTGCTCGTTGAAGCAGTAGATGCACTTCTGGTTGCACGCGAAATGGATATGCCACGTGACGCACCAGTAAAATCTCGGGGAACCTTCCCTATAGAGTCCGAAAAGAGCCCTCACTGATATACCCCTGTCTCGTGTTATTTCTGTCCGCGGGTACCGCCCCATCCGTCCGGGATGACGGAGGAGCTTTTGTGAGCCATATGCGCCTTTATGAAGAGCTTGAGCCCCCGGGGGATGATCCTCCTCACGGCGGAGGGGATCCTCTCATTGATGGCCGCCCACCCAGGCGAAAGCTCCCCTGATCGCTCGATGCCGAAGTCTTTTCTATAGGTGGTCATGTCATAGGCGGTGTTTATGCAGATACATCTCGAGCATATATCGTACCAGTGGTCGAGGCCCCCGTAGAAGGCCCTGCGCATGTCCTGGTAGCGCGCATTGTTCCATATCTCGCTGAAGGCGTGCTCGCGAAGATTGCCCATCACTTTTGTCTCGCAGTTCCCGCAGCTCACCACCGTGCCGTCGCCGAATATGTAGGGCCTGTGGAAGAAATATGGGCAGGTGGCCCCTTCGTGAGAACGGAAGCCGCCCTCGGCCGGCGTATCCTGGGGCTTCCCCCGGGCGGCGAGCGCATACGCCGGGTCGGGGACGCGATTGAACCCGAGCTCCAGGTCGATCCCGAGCTCCTTCGCCCTTTTGATTGCCGCCGTTATGGCGGCATTCGCCCGTGCGGGGATATCGAAAAGCTCCTCTTTCCTGAAATCCGGATGGTATGTCACCAGCCCGAGGGTCTGGACCTCGTCTGCCCCTACCTCCTTTGCGAATTCGACATATCGGGGGAGGGAGTCTATGTTCCTCTTCATCAGGACGATGCCGAGCCTGAACCGCGGCTCCAGGGTCATATGCTTCTTCATTCTCCCGAAGGCCTTGAGATTGTTCACGGTGGTTTCGAAGGTGGCGCCCCTGTGAATCGACTCGTATGTTTCCTTGTCGCAGGCGTCGCATGACACCTTCAAAAAGTCGGTGACGCCGTTGAGGCTCTCTATCACCTCCTCGGTGAGAAGCGTGCCGTTCGTTGTGAGATGCAGCATCACGCCATAGTGCTTGAACAGTGCGACGATCCGGTCCCAGTACGAGCACATAAGCGGCTCGCCGTAGAGCGTCGGTTCAGCCCGAAGCAGTGTGGGGAATATTTGTTCGGCAAGACTCTCGAACATCTCCTGAGGCATATCGTGGTGGGAGGCGATCATGGAAGGGAAATTGCGGAAACATTTTATGCACAGCAGGTTGCACTTCTTGCTGAAGTAGATGGTCGCCTCCGTGGGGAGGGCGGCAAGAACCGTCTTCTTGTCCGCTATCTCCTTTTCCAGAAGCTGCTCGTTACATCTCTTGAGTTCCTGATACTGCTCTCGTGTCATGGCGCCCCGCGTGATCCCTACCCCTGTCACCGGCAAGGTGCTATACTTCACCAGTATATATCCTGACACCCGCATTGTCAAAGGCCTCCGATCGCTCAATGAAGATTCTCTTTATATGCCATCAGTACTGGCCGGCCCTGTGCGGCTCGGGCATCTTCTTCCAGGAGATGGCGGAGCGGCTCGCCCGCGAGGGGCATGAGGTCACTGTCTTCACCACGGACGCCCTCCTGTTCGAGCGGTTCCTCACCAGGAAGGGCGCCGGGATTTCGCCTCTCCGGGAAGTCCACGGCGGCGTCTCCATACGGAGGTTTCCCCTCCGACACCCCCCCGGCTACGAGCGGTATCGATGGCGCCTCGCCCGCCTCCCCTTCGCCGCCGCCCCCCATCTCTTCAGCACGGGCTTCCTGCCGGGCATGGCGCTCGAGGGGCTGAGATCCCACCGGGTGGATGCGGTCCACGCCGGCCTTGTCCCCTACGGGATGATCCTCTACCTCGCCTCGAGGATCGCCCGGAGGGCGGATGCGCCCCTGATCTACAGCCCCTTCCTCCACACGGGAGAACCGCACGACGACCGGGTGCTGCGGATCCACACCGACCGCGACCAGATGAAGCTCCTGGCGCGGGCGGATGCCGTCATCGCCCAGACCTCTATCGAAGCTGAGGCGCTCGAGGGGGCCGGCGTTTCCCGGGACAGGATCACCGTCGTCGGCATGGGGGTAAACCCCGCCGACGTCCGCGGGGGGGACGGCGAGCGCTTCAGGAAAAAATACGGGGTGCGGGGGGGCATGTTGTTTTCCGTGGGTCCGAAGGCGTTCGACAAAGGCGCCCGACACACGGTGCAGGCGTTCGAGCGTCTCCTGCGCAACGGCTGCGACGGCACCCTCGTCCTCGCCGGCCCCACGTTCGAGGACTTCCGGTCGTTCCATGCCGCGCTCGCCCCGTCGACCCGGGAGCGGCTCGTGCTGATCGAACGGATCGAGGGGGACGACAAAAAGGACCTTTTCGCCGCCGGCGACATCTTCGTCATGCCCTCGCGGAACGAGTCGTTCGGCATGGTCTATCTCGAGGCGTGGGCGTGCGGGATCCCCGTCGTCGGCTGCGCGGCGGGGGGGGTGCCCGCGGTAATCACCGACGGGGGGGACGGGTTCCTCGTCCCCTTCGGCGACGTGGACGCCCTCGCCGGGAGGCTCCGGTCCCTGCTCGTCGACGGGCAGATGCGGCGGGAGATGGGGAGACGCGGGCGGGACACGGTGCTCGCCCGGTACACGTGGGATATTCAGTACGGCAAAGTGAAGCGGCTCTATGCTACACTTTCACTTCCGGTCGGTATGCGATGAAAACGGCCATCTGTAATCCCCCGTGGCTCACGAAAAAGAGGATCGGCTTCCGCGCGAACGTGCGGTGGCCGTTCACGATCCCCCTCTCCGTGTTCAGGGCGAAGGGGTCCGCCTCCTACCATTTCCCGATTTATCACGCCTACCTCGCCGCCCTGATGATGCGGGAGGGGCTCGAGGTCGGCGTCATCGACGCCACGCTGGACCTCCTCGACATCCCCGCGTTCATCCGGCGGCTCAGGGCCGAGAAGGCCGACCTTTGCGTCATCGAGACGAGCACCCCCTCCTTCCCCGTCGATATACACACGATGCGGGCGGTAAAGGAGGAGCTCGGCATTCCCGTCATCGCCATAGGGCCGCACACGAGCATCTACCACAGGGAGGCGCTCGCGGAGCACCCGTGCATCGACTACATCGCCCGCGGGGAATACGAGGTCACCGTCACGGAACTCGTGAAGCACCTGCGGGACGGGAAGGACCCGCACGGCGTGCGGGGGATCAGCTACCGGAGGGACGGCGCGGTCGTCGCAAACGGGGACCGGCCCTTCATCCAGGACCTCGACGGCCTCCCCTACCCCGCCCGCGACCTCTACCGCTGGGAACGCTATCACGAGCCGAGCTATCTCGCCCTCCCCTGGATCACGATGATCACGAGCCGGGGCTGCCCCTTCCGGTGCACCTATTGTCTCTGGCCGCAGGTGATGTACGGGGGCAGGTTCAGGGCCCGCGGGGCGCGGAACGTGGTGGACGAGATGGAGCACTGCGTGCGCCGCTACACGCCGGGCGAAATATTCTTCGACGACGACACCTTCACCATCGGGAAGGAGCGCGTCATCGGGATATGCGACGAGATCACCCGGCGGGGCCTTGCGGTCATCTGGAGTTGCATGGGGCGCGTGGACACCGTGGACGAGGAGATGCTCTCCCGGATGCACCGGGCGGGCTGCCGGAAGATCAAGTTCGGCGTGGAGACGGGCTCCCCCGCGATCATGAAGGCGATCAAAAAGGGGATCGACCTCGCGCGGGTCCCCGGGGCGTTCGCGGCCGCCAAGCGCTGCGGCCTCGAGGTGCACGGGACGTTTATGATCGGGCTCCCCGGCGAAACGCCGGACACGGTGCGCGAGACGGTCGCCCTGGCGAAGAAGCTTCCCAACGACTCTCTTCAGTTCAGCATCGCCACCCCGTTCCCGGGCACGGAGTTCTTCGACCAGTGCAAGCGCGACGGCCTCCTCGTCACGGAGGACTGGGCCGACTACGACGGCACCTTCGGCGCCGTCGTGAGCTACCGGAACCTCGGCAAGAAGGAGATCGAATCGCTCCACGCGGCGGCCATCCGGGAGTGCTACCCGCGGAAGAGCCTTCGCGCCGGATTTATGGAGGGCGTACGGAGGAGAATGGCGCGGCTCCTTCGGAAATAGCGGAATCGGACGCGGATCGCCGCGGATGAACGCGGATAAGACGGTTGAAGGAGGAATGGGACGCGGATCGCCGCGGATGAACGCGGATTACGGCTTGAACCGCTTGAACAAAAGCTTTTCACCCTGAACGCCGAACCCTGAACCCTAGTTTGGCCGGCGGGGGCGGTCAGAGGAACTTCTTCAGGAACGGTTTCACGCGCTTCAGGACGGGGTTGCGCCGGAACGCGCGCCTCAGGGGGAGGGCGGCGAGTCCCCGCGCCTCCCGAAGCTCCATCCCCGCGTCCTTCGTGCGCCACCCCCGGGCCGAGCAGATGATGCACGTCGGCGGGGGCTTCTCGCTCAGCAGCGAGCGCCGAAGGTCCCGGTAGGATTTCCCCCTCCATATCTCCTCAAAGCTCTTCTCGTTCAGGTTCCCCATGGAGGTGAACATCGCGCAGCAGGGGATGACATCGCCGCCGGTCGTCACCACGGCCATCTTCCAGGGGAAAAAGCAGTCCTTGATGACCGCGGCCCTCCGCGCGCCGTCGGCTTCCTTGTAGGACTCCTGCGCCTGCGGCGGCTCGAACTGGTCGGGGGGGATGAGCGAGAGCTCGACCCCGACCTCCCCTGCGACCGCCCGCGCCTTCTCGTACCACGACCTTCCGATCTCCCGGTGGCGCCAGGCGAGGGATTGCCCCTCGCCCCCCTCGAACTCGACCATCTCCTGGAGGCCGACCCGGGAGACGCCCAGCGCCCCCGCCATCCTCACCACCTCGGGGAGCTCGCCGATCGTGTCCTTCATGCCGAGGACCATGAACTCGACGCGCGGCGCCGCCGTCCGCCGCGCCCCCTTCTCCCCGCGGATATGCGTGAGGGCGGACACGATCTCCCCGATCTCCCCCCCGACCCGGATCCTCCTGTAGGTCTCGGGGCGGGCGGCGTCGAGGGAGATGGTGAGGATGTCGAGCCCCAGCCGGACGATCTCCCTGGCGACATCGGCGGTGATGAGCACGCCGTTGCTGATCGTCCTGACGGTGATGCCGTGGGCCTTGAGCGCCGCGAGCATCCTGAGGTAGAGGTCGGGACGTATGAACGCCTCGCCCCACACCCCGCTCAGATCCACGTAGTCGAGCAGGGGAAAAAGCGGCTCGATCTTCCTGAACAGCTCCCAGTCCATCAGGCGGTCCGGGGCGGTGCCGACGCGCCCGACCGTCTTCGCGCACATGACGCAGCGCAGGTTGCAGAGGGATGAAATCTCCAGCATGAGCATGGAGGGGAGGGGAACACGGCCCGATTCGAGGAAACGGCGCACGAGCGGGCGCATCACCCGGGCGCCGATGCCCGTCCTCCCCCCTTCCGCGTTCGCGCCGCCGCGGGCGACGCACGCCGCCGCGGGCGCGGCGGACTTCTCCGTCATGGCCGTCACCCGATGCCCCCCCCGACCGAACGGGGCAACTATATACATGTCCGGGGGGGCGTGTAAAGCACTTTGAATCTACTTGACCGCGGGCGCAGTACGCATAGAATGGTCACAAACCCAAGGCGGCCCGGCGCCCATGAAACCGCTCGTATACGTCATCGTCATCAACTGGAACGGGATCGACCATCTCCCCTCGTGCCTCGGCTCGCTCGCCCGGCTCTCCTACGGCAACGCGAGAGTCGTGCTGGTGGACAACGCCTCCACGGACGGGAGCCGGGACTACGTGCGGACGCATTTCCCGGAGGTGACGCTGATCGAGAACCGGACGAACGCGGGCTTCGCCGCCGGCAACAACCGCGGGATGGCGTATGCGATGGAACAGGGGGCGGAGTTCATCGCCCTCCTCAACAACGACATGGAGGTGGACCCTGACTGGATCACCGCGCTCGTCGACGCCGCCGGCGAAGATGCCTCCGTCGGGGCGTGCGCGCCCACGCTCCTCTATTTCCACAATCGCGACATCGTCCAGGGAATCGGCGTCTGCCTCAACAGGATCGCCCTCACGTGGGACTGCCTGAACGGGCGCTACGACACCCCCGAGCTCGCCGTCGCCCCCGAGGTCATCGCCGCGTGCGGCGGGGCGTTCTTCGTGCGGGCCGCGGCGCTCAGGGACGCGGGCCTGTTCGACCCGGCGTATTTCATCTACCTGGAGGACGTGGACCTCAGCCTGCGGATCCGGGCGCGGGGATACCGGATCATCACGGCTCCCGCGGCGCGCGCGTACCACAAGGCGTCGGCCACCATGCGGGAGAATTCGCCCCGCAAGAATTACCTGACCCTGCGGAACCGGATCATGCTCATCCTCAAATGCTTCCCCGCCCCCATGATCCCCGGCGCGCTCGCCGGCACCCTGCGCTGGGAATGCGGGGTTGCGCGGGCCAACTACTGGAGGGGGGATTCCCGGCTGATCGCCACGCAGGCCCGCGCAATCCTCGCCGCCCTCCTCCGTCTCCCCCGCCTTATCGCCGCGAGGAGGAGGCTCGGCCCCATGACGCACGAGCGCGTGTGGCGCCTCCTGAACCCAGACACGGCGCCCCCCCGCGTCCGCCTGCCGTCGCCCCCCGCGGCCGGGTGGGATCGCCCGGCGGAAACAGAGATCGCGCTCGGCTCGCCCGGCGCCCGCCTCGGGCCCGGGTGGTACCTGATGTACGACGCGGGCGACCGCGACTACCGCCGCTTTGCCCGCGAGGCCTCGCTCGCCCTGCGCATGCCGCGGGGGGCGGAGGCATCGCTCCGGATCACCGTCGGCAACGACCACGCCGCGCTGAAACGGATCGGCCTTCGCGTGTTCGCGGGCGGGGGGGAGATCGGGCGCGTGACGCCCGGCTCAGGCTGGAACGTCTACACCTTCCCGCTCGTGAACGCAGGGCCGGGCCCCGTGACCGTAACGCTCAAAGCGGACGACCTCTACCGCGCCGAGTCCACCGGCGAACCCACGGACCTGAGCTTCAAGGTGCGGGCGGCCGGATTGAGGGCGCCCGGAGACACGAGGTGATTTTCTCCGCCGCCGGGGCGCGTGTGAATGGCGGGGATGCGCCGGGGGGAACACGCCGCGCGCCCCCCCTCGCACAATGAGTCGCCCCGTATCGCCTGCCTCGAGGCGCGGGCATGCGGGAAGCCGGTGATCAGGGCGCGCGCCGGCGCGGCACCAGAGGTGATCGCGGACGGCGTGGGCGGATCCCTCGTGCCCTTCGGAAGGCCGGCGGAGCTCGCCCGTCCAGAGCCGGTCAGTCGACGACCCAGTGGCATCTCCGACAAAACACGGGAATCCGGTTGCGGAGCGACAGGATCCGGAATTTCACGGCCTCCCGGCTGTTGAGACAGCGCAGCAGGCCCTTTTCGAACACGTTTCCGAAATGCAGTTCTTTTCTGAACGGCTTGGCGCAGCAGGGGGCAAGATACCCGTCCCATGTGACATACATAAATTTCCAGACATACGGGCAATTCCTGAATTCCCTTCGTTCTGTCGGCGGAACCAGTGAAAGCCCCACGCCTTCAGCGGCGGCCGCGGATTTCGCCTCGGCGAGCATCCGGTTGAATTCGGGGGTGTGGAAAAACCGGTAGTACTCGATATCCCAATCCACGCTTGCGAGATTTACGGGTGTAAACGTCACCCTGGCGATGCCGATCTTCTTCGCCAGCCTGATGACCTCGGCCATCTGGTGATGATTCTCCTTGAGGATCACCATGTTGAAGAGAATATCCGTCCCCCCTTCATGCGCTGTGCGGGCGATCCGCCTCACGTTGGAGAGAAACAGATCGTACGTCGCTCCTTTCCTCAGTTTTTCAAAAACCTCTCCAATGCCGTCGATGGATATCTGGATGCTGTTGATCTTGTCCATGACCGAGCCGATGATTTCGGCGCTGGACGGAAGGCTCGCGTTGGTGGAAAGATAAATGCTGACCGACGGTTTTTTATCCCTGATATATTCCACAGCCTCCCGGAGATGCGGGTACAGCACGGTCTCGCCCAAGCCGGTAAGGCCCACATTGTCGAGATAGGGGTGGCTCTCGTCGATGAGCCTCTTCAGTTTTTCCAAATCCATATGCCCCTTATCCATTGCTCTCCCGTACGAGTAATGGAGCGGGCAGATGAGACACCGCAAGGGACAATAGGTCGTCAGTTCACAAATGATGGAGCGCGGATACGGGAGATACGGCAGGAGTTTGAATTCACTGAGGCGATTGAGCCCCTTGTTCACCGCATCGGCGATCCTCCCGTACTGCGCCCTGATGCTCATCACGATCTCCCTCCGGTGCCGTTTCCCGCCCACGGCCTGATATCTCCCCGCGTGAATACCTATCCGCCCATCACCGCGTCTGCCCGTGCGGACACCGGTGACGGCGTGCAGGTGACCGGGCAGATCATCCCGAACGCACGGGAACAGTGACGATTCACGCCGTGATCAGGGCGGCGTCGCCGCGCGCCTCCGATACTCATCCGCGATCGCGGGGTTGTCGCGGAGCCAGTCCGCCATGAGGCGAAAGCCGGACTCGAAATCGTGGCGCGGCGCCCACCCCAGTTTCTCCCCGATCAGCCGCGCGTCCGCGACCCAGATGCCGGTGTCCCAGATCCTGTTCTCCATGGTGCCCCACCGCGGCCCGGCCTTGACGTCGAACACCCGCCGCGCGATTTCGACCACCTGCCGTATCGTCGTCTGCACCCCCGTCCCCACGTTGTACACCGCCCCCGGCTCATTCGCCGACGCCCCGGCGGCGAGGAGAAACGCCTCCACCACGTCGTCGACGTGGACGTAGTCCCGGGCGACGTCCGGGTTCACGAGCGGCGGCAGCGCCCCCTCCATGCAGTTCAGCATCAGGGTCGGCATGAGCCTGGTCGGCTCCTCCCAGGGGCCGTACACGGAATAGAGGCGGAGCGTCGTGATCGGAACGTTTTCCCTGCGGGATGCGTAGCGGCAGTAGAGCGCCGCGGCGGCCTTCGTGACGGCGTAGTAGCTGTTCGGGTCGATCCGCTCGTCTTCCGCGGGCGCGTGGTCCTTGAACCCGTACTCGGAGGAGGACCCCGCGTTCACGAACGACCCCACCCCCGTCTTCAGGCACGCCTCGACCAGGTTCGCGATCCCGACGACGTGCGTCTCCGCCATGCGGCGCGGGTCCGTCTGCGAGGAGTAGGCGCCGTAGGCGGCGAGGTGGAACACCCGGTCCGGCCTCGCCTCGCCGACCGCCCGCGCGACGGCGTCCCCGTCGCGGAGATCCACCTCGTGGATCCGGACGCCGTGCAGGACGCCCGCCAGCCGCCAGGGCGTGAACCCCTTCCGGAGGAAAAGGTGCACCTCGTCTCCGTCGCGGACAAGGCGGCGGCAGAGGTTGCTCCCCACGAACCCGGATGCCCCGGTGATCAGCACGCGTGTCATATCATGTGCCCTGCTTTGATGTAGCCCGCAGATAAACGCAGATCGTCAGGATAGTCAGGATACAACCACTTCCTTTTCTTCCGCCATGTAATTCAACATGTCACTATTTACTTTCAGCCTTTAACTTTCAACTATGGTCTCATCTGCGTCCATCCTGACGATCCGCGTTCATCTGCGTTCCGGCGTTAAAGCTGTATCCCGGTGCAATCCGCGGTCCGACATTAAATAAAGTCGCCGTATTTCATCAGCTCAATATACGGCCCCGCCCAGAGCCGGACCTCGTCCCGTTCGGCCTGCGTGAGTTCCTCCGCGGTCGCCTTGTTCGCCTCCGCGGTCGCGCGGCGGATGGTGCCCCACGGGTACACCTCATCGAGCGGCGCCCCGTTCCACGTCGGGGCCGCCAGCGTATCCGCGGGCGCGATCCCGATCGATCTGCACAGCCCCCCGAGCACCTTCTTCGGGTCGGCGATGATATCCTCGAACCGGGCGATGTGGAGCCTGTCCGGATGCCGCCGCTGGAAGAAAAGGGCGTGGGCGAGCGCGGTCACCCAGCCCGTCATGTAGTGCTGCAGCGACAGGGGCACCGGCCTCTTCCTCGTGTCGCCGTACGCCGACCAGGGGTTCCGCACCACGTGCAGGACATGCGCCCCGGGCATCTCGCCGAGGATCGCACCGGCGTCCACGGCGATGATGGGGCTGTACCCGACGTAGACCGACTGCCGGCCGGTCTTCCGGTAATCCCTCCACGCGTCGAAGGTCGCCCGGAAGAACGCCTCGACGTTCGCGGGGCGTGAACGGCCCGAGGCGCGGACGTAGGCGACGTAGCGCTCGCACCGGTCCTCGTCGCTCAGGTCGAACGGCATGTGCCGGAACTTGCTCACCTTCGGCGTGCGGGCCCGCACCTTGCCCTCCTCGTCGATGATGGCCCGGTAGTCCTGGGCCGGGGTCGCGCTCAGGTCGAAGACCGGCCAGCGGTATTTCGCCGGGAACATGCCGCTCAAATGATCGCGCACCAGGCGGGTGCCGATCTGCGACTCGAACGGGTAGACGAAAAGCTCCGGATGGCCGTCGAGCAGGCGGTGGGTCGTGTTGCCGCCGTTCTCGTACATCGCGGAGAGCATCAGGAAACGGAACTCAGCCATTGCGATACCTCCTTACCGTGTGTGCAGATCGAACGAATAGAACAGCCCCGCGGCGCGCGCCGCCGAGGCCTCATCGCCGGGCGTGAACGGGAACCCCCCGCTCATCGCCGACGGCATCCATTCGAGCGCGAATATCTGGTTGCCCGCGGGCCAGACGATGGCCCCGAGCGCCTCTCCCGTCCGCGCATCGAGCGCGTGGACGCCGCACCGGGCGGCATCGGGGTCGAGCCCCGGCGCGTACGCCCGGAACCGCGGCAGGACGCGGGAGGTCCCGACAAACGCGACATCCCCGCAGAAGGCGAGGCCGCGCGTCCATCCCGGAAGCCGCCTGACGGGGACGAACGCGCCCCCCTCGACGACGCCGACCTCCCCGTAGCCGCTGTTGTCCACCCAGATCTTCCCCCCGTGGAGCCTGGCCGAGTGCGGGCGCGTCAGCCCGCGGGCCATCGCCTCGCGGGTCACGCCGGAGAATATCACCCCGCGCCCGTCCACCGGGAAGGCGGGATCGCCGGGGCGGAGGGCGGTGACCTCGTCCGCCGAGGCGGAGAAAAACGAAGCGGCGGGACTGTCGCCGGCGGCGATGGAGTTGAGCTGGAGGTGGTTCCGGCCGACGACGGGGCCGCGCGACGTCTCGATGCACCGCGGCCACCAGACCCTTTCACATGCACCCGAGGGGCCGATCCTCACGATCGAGTTCTGGCCCACCGAGGTCGCGTGGAGCTCCCCCCCGACCAGGGCGAGGTCGTGCAGGTACAGGCACCCGGGGAGAAACCGCACCAGGGCCGGGACAAGGGGGGCGCCCGCAGGGGCCTCCGCGTCGCTGTCGAGCCGCGGCATGAGCGTCCGCGCGGGTTTGAGATCGTAGATCTGGTTCGGGTTCCGCGTGCAGGCGACGTGCACCGTCCCGCGGGCGCCGTCCACCGCGATCCCCGACGGGTGCGGGAGCCGCATGAAGGTGAAGGCCCCCCCCCCCTCCGCATCCGCCCGCATCCCCAGCAGGAGATGCTCGTACTCGCGCGAGACGAGGAGCGTGATCCCGCACCGCCCGAGGGTCTCCCACCACCGCCCCTCCACCGCGCATTCGAAGAGCCCGGGATCGATCGCCCCCGCCCCGTGCCAGAAGGCGACGAGGTCCGCGGGGTCGCGGAACTGCTCGTGGTGGCGCGCCCAGAGCGCCTCGCGGGAATTTTGGGGGGAATCGTTCATCAGCGATCCGTGGAAGCGGCGGGGGCGCCGGCGCGGCGCATGTTCCGCCAGAGGCGGAAGGCCCCCGCGTACATTTTCAGGGCGGAGGGGACCATGGTGGTGGACCGGCCGCTGTGCCGCCCCGGCGAAACCACCGGCACCTCGATCACCGGGATGCCGCTCCGCACACAGTGGAGGAGCAGTTCCAGGTCGATCAGGTCGCCCTCTTCCCTCAGGCCCCCGGGGGGGAGAAAGGACCTCGCGAACACTTTCGGGGTCCCGTTCACGTCCCATACCGCGAGAGAGAAAAGCGCCCGGCACTGAAAGTTGTAGAGTATCGACCCCATCCTCCGCATCACGGGGAACCTCAATTTTCTCTCGGCCTTGATAAGGTACCCGGGGTTGGCGTACCCCAGCAAAATGAGCGCGCAGAGCGCATGCGGCGGCGTCCTCGCGGAGTTCGCGTAGGCGATGAGATCCCCCCGCGCGACCGCAATGCCGCTGCGCACCGCGCGCCCCCATCCCGGCGCGGGATCGTGCAGCACCCTGACGGAGGGATGGGCGCGGGCGATCTCCTCGCACGCCTTCAGCGAGCCGTCGGTGCTCGCGTTGACCACCGCGATGATTTCGAAATCGTGCCGGAGGTTCGAGAGCGCGGCGAGATAGCCGCGGAGGATATCCCCGATATGGTCCCCCTGGTTATAGACGGGGAGGACGATGGAGAGGGGTATTCCCCCGCTCACGGCCTTCCCCCCCCGCGCCCCTCGCGGACCGAGCGGGCGATATTCTCCGCCGAAAGGCCGTGGTGCTCCCTGAGGAACCGGGTGCTCCCGATTACGGCTGGAAACGGAAATTGAGCCCCGAGGCGAACGACCCGGCACGGCGCGCCGATCCCGGCGGCGGTCTCCGCCACGAGGGAACCGAGCCCGCCCTCCGGGTAGTGCTCCTCGACCGTCACCACCGTGGCGACGCCCCCCAGGAACTTCCTGATGTCGTCCGCCGGCGCGGGCCGGAGCGACGAGACGATCCCCACCGCGGTCCGGATCCCGTCCGCGGCGAGCATCTCCGCGGCCCGGACCGCCTCCGCCGCGATGCTCCCGATGGCGATGATCCCCGCGTCGGCCCCCTCGCGCAGGATCTCCATCCTGCCCAACGTGAACCGGCCGTCGAGGCCGGGGAGCGGCGGGCAGTTCTCCTTGCTGATGCGGAAATAGACCGGCCCGGGGAGATCGTACACGGCGCGGATCGCCGCCGAGGCCTGGTCATCGTCGGCGGGGGCGATCACGGTAAGACCCGGCTGGCAACGCATGATCCCGAGGTCCTCCAGCGCGGCATGCGTGGGGCCCGCATGCCCGTATTCAAACCCGCCCCCTATCCCGAGGACGCGGACGGGCAGGCGGTGGAGCACGGGGCCGTCGCGCAGCTGCTCGTAGCCCCGCATGGAGGCGAAGGTGGCGATCGAGTAGAGGAACGGGATGTAGCCGCACGCCGCGAGCCCCGTCGCGATCCCGGCCATATCGGCCTCCGCGACCCCCACGTTGTAGAAGCGGTCGGGGTAGGCGGCGGCGAACTCCTCGAGGACCATGAACCCGAGGTCCGCGGTGAGGAGCACGATGCGCGGGTCGCGGCCCGCGAGATCGAGCAGGGTCGCCGCCAGTTGCTTCCTCATGGCGCGGCCTCGATCTCTCCAAGTGCCCTCTCGTACAGCTCCCCGGTGAGCGGCAGGTAGTGCCACTTCACCTCTCCCTCCATGAACGACACCCCCCTGCCCGATACCGTGCGCGCGATGACCGCGCGCGGCCGCCCCGGGCCCTCCCCCGCGGCGCAGAGGACGCCCCTGAGCTCGGGGACGCTGTGCCCGTCGACCTCGCGCACATCCCAGCCGAAGGCGCGCCACTTCGCGCCCAGGGGGCTCAGGTCGATGATATCCCTCGTCTTCCCCATCGCCTGCTGCCCGTTGTCGTCGACGACGGCCACCAGGTTCGAAAGCCTGTGGTGCGCGGCGAACATGACGGTCTCCCAGAGCGAGCCCTCGTTGCATTCGGCGTCGCTCACCAGCACAAACGCGCGATGGGGCGAGCCCGCCATGCGCGCCGCGAGCGCGACCCCCGCCCCGATGGCGAGGCCGTGCCCGAGCGAACCGGTGGAAAAGTCGATGCCGCGCAGGGTGTGCTCCGGGTGCGCCCCCAGCAGGGTCCCGTCGCCGCAGTAGGTCGCGAGTTCCTCGCGGGTGAGGATGCCCTTGAGCATGAGGGCCGCGTAGAGCGCCAGCACGGCATGCCCCTTGGAGAGGATGAACCGGTCCCTCTGCGGGTCGTCGGTTCCCGGGAAGCGCAGCGCCTCCCCGAAGAGGACCGCGACGATCTCCGCGATCGAAAGCGCCGAGCCGATATGCCCGACATGGGCGCGCATGGACTCATCGAGGATGAGCCTGCGCATCGCGCGGGGGGTGACTGCTGATTCCATGCGGGTAGTGTAGCTGAAGTGCCAGCCGATGTCAAAGTGCTAAAGTACGAGTGTCAGTGCGAAAGTGCGAAATTAGGTTGCGCGCCGCGCCGCCGCTGTGCTACAGTTCTGTCATGATCGCGCTTCTCAAGGAGCTTTTTCTTTTTCTCAAAGAAACCAAAATGTGGTGGATCGCGCCGATCCTCATCATCCTGGTCCTCCTCAGCATCTTTATCTTCGTGACCGAGGGCTCGGCGGTGCTGCCGTTCATCTACACGCTTTTCTGATCGCCCCCCGGGCGACGGCGATTCCGCCCCTCGCGCCCCGGAATGCGCTCTGGGATTTCCCATGCGTCTGCGGCTTAAGGTTGCGTTGACGGTTTTGTCCATCGTCGTGACGCTTTCCCTGCTCACGTGGCAGCGGAGGCGCTTCCCCCGCCCGGTCGAACGGACCCTTGACGGGCTGCGGACCTGGTGGCTCGGCGTCGCGAAGACAATCGGCCACGCCCAGACGGTCGTGATCCTCACCGTCGTCTATTTCACCGCGATCGCCGTCACCGCCCTGATCGCGCGATGCGCCCGGCGGGACTTCCTGAGGCTCAGGGGGCCCGGCGCGTGGCATCCCCGGAAGCGCGCGGCGGACACGATCGAAACCCTGAAGAGGCAGTTCTGAACAGCGTAAATCCAAAATCCCAAATCCCAAATCCCAAAGAGATTTGCGCGGGTTCGACGGGGCGCAGATGAAGATCCTCGGCATCTCCTGCTTCTACCACGACGCCGCGGCGGCGCTCTGCGTGGACGGCACGATCGTCGCGGCGGCCGAGGAGGAGCGGTTCAGCAGGAAGAAGCACGACTCCGGCTTCCCGAAGCAGGCCATCGACTTCTGCCTCCGCTTCGCGAACGTGAAGATCTCCGACCTCGACTACGTCGTCTTCTATGAGAAGCCGTTCATCAAGATGGAGCGGCTCCTCACCTCCTACCTCGCCACCTGGCCGCGCTCGTACCGGTCGTTCATCACGGCGATGCCGGTCTGGCTCAGGGAGAAGATGCACATCCCCTCGGTCATCCGGAAGGAGACCGGCTACGAGGGCGAGATCCTCTACACCGACCACCATGTCTCCCACGCGGCGAGCTGCTTCCTCTGCTCCCCGTTCGAGGAGGCGGCGATCTTCACTATAGACGGGGTCGGCGAGTGGAACACGGCCTCCTGCGGGACCGGGAGGGGCGGCCGCGTCGAGCTCACCCGTGAGATCAACTTCCCCCATTCCCTCGGTCTCCTCTACAGCGCCTTCACGGGGTACCTCGGCTTCCGCGTCAACGACGGGGAGTACAAGGTGATGGGCATGGCCCCGTACGGCACCCCGCGCTACGTGGACAAGATCAGGGAGCTCGTCGAGATCAACGACGACGGGAGCTTCAAGCTGAACATGGACTATTTCGCCTACCACTACCGGCTCGAGAACCTGACCCGGAAGTTCATCGAGCTCTTCGGCCCCCCGCGTGCCCCCGAGTCCGTCTTCTACACGCACTTCACGCACCCCCGCAAGGACGTCCCCGGCTGGGACGAGGAGTACGCGCGGGAGAACCAGCGCTTCGCCGACATCGCGCACAGCATCCAGGAGGTCACCGAGGAGGCGATGCTGAAGACCGCCGCCTTCCTCCACCGCGAGACCGGGATGGACTATCTGTGCATGGCGGGAGGGGTGGCCCTGAACTGCGTGGCGAACGGCGAGGTCTTGAGGAAAACCCCCTTCAAGGACATCTGGATCCAGCCCGGCGCCGGCGACTCGGGCGCGGCGATCGGGGCGGCCCTCTACGTGTACAACACGGTCCTCGGCAACCCGCGGAAGTGGGTGATGGACCAGGCCTACCTCGGGCCGTCGTTCAGCGAGGAGTCGATCAGGAAGTGGCTCGACGAGCAGGGGATACCGTACACCGAATATTCCGAGAAGGAGCTGCCGCGCGCCCTCGCGAAGCTCATCGCGGACAAAAACGTTGTCGGGTTTTACCACGGCCGCATGGAGTTCGGCCCCCGGGCGCTGGGGGCGCGCTCCATACTCGCCGACCCGCGCACCGCCGCCATGAAGGACATCCTGAACGAAAAGATCAAGCACCGGGAGCAGTTCAGGCCATTCGCCCCCGCGGTCCTCGTCGAGAAGGCGGGGGACTATTTCGACCTCGGGTGCGCGGACGCGCCCTACATGCTCATCGTGGGCGAGGTGCGGCCGGACAAGCGGGCGCTCATCCCCGCGGTCACGCACGCGGACAACACCGCGCGGCCGCAGACCGTCCGCCGCGACTCCAACCCGCGCTACTACGACATCATCGCGGAGTTCGGGAAACTGACCGGCGTCCCCGTGATCATCAACACCTCCTTCAACGTCCGCGGCGAGCCGATCGTCCTGACCCCCTCGCAGGCGTATCGCTGCTTCGCCACCACGGATATGGACTACGTGGTGCTCGAGCGCTTCGTCGTGGCGAAGAAGGATATCCGCCCCGACCAGGTGCCGCCGCCGCCCGAGTGGCTGCTGCTCGACAGGTAGCGAATCTCATTACGTGGCACGCACCCTCGCCTCCTTATGTTTGCACATGCTGAACGCAATCAGCCTTCTCGCATCAGGAGGATCGGATTCATGACCGCTGCGACACAACCCGGGCGCACACTGGCCGTGCGCGCCAGGATACTCGCCGTTATCTTCGGTTTTTGTCTTGCGTGGCTCGTTCTTGAAATCGGGTTGCGCGCGGCGGGCTTCGTATTTCTCTCCCTCCAGGAGCATTGGAACAAGATCTCGATCGTAAAGAGGGGCGAATTCCGCATACTGTGCCTCGGCGAATCAACAACCGCGATGGGGGGCGCAAAATCCTACCCTGCCCAACTGGAGGAAATTCTCAATAGCTCAAACCTGCGCAAAAAGATCAGCGTGATAAACAAGGGAATGATTTGTGTCCAAACCTCCTACATACTTGATCAGCTTGGGACCAACCTCAGAAGCTACAACCCCGATATGGTAATCGCGATGATGGGCATCAACGACGGCGGCGATCTTCTGTCGTTTGACGATATTTTCATTGGCAAATCAAAACCATTCCTTTCGAATTTCAGGACATATAAATTAGCCCGCCTTCTGTGGGACGGGATTCACTCAAGGGCGAAAGAACTCATCCCGAGGGACGATACGTCATGTGTCAGGAGGGGACGCGCACTCAGGCGGGAACGGCGCTATTACCAGGCCGAACACGCGTTTGCGCGGGCGCTCGAACTGAACCCCCGCAACATCGATGCCTATCTTGAGCTTGGGTACCTGCACCAGGAAATGGGAAAGCCGGATCGGGCGATAGAATATTTTGAAAAGGCCGTTGCGCTCATGCCTGTCGACGACGAGGCGCTTGTGACCCTGGGGTGCCTTTACCGAGACAAGGGAAGGCATGCAGCGGCTCAGAAAATACTTAAAAAGGTTATCGCGCGCAACCCGCGCAATACCTCCGCCCTGATCAACTTGGGGATCAGTTATACATGGACGAAAAGATTTCCTGAGGCCGAAGAGGCCTTTAAAAAAGCCGTCGCTATCGCCCCCTCCGACCCTAGCGGATATAGGAATCTCGGGTACTGTTACCAGGTACAGAATAAATTATCCCAGGCCGAAGATTCTTTTAATACGGTTTTGGCACTTGATCCAAAAAATCCATGGATCAAACAGGCACTCCAAATAATCTCCCGGGAGAAGGGCCATGCTGCATCTCCGCCATCGATGAAAGAAAAGGTCGGGGGCGATAATTCTCGCGGAAACCAGTATCCCCTTTCGGTACGAAATACTTATCTCGCACTCAAACATGCCCTGGATAAACAAGGCAGCATCCTCGTGTGCATGCAGTATCCCTTGCGCAACATCACGCCCCTTAAAGCTATTTTCCAAACCGAGAAAAATGTCATATTTGTCGATAACGAAAAATCTTTTAAAAACGCTGTGGCAAGAGAAGGGTATAAGGAATATTTCACCGATATTTTCGCCGGGGACTTCGGTCATTGCACCCCCAAGGGGAACAGGCTCATCGCCGAAAACATCAAGAATGTCCTTTTGAGAGAATATTTTAAGGCTCGCCACAACTGATCGGTCAGGCAGACCCACGCACACCCATGCCCTTATGCCCTTCCGGCGCCTCTCGGCAGCCTCCGATCGAACACGAGACCGAATGCCGCATTCATCAGCCCCGGTTACACGTTGTCCCCGCGCAGAAATCGTGTCCGGCCAAATCGTGTCCGGCCAAATCGTTGACTCATTGTGCGGGGAGTGCTAGAATTGCCATGAAGTTATCGAAATAACCGATGGGGCTCGTAGATGGGTTCGCGCGTACAAAAGGCGCTGAAATGGATCGGGCTGGCCGTGCTCCTGGCGGCGCTCCTCGGGAGCATCGCCATGAACGCCGCGCTCGTCGCGGTTCTCCTAGGTGAGAACGTCTCCTCCGAGGACGACGCGTTCAGGTTCCGCGAACTGACCGTGGAGGGGCAGGGCGATCAGAAGGTCGCGCTTATCCCCCTCACCGGGGTGATCGGCCGGGGCTACGGCGACGCCCTCTTCGGGGGCCGGGGCATGGTCTCCTCCGTCGTTGCGCAGCTGAGGAAGGCCGGACGCGACAAGGGCGTCATGGCCGTCCTCCTCGAGATCGACAGCCCGGGCGGGGGCGTCGGGGACAGCGACCTGCTCTACCACGAGGTGCGCAGCCTGCGGGCGAAGGGGAAGCCGGTCGTCTGCCACCTTCAGGATGTCGCCGCCTCCGGGGCGTACTACGTCGCCGTCGCCGGGAACCGGATCATCGCGCAGCCGACGACGATCACCGGGAGCATCGGCGTCATCCTGCACGGCATCAACGTGGAGGGGCTCTTCGAGAAGATCGGCGTCCGGGAGGTCACCATCAAGAAGGGCAGGATGAAGGACATCCTCTCCCCCACCCGGCCGATCACGCCCGACGAGGAGCGACTGCTCCAGGGCATCGCGGACGGGGTCTTCTACCGCTTCGCGGGGATCGTGGCGAAGGAGAGGGGCCTGAGCAGGGAGGCGATGACGACCATCGCCGACGGGAGGCTCTTCCTCGCCCCGGAGGCGCTGAAGGCGGGCCTGATCGACGGCATCGGGTACCGGGAGGACGCGCTCGCCGCGGCGGGAGACCTGCTCGGGGTGAAAAAACTCCGCCTCATCCGCTATGAAAAGATATTTTCGTTCAGGGACCTGTTGAGCGCCTCGTCGGGCTCCGTGGCGCCCGCGGCCAGCTTCTGGGACGGGCTCATGGAGGCATGCGCGCCGAAACCGATGTACCTGTGGGCCCTCCGATGAGACCCTATTTCAAATAACCGCCTCGCGCGCTGCTCCGGAGCGCATCCGCCATGCTCACCAAACGGTCAGAGAACACCTATATCGCCCGCGTGGACGAGCGTCAGGTCACGCAGATGAAGCGGGACCTCGCCGCGCAGGGGTACGCGCTGCGCGAAAACGTCCCCCACGCCTTCTTCGCCGCCGGCAGGAACGGCGTCAGCCTCACCGCCTTCAGGAACGGCAAGCTCCTCGTCCAGGGGAAGGGCGCCCGCGAGTTTATCGAGTTCTATCTCGAGCCGGCGGTGCTGAAGGAGGTGTCGCTCGGGTACGAGGAGGTCGTCGACCCATCGGTCGCCGAGCCGCGCATCGGCGTGGACGAGAGCGGCAAGGGGGATTACTTCGGCCCGCTCCTCATCGCCGCGGTCTACGTCGACGGGGGGCCCGCGCGGCGGCTGCTCGACCTCGGCGTCGCGGACAGCAAGACCCTCGGCGCGAAGAAGATCGACGAGCTCGCCGAGGTGATCAGGAGCGAAACGACGCACTCCGTGGTCGCCATCGGCCCCGAGAAATACAACGCCCTCTACGACAAGATCGGGAACCTCAACCGGCTGCTCGCCTGGGGGCACGCGCGCGCGCTCGAGAACGTGCTCATCAAGAAGACGGCCTGCAAGAAGGCCATACTCGACAAGTTCGCGGACAGGAGCGTTCTCACCCCCGCCCTCATGAAGCGGGGCAAGAAGATCGACATCGTCTTCAGGACGAAGGCGGAGTCCGATATCGCCGTCGCCGCCGCCTCGGTGCTCGCCCGGAGCGAGTTCTGCAGCCGGCTCAAGAAGCTCGGGGAGGAGTTCAAGACGGAGTTCCCGAAGGGCGGCGGGGCGGCCGTCGACAGGAAGGCGAAGGAGTTCGTCAAGGCCCACGGCGTCGAGGGCCTCGCCCGCGTGGCGAAACTGCACTTCAAGATCACCAAAAAGGCGATTCTGGAGAGCTGACCGCCGATGCCTCGCCGCGGAGAGACGGGCGGAAAATAGCGGTTGACCCCTCCCGCCCGCCTCTGCTAGTATGATCCCCGGTTTTCCCGGAGGTCCCATGCGCACTACAGCCGTCGTGATCCTCGCCGTGGCGGCGCTCGCGGCGTCATCCCCCCTGCACGCGGCGATCGACCGGTTCACGAAAGAGGACCCCGCCCGCTTCGGCATCGGCATCCTCCAGCTCTACTACAACATATGCAAGGGCATCCTCGACTACGGCAAGACGGTCGTGGTCACTTCCCCCGACCTGCCCAAGGCGGTCGCCACCGACGTCTTCCAGGTGGGGCAGAAACGGGTGCCCGAGGCGTACTACATGACCGAGCGGGAGAAGCAGGAGCGGGAGAGGCAGGACAAGCTTGAGAAGCGCCTCGAGCAGCAGAAAAGGAAGGAGGAGGGCGCGGGCGGCCTCGTGGGCGCCGGCGGCCAGTCTCCTCTCACAACCATCAAGAAATAGGGCGCTCCGCTTCGCGCGCATCCCCCCATGGGCACACGCATGATCCCATTCCCGTCGCTGCGTTTTCGCGCCGCGCTCGCGGCCGCCGGCCTCGCGCTCCCCCTTGCGGCATCTCCGGCCCCGGGGGCCGACGTCATCGACACGATCCCTCCCGACGCCGTGATGTTCATGCACCTCTCGATCAAGGAGAAAGACCCGGGGCAGAAATGGGTCTTCACAGAGCTCACCCGTTTTCTCATCGCCCGGGCGCGCGAGAAGCAGGAGTCGGCCCAAATCGGCGACGTGAACCTCTTCCACTTCTCTGATTCCTGTTTCGCGCTCCTTCCGCGGGACAGGGATGAGAAAGACCGGCTCCTCCTTGCCGCGACCCTCCTCCCCGGCACGGGGCAGTTCGGCCTCACCTACGGCTCTCAGAAGTTTCAGTTGAACATCCGCGACGAAAAGACGGCGGCGGGCGCGCAAACCGCCCTCCTCTCGATCGTCCTCGGGATCATCTGCGAGGTCCCCGCCGGCGGCGCCCCGGAGGACGGCATCTACTTCAACAGCGAGCGTGAGAAGAAGGGCAGGTTCTCGGCCTACTGCGTGAGCGACACGCGCGCCTTCCTCGCCACGAGCAGGCAGCTCATCGCCGCGGCGCTTGTCGAGAAGCACGGCATCGCCTCGACGCCGTCCTTCACGGAGGTGCGGGGACTCCTCCCGAACGGGTGGGACGCCTACGGCTACGCGAACGACGAGGGGGGGGGCCTGAGCCGCTATCTTCGCGAAAATGAGAAGGGATGGGCGACGCTCGTCCTCGCACTGCTCGACCCGGCCCGGAAGATGGGCCTCGCCCTGGACGTGGAGGACAGGGACCACAGCCGCGCGGTCGCGGTCTTCCCCCTTCCCTCCGCGGCGGGGGTGCACGCCCTCCGCGCGAGGCTCGAGACCGCCCTCGCGGCGCTCCTTGCCGAATATCTCGACCCGCGATTGAAGGCCGAGCTCCAGTACGAGGAGCTCCCCCGCGCGCTCCGCATCACGGCCCGGCTCTCCGACACCGCCCAGTTCTGGGAAAAGGCGTTTGGGGGTAAGGCAAAAAAGAAGGGCGCGCACTCCGACAAGACGGCGGCGAAAGAGCCGCCCGTGGCCACCGTCGCCGCACCGCTCGACCGCTGAAGATCCCCCCGGGCAAGCTCTGAGCCGGAAGAGGTTGCTCCCATGGAAAATGCTCCTGCGGGCGAGATGCGAGGTCCGAACACACAATCGGCGCAGGACGTGATCAAGTTCCCCCCCCTAATGCACCGGGAAGGTTCTATCGGTTACATAGAGAAAATGGTCATCGGCGCATTCCTGGTGATAAGCCGTCCGCGCCTCGTCATAGAGACGGGAACATTCAACGGAGACACAACCCGCTTCATCGCGGACTATATCGCCCTTAATCAACTCCCTGTCTGCCGGATTGTGACATTCGACATGCCGGAGATACTCCAGGCACTGCGAAAGTCGGATCCGTACTTCTCAAATCATCAGGAAATCGAATTCATTCCAGGCCTGCTTCCCCGGTCCCTTGAGCTCTTTCTCTCCTCAGTCGATCAGCCTGTAGATTTTGCGATTATCGACGCAACCCATGCCTATCTTCCTGTAATGCAGGAGCTGCTATTAATTCACCCCCTCTTGAAAAAGGAGGGTTACATATATTGTCATGATTATCGGGAGCACGATCCGGACTACGAGGGGACAGTATGCGCTGTCGACCGGTTTGCCGCATCGCATCACTACGGGAAAATTGCGCTCAACTCCGTCGGTACGGTCTGGGGGAGTGCTCTTCTGAGAAAACCTTCTCAGCGCTATTCTACACTCCGGCATGCGTATTATTCCTATGCCCTGCGCACTTTCCCTTTCCTCCGCCGCCTGCACCCCAAAGGGCTAAGGGAAACACCCTCGCGCGCCGGCTAGATTCTGGTTGCAGCCCACGACGACCTCGACATACCCGTTCGGTTATGCATGCGTATCACCGGGGAAAGGGGTCAACTCAGGTGATGAGCCAGCGCTCTTGGGGTCAGACCTTAACTATTAACTGGCTCATCACCTGAACCTGTCTCAAGGTAA
>JBAXOY010000018.1:0-36596 GCA_037133055.1 Chlamydiota bacterium
CTTCGCCCCGTTCTGAACCGCGTATTGGACGCACAAGACCGCGTTGGACGTGACCCCGGAGCCGCCTGCGCTCAGGAACTTGAGCGCCATGATCTTCGTACGCCAGTTCACCCCCGCGACGCCCTTCCCGTTGTTCCCCACCGCGCCGATCGTCCCCGCGCAGTGTGTCCCGTGGCTGTGGTCGTCCATGGGGTCGTTGTCGCCGTTGCAGAAATCCCACCCGTGGATATCATCGACATACCCGTTATGGTCGTCGTCGATCCCGTTCCCCGCAATCTCGCCCGGGTTCGTCCAGATGTTCGCCGCGAGGTCCTCGTGGTTGTAATCCACCCCCGTGTCGATCACCGCCACCACCACGTTCCGGCCGCCCGTGTACACGCTCCACGCCTCGGGCCCGTCGATGTCCGCGTCGGGCGTCCCGCCGTTCTGGCCCGTATTGTGCATCCCCCAGAGCTCCCCGAATCGCGGATCATTCGGCACGACCCCGCCGATCGCATACACGGTGTAGTTCGGCTCGGCGTATTCCACCGCCCCGCTCGCCTGGAGCGCCGTGATCGCCTCTTCCATGCCGAGCGATCCGCCTATCTTTACCCGGCAAAGGCGCGGCACGAGGCTGTACTCCTGAACCACCTCGCCGCTCACCCGGCTCATGGCGCCCTGCCGCGCCGAAAGGGTCGCCTTCGGCTTGAACCTCACGAGCAGCTCCCCCGCCGCATGGGGCTTCGAAAGATCGCGAGAGGCGGCGGGCACGGAAATCGCCGACGCGTGCGAACCTGGTCCCGAGGCGCCGGCGCCGTCCCGCGGATTCGCGGGCGCGCTATCTGCCCCCCCCGGCTCCAGATCGGTATCGCGGGCGGCGATACGGTAGGTCAGTGTTCCCGTCCCCGCATTCCGTATAGTGAGATCTCTATCGATCTGCGTTCCATAGAGGATCGAAACGCTGAGGCTCGCCGGCGTCACCTCGATATCCGGGTACGGCGTCGGCGTCGGCGTCACCGTCGGAGTCAGTGTCCCGGTGGGGGTATAGGTGGGAATTGACGGATCCCACGTCGGGGTTGCGGTGGACGTCGGGGTTGCGGTGGACGTCGGGACTGCGGTGGACGTCGGGACTGCGGTGGACGTCGGGACTGCGGTGGGCGTCGGGCCGCGGTTCGCAAGGGCGTACACGATATTATCTGCCGAGCCGAAATACATGGTCCCGCCCTCGCCGATCGATGGTGATGAGCTCACGTTGCCCGCCGTCCTAAAGCTCCAGAGCAGAGCGCCATAGTCATGCAGTCCGTACACGCAGTTATCATCGGAGCTGAAGTATACCTTGCCATCCGCGCCTATCGCCGGAGAGGAATCCACCTCATCCCCGGCCATGTAGCTCCATGCCAGCGAGCCGCCGCTCTCAAGAGCATAGAAGGCGTTGTCGACCGAGCCGAAATATATGACTCCGTTGGGTCCAATGCCGGGGGAAGAACTGTAGGAAAGGGCTTCGTAGCTCCAGCGCAGGGAAGCGTTTGAATTCAGCGCGTAAAAGCCGCTATCGTGCGATGCCGTATACATCACGCCGTCAGATCCGATAGCGGCGGTAGAGTGATGGGAATAACCCGTGCGATAGCTCCAGACCAGTGCTCCATCGGGAGTAAGGGCGCAGTTTCGATATCCTGCGACGTATAATAGCCCGTCGCTTCCCATCGCCGGAGATGAATCGAGCCCCGGCACATCATAGCTCCATGTGAGCGCGCCGTTCGGAGTCAAAGAATAAAGAATTTCGGCGTCAGAACCGAGATATGCGGTTCCATCGCTCGTGACCAAAGGTGAAGTTCGGCTTCTGCCCCAGACCAGGTATCTCCAGCGGAGCGTCCCGTCCGAACTAATACAGTACAGGTGCTGATCCCAGTAATCCGACCCGATGTATACTTCGCCATCCCTTCCCAGGGCGGGAGATGCCAGCGTTATCGAATCTTCGGTTGCGAAACTCCAGCCGAGTTTCCCGATAGAGCTGAGTGAGTAGATGTTTCCATCAGCGGAACCTATATACACACCCCCGTCTCTTCCCACGGCCGCCGAGGAGTAATCGATATCGCTTCCCGTCCTGTAGCTCCACTCAAGCCCAATGTTCGACGGCCCGTCGTACCGGCTCATTCCTGTACGCCGCCCGTTGTGGCGAAACACCGGCCACGGGAGGGGAGTCGGGGTTGCACCGGTCGGCGTGACGGAGGGGGTCGGCGTATACGTCGGCGTGCGGGTTGGCGCTGTCGGAGTGGGCTGCGGAGTGCAGGGGTAGATCACATACAGTGTGCGATCTCCCTCCGAACCGACATGCACCGCGCCGTCGGAGCCGATTGAGATGGACGAATACCCCACGTCTCCCCCTATCCTGTACGACCATTTCAACGCCCCGTTCGAATTAAACGCGAAAAGAGCATTGTTTTCCGAACCGACATAGACGGCGCCATTGATGTCTATCGCGGGGGAAGAGTCCACGTTGCTCCCGGTCCTGTAACTCCATAACAGCGCGCCGTCGGAGCGGGTCGCGTAGAGTCTTGACGAACCTATGAATATCGTTCCATCCGATCCTACCGCGGGTGAGGAGTAGGCTATGGAGACATAATAGGACCAGGATAATGCGCCCTGTGGATCAAAGGCATAGAGAAAATTGTCTCCTGAATCGGCGTACACGGTCCCGTCATCCGCTATGGCGGGGGAGGATTGAATATAGTTATAGCCGTTAAATCGAATGCCATAGCTCCAGCTCAAAGAGCCTTGCGGACTTATCGAATAGAGAGTGTTGTCACTGGCGTTGGAATAGATGCTGCCGCCGGGGGAGATGGCGGGCGAGCACCAGATGCTGCCCCCCGCCCTGTAACTCCACACCAGCGCCCCACTTGAGTGAAGCGCGTAAATTGTCGGGCCCGCACCCACATAGATTTGCCCGCTGTCGCCTATTGCTGGAGACGACCGGTCCGAGTAAACGATTCTATAACTCCATCGCCGCGCGCCACTGGAATTCAGAGCGTAGAGGTACCCATCCTCCGAGGGCGCGTATACCTCGCCGCCGCTCCCCAAAGCAGGAGAGGAATCTACGGCATCCCCCGCTCTATAACTCCAGTTGACGGCGCCCGTAGAGTCGAGCCTGTACACTTTTCGTTCCATTCCTATATATATGCCGCCATCCGCACCCAAGGAAGGGGAGGAGTAGATCGGCCAACCGGAGAAATAGCTCCACCTCAATCCGGCTCCATCGGTTCCCGCATAGCGGCTCTGGCCCGTGTGCCGGGCATCGTGGCGAAACATCGGCCACGCGGTATCGGCAGGCTGGGCATGAAGCAACGGGCTATTAAAGGAGAGAAAAGCGAGGAGGGGATACACATATGCGGCACTTTTCATGAGAGGCGCCTTTCCTGATGATTAAAAGAGCGACGGGCAACCGTCTTGGTTTGTTGGGCACTCATTAATCATGAATAGAGCTACGCATCTTCTTCTGTATAAAGAGCCAGCGGAAACGGAGGGTATCGAGGATGTCCGGGTCATCGCCCATCGGGAGAATTGTGTTCCTCCCCGCCATGATTCCTTCCCCGCACTGTCCCACCCGTCTAATGCGAAAAACCGAGCCCCTTCAATATCTTCGCCGCGCTGCCCACGTCGGGGAAGAGCAGGAAATGCCCGCGCACGCTGCTCGTCTCCTCTATGTACTCGGTCTCTATGCAGAAGGCGATGCGCGCCCGGCCGGTGAGATCCCGCAACGAGGCATCGAGGAGCGAACCCATCGCCCCGAACGAGAGCGCGGGCGCCGAGGGGATCAGGGAGAGCCCCAGGAACTCCCCGATGGAGTTGAGGTAGGAGGAGGCGAGTATGCTCCCCGCCTGACGGAGCGTCGAAATCTCCGCCTCTCCGAGATCCGCCCCCGCCGGGCACGATCCACCCTTTAACATCCGGGCAAAACAGATCGCCTCCTTGCGCCGCATGATGATGAGTATGATCCCTAACAGATCGCCGAGCATCTGCACATGGAACAGCGCCACCTCCGCGCTATCCCCCCCGCCGATGCCGGCGATCTCCGCGACAGGGATGGTCCTGATACTGCTGACATTGATCAGTATCTTGCGCTTGATCAACTGCGAGAGCGCGGTGGCGGCGTGCGCTGCCCCTATGTTGCCGATCTCCTTCAGGGCGTCCAGTTCGGGATGGGTGAGTTTCCCGTAATCGATCTCCATGCTAATCCCCTCCCCGGCCCGGCGAGACCCCGAGCGCGCCCGGGATCGCAGCTATCCCGTCGGAGTCCGGGCCGATGACCCCGCAGCCGGAACCGGCATTGATGATGCCCCCGATCCCCTTCCGCATCAGCGCCGAATCATCCACGACCTGGACGCGAATTTTTTGACCACGGGCCATCTCCTCGCGCTAACCGATGATCCTATGTATTTCCGCAAGCACCTGCTCGGGCTTGAACGGCTTGATCACAAACCCCTTTGCGCCGGATTGGATCGCCTCGACGATGAGCGCCTGCTGCCCCATGGCGCTGACCATGAGCACCCTCGCCCCCGGATCGTGGGCAAGGATCTTCCGGACCGCGGCGATCCCCCCCTCGCCGAGAATGACGATGTCCATGGTGACCAGATCCGGTTTAAGGCTCGTGTATTTCCGCACCGCATCATCGCTGCCCTCCGCCTCTCCGGCCACCTCGTACCCCGCCCTGACCAGGATATCTTTCAATGTCATCTGCATGAACACGGAATCGTCGACAATGAGGACTTTTTTCGCCATATGCCCCCCTCACCCGCTCCCCGGGTTACGGATACACGATTGTGCCGCCCTTGGTCGTCTTTATCCTGATGCCCCCAAATGACCCTCCGGTAGATTCTTTCAGGCACATCGAACGCCTCGAAACGGGCGCCCGCGAGAGAGATTTTACCTTACCGAGGACCAAAAGGCCACCACATATTCAACGCCATCGCGAAAGAGACCCGTGCGCCATCTCCTGCAACGGCGTGGTGAAATAGATGCACACGTTCCGGATGAGTATGAGATCCCTTATTTCTCCTGTCTTTCTCCCCCGCCGCGTCGGGCACGCAGCGCCGCCGGATCCACGGGGGGCCATCGCCGCGTTGCAGTGGAGCCGCCTCGCTTACAACGGCCACACGCCGAATCAAACTCTCGACCGAGTTGGTTCACCTACGGGGGGGATACGGTGCCTTGGAGGGAACAGCGACTACTGCATCTTCTCGGGGGAACGCATCTCTTCCTCTATCTTTTCAAAATCGCCATGAAGTTTGAGAATATACTCCCGGCCGCCATGTTCGCCTATCACTTGATCTTTAAGTATCTTTTTGACGACTATTCCTTTGACGGTATCCCCGACATGAACCACTGAATCATTGACCACTGCCATGGGAACACTCTCGTCCCACAGAATGGCGCTCAATGTGTATCCCGAAGAGTCGAGCCCCTCCCCTCCCGTCTTCTTCTCAGTTGCAACATCTTTCAGAAGCGACAACTTCGGCTTCGGGAACGGATCGCGTATTCCATCCGTCAAGAGTGACCGATCCAGGCGGCTGCGCGGCGGGAGCGGGGGACGCGCGGAGTGGCTGATCAAGAATAGGGGATACCGGGGTTCCCCACGCTCCCCCTGCCGCTCCCACAGCAATGAGATGATGATCAGAAATGCCGCCCCCGCCACTCCGAGAATGCTGTAGCGGACTGAGGGAAGGCGTATTTTCATGACGGCTCCACCATATAAAATGTCGCGATCTCGATGCGTGCGCGCACCCCCTGCGCGCCCCCGTGGGGCTGCAGCTCGATCCTCTTGAGGGACATGAGCTCCTTTTGCTCCTGGATACGGGCGCAATACTTCACCAGCGCGACATAGGCCGCGTCGAGTTCGATGGAGATATCCACCTCATGATACCGGAGGGGGCCCTCGGCGCCGCGGTAGACTTCTTCCTTGGATTCGCCGGGCTGGATGCTCTCTATGTCAGCACCGCATTCGGCCGCGCACTGGGAAAGGTCCCTCACAATGGAGGGTATGTTGCTGGCGCGTGGGAGGCGTTCCGCGAGGATTTTCTCCTCCGCAAGGATCGCGGCCTCGTCACGGTTGAACCGTTCGCGTTCCCGCTCGACCGCATAGGCCGCCCCCGCCATGCTGCGCAGCCGGATTATCTCCTCGGCCACCGTGCCCACCCGCTCGTTCACGGGAATAAAAACAAAGCGAAAAAACGCCCACACCAGCGCCACGAGCGAACCGCCGATGATGATCATCCGCAACAGATTCGTGCGCATCTCCATTACTCCAGTGTCGTCGAGATGGTGAAGAGCAGGGAGGATTTGGGGCCGCCCGGCGGCTCCTTTGTCGAAATCAGCCGTGTGTTCATGAACCCCCTCGACTCGTCGAGGCTCATCATGAACCTGGCGAGCAGCGACTCCGCCTGGTCCACCCCCTCAACGAGCCCCGTGACCACCATCACCTTCCGTCGTCCCTCCGTGCGCGCATCGATCGAGAGGAGGGTGATCTCTGCGGGGACCACCCGGCTCACCTCAAAGAGGATATGCGCGCCGTCGATCCCGCCATTGTGAAGCTGCTCATAGAGCCCCCGCATATCGCTCGTGCGCTTGTGGCGCGCCTCGAGATCGGCGATCCTCCGCAGGGCGGGCTGGATCTGCGCGTAGCGGCGCGTGAGGAGGACAAGCCGCCGCTCGTACCATCGCACCCGGAGCGCCGTGATGCCGACAAGGGCGATGGCGACGGCTATCCCCAGAGGGCCCGCATATCCCCAGAAGGTCCGCGCGAGCCTTGTCCTGCGCCGCGCCCTGATACCGGGCGCAATGAGATTGATCCCTCCCTCCTCCCCGAGGGCCGCGCCCAAAGCCACCATGAGCCGGGGCATCTGGAGGGAGAGATCCCGCTCCGTGAGGCGGCCGGTATCGATCGCCATCGCCTCCGTCGCCGCATCCGCGTCGACAAAACCGATACTCTTGATGCCGGTCTCCCGTGACAGCTCCAGCGAGATATTCTTGAGAAGCGAGCCGCCCCCCGTGAGGATGAGCCTGCCGATGGTGACATTCTGGCGCTGCACGTAGTCGTACGAACGCTTGATCTCCCTGGAGAGCTTTTCAAGGATCGGCCGCATCGCCGCGGCGGCGAGGGCAAGGTTCATGTTGTCGACGGGGGTTTGGGTCTGCGCCTCCGTCGGAAAACCGTAGGCGCGCTTGACCTTCTCCGCCTGTCCGGAATCAAGCGTCATCTGCCCGGCATCAGAGGTGAGCGTGCCGGTGATCGAATTCGTCAGCTCGTTGCCGGCGACCGGGACCGAGCGGGCAAAGACGAGCCTGCCGTTGCTGATGACCGCCATGGTGGTGAGCTCAGCGCCGATGTCGGCGGCAAGGCAGGCCTCGGCCGGAAGGACCGACGGCATGGCGCGCAACGAGTCCAGGAGGGCGAACGGCGCCACAGTGACGCCGACGATTCCGATCCCCGCCTCCCGGCACAGGGCGATCAGATCGTCGATCGTCTTCCGCTCGACCGCGACCGCCATCAATTCGAGTTTCGCGGCCCCCTTCTCCTTGAACTCCCCGAGCACCCGGTAATCGACGACCGCCGATTCGACGGGGAACGGGAGGGTTTCCCCGAACTCCCATCGCACCGACTCCGCGAGCTCGCGGCGCGGTATGTCGGTCGTCACCATCCTTCTCATGACCGCGCTCTGGGAGGAGAGGGCGGCGTAGACGCGCTCGGGCCTCGCGTTCTTCTCCTTGAGGATGCTGAGGATGGCGTGTACGACCTGGCTCCTCCATCGCTCCTCCCCTCCCTTCTTCCGGGAGGGGATGTCGGCGACCGCCGCCCAGTTGATGGTGACGGCGGCCCCCCGGCGGACCAGCTCGACCATCTTGACGCCGCTGGCGCCTATATCGAGGCCCACCACCGGCCTCGAGAAAAAGCGAAACCAGCCCGGTATCCGCATCCGTGCCGCCATGGCCTGTCCGTTCCTCTCATCCGCTTACGGGATGGGCGTGGGAAGCGTCCAGCACCCGCGCGGTGAAGCCTGCCCTATGAACGCGATCGGGCGAAGCGTACCGCCCGTCAGCACGCTGTAGGCGGTGTAGTCGTAGCGTTCGCCGTACACGGCCGCGACCGCCCGCGTCGCCGACCCCGAAATCCCCTGCGACAGTACCATAAATGCGTTGGAATAATAGCAAAATTCCGTTCCCGTGCCGGCAACAGCCGTCCAATTGCCCGTCAAGGTGGTGTTGTAGCTGCTCCCATCAGCCGCATCCCGTATCTGGTTTCTCTGCGTCGCATCGAGATAGGCCTGGTTTTCAAGAAATCCGGCAAGGCACCCGTTGTCCCGGGTAGCCGCTTGAGTGTGATATGTGGAAAACATGTGCGTGAAGGGAGTTGTCGCGCGCTGTGTAATAATGGCGTCCGCGAGGCTGTCGACGTCCGCGATATCCGTTATGCCAGTCCTGATGACCGCCCTGAGAGAATTCCGGCCGGCGGTGTTGATATTCACCGGAGATCTGCTGCCCGCGGGCATTGTCACGAGGGTGTTGACCCATGGGTACACCGTGACGTCCTGGTCTATGAGGTCATAGTATGCCTGGGTCATTCCCGTAACGAGTTTCAACTCTTGAATCGTAGTGAACCAGTGCGCGCCCCTATATGAAACAATAGCGGCCGCCAGCGTTGCCGCCGTTCCGCTCGCGATTCCGTCGTATTCCATCAATCTCTGCAGCAGGGTCTGGCTCGCGTAATTCAAGTGTATCTTGCCCGATTCGTCGCTGATCAGGATCGACCGTATGCTCCCAGTGCCGAGCGCGAGGGGGAACGAGGCGTACGAACCGGTGCTCCATGGCTCCGTCGGGGCATCCACCTCCGTGGTAAGCCGCAGCGCGAGCCAGTCAATATAGCACTTCCTATCCCCGGCATTGGTCCTCAATGCCCGTATCCTGAAATTGTTATTCATAACATATTGCCACGGATTGGCCGGCAGGGGAACGGTGGCATACAGGTAGCTTCCCGCCAGCCAACTGGTGGCGCTGACACCGGTTGCGGCGCCCGCATTGCTCCATGACCCGCCCCCGTTGAGAGAATATTGCAGTTGAATGACCGGGTCGGTGCCGCCGGACTTGTCTTTTATCGCACGGCATACGATCTCGATATTCCTGAGCCTGGAACCTATCAGATTGACCGCCTGCTGAAAATTCCATATCGTGACATTCGCGTTCACGACGCTGTTTAACGTCGCGTAATACACGGTGCTGCTGCTCCAGCTTGTTCCGTGGAAGGCGGCCCGGTCATAATTCGAACCGCTTGCGCCGCTATACCCGATTCCGGAGCCGCCGTAGCCGCCTTCCACGTATGCCAGGGAGCAATATCCGTTGGCCGCGGGACTGGTCGTCTGAGCCGCGGCGCCCCCGTCATCCCGGATCGCCTTGATCCCGCGGTTCACGCCCCCCTCCGCAACCCAGAGCGCCTTCTGCCAGTCCACAACGGAGGCCGCCGACTTCGCCCCCCCGACAAGCTGGGAGAGCAGCGCAGCGCCGAGCGCCGCGAGGACGAGCATGAGGACAAAGACGATGAGCAGCGCCGCGCCGGAGGTGGAGGTCCGCATGGTCAGTTCCTCGGCCCCATGTCCGTCCTGATGGTATAACTCTCCCCATCCCCGGCAAAGGTCATCTGCACGCCCACGAGAGGGGGCCCGGGTGCCCGCGACGGCGTCGGCGGCGGCGGGGGCGTGGGGGTCGACATCAACGAAAAGATCGGCGTCGCCGGCGTCGGCGGCCCCACGTTCCGGGCGATGACGCGCGCCGCGGAGTAATCGGGCGGGACGGACGGCGTCGGCACCGGCACCATGATCAAGGAGTAGCTTTCGGCCGTGAACGGCGGATTCGGGGGGGGATTGGCGGCGCTGTACAGCATGTAGCGATAGGGCCTGTCCGCCCCGTCGTAGCGGGAGGTGGTGAACTCAAGCGCGTACCCGCCGGCCGGGACGCCGACCCCGGAGGCGAAGCGCACGTCGTCGCCCATGACCGTCAGCGCGAGCGACGCCTCCCCCGCCAGCGCCTGACGCGCCTTCGTGGACGAGTAGACCTTCAGGGCGGCGACAAAGCAGGCGATGATCCCCGCGGTGGCGAAGGCAAGGAGGCCCGCCGCCAGCATGATCTCGACCAGCGTGAACGCCGAGGCGTGACGACGGCCGCCGTGCATCATCCCTCACCCGAGATCCGCGACCAGCGTGCGCAGTTCGACCTGCTGCTCCCGGCTCCCCACCCGCCAGTAGACCCGCACGCCGACATCCTTGAGATTGCCGGTCCCCGTCGTCGTGAGCACGACCTCGCGATCGAATGAGCCGAAACCCGGCGACGCAACCGGCGCGCGGGCCTCAGCCGCGATCGAGGCGAACTGCCCGTAATAGAGCTCCTCCATGCGCTCCTGCGCGAGCGCCGTGGCGATGATCCTCATCCCGGCATCCGCCCCTAGTAGAGCGCCCTGGCCGAAGATGCCCATGAGAGGCAAAAGGAAAAGCGCGACGAGGCCGATCGCGACCAGCACCTCGGTCAGCGTAAAACCGCGCGAGGAGAACGATGCATTTGCCACGGTTCGTGCCCCGTTCATAGCCTACTGCACCGGCACATTGCCCGCGACGATGTCATCGCGGCCGTTCAACCTGATCGTGCGCGAGGCCCCCGCGCTGCCGCTCCAGGCCCAGCCCTGGCTCCCGTCCGGGCCGTTGCTCCACACCGCGTAGACGCGGTTCGAGTCCGTCAGGGCGTAGTTGTACGCCCGCCCGGTGCAGGGGTCGACGAGCGTCCGGTCGAGGATCCTGGGGGTGGCGCCCGTGAGGTCGCCCGCGATATTCGAAGGGTAGGTATAGTTGTGGTGGATCCAGTATGAGTCGATCGCGGTTTTCAGCAGGGCGACATCGCCGGTCGCGCCCGCGACCTTCGCGCGCCGTCCCGACCTCAGCATGTTGGGTATGCCGATGGCGGCGAGGATGCCGATGATGAAGACCACGATGAGCATTTCGGTCATGGTGAAGCCTGATCGCGAGTCGCGCATCCGACCCCCCCCTCCCCGCCCCAGGGGCCTGTCCGAGCACCGGGCGACGGCAAGATCCATTATCGAACAGGCTCCTAGTGGACGGAGACCACGTTCACCATCCTGAAGAGCGGGATCATTATGGACGCCATGATGAAGCCGATGACCGAACCCATCACCACGAGGAAGAACGGCTCGATCAGCACGGTAAACCGCTTGATGGCGTAGTCGACCTCCAGCTCATAGTAGTCCGCAACCTTGTCGAGCAGCGTGTGGAGATCCCCCGTCTCCTCGCCGGTGGCCACCATCTGCACGGTGAGCACAGGAAACTGGCCGCTCAGGCGGAGCGGCTCGGCGAGCCCCTTCCCCTCGCGGACACTCTGGCTGACCGCCTTCAGTGCCCCCCTGAGGACGGCGTTGCCGAGCGTCGCCTCGGCTATGTCGAGCGCCTGGGTCACCGGCACCCCCGTCGTGACCAGCATCCCCATCGTCCGGGTGAAGCGCGCGATCGCCGCCTTCCTGGTCAGTTCCCCCACAATCGGCAGGGCCAGCGTGAGACGGTCCAGGTTCAGGCGCCCGCGCGGGCTCCGGGCATACAATCGCGCCCCCGCGCAGATCGCGACAATGCCGGCGAGGAGGGCATACCAGTACCCCTTGATCACGATCCCGAGGCGGTAGAGCACCATCGTGGGGAGAGGGATCGGCATCCCCCCCTGGGCGAATATCGTGACAAACTGGGGTATGACATAGGTCACCACCAGCACGACGATGACGAGGGCGAGCACGGTGAGGATCACCGGATACATCAGGGCGTTCTGGATCTTCTGCCGCAGCGCCGTCTGTTCTTCCGCATATTTCGACAGGCGCGTGAGGATCTCCGGGAGCTCGCCGCCGGTCTCTCCGGACCTGACCATGCTGACGAAGGTGTTCGAGAAGAGCCGGGGGTGCTTCTGCATCGCCACCGAGAGGGAACTCCCCCCCTCCACATCCCTGATCAGCTCCCCCACCGTCGCCCGCAGAGCCCGGTCCTCGGTCTGCCGGGACAGGATATTGAGGGAACGAATGAGCGTCACCCCGGCGTTAAGAAGGGCGGAGAGCTGGACGTTGAAGAGGAGCATCGAGCGCGAACTGACCCTTGTGAACCGGGAGAGGAACGAGGGCCTTCCCATCCCCAGCCCCTCCTCCCGGATTCCCGTGACCAGGTATCCCATGGCGCGCAGCTTCCTGGCAAGCTCGGCGCGGTCGGGCGTCTCCATCTTCCCCTTCACCGACTTGCCCAGATTGTCCCGCGCCTGGTACACGTAGACCGGCATCGCCGACCTCCTATAACGCCACCCGCGCAACCTCTTCCAGCGTGGTGCGCCCCTCGATCGCAAGGCGGAGACCGTCCTCGCGCAGCGTCTTCATACCGCCCCTGATCGCGGCCTCGCGCATCTTCGTCGAGGGGGCCCTCCCCATAATCAGGTCCCTGATCTGCTCGTCGATCAGCATGAGTTCGAATATGCCCATGCGCCCCGAATAACCGGTATCGCGGCACTTCTCGCACCCCTTCGGCTTGAAGAGCTTCTTCACGTCCTTCTGGTCGAGTTTCCACCCGTCAAGCGTTTTTGGGGAGGGGGCGTACGGCTCCCTGCACGCCTGGCAGAGGGTGCGGACCAGGCGCTGGGCGAGCACGGCAATGGTGGAGGACGCTACGAGGAACGGCTCGACGCCGATGTCGATGAGCCGCGTCAGGGCGCTCGGGGCGTCGTTGGTGTGCAGGGTCGAGAACACGAGGTGGCCGGTGAGGGCGGAACGCACCGCCATCTCCGCGGTCTCGAGATCCCTGATTTCCCCGACCAGTATCACGTTCGGATCCTGGCGCAGGATGGTGCGCAGCGCCGTGGCGAAATCCACCCCCACCTTTCGGTCGACCTGCGTCTGCCGCACCATCGCCATCTGGTACTCCACCGGCTCCTCGACGGTCATGATATTCTTGTCGGGGGTGTTGATCATATTGATGGCCGAGTAGAGGGTCGTCGTCTTCCCGCTCCCGGTGGGCCCCGTGACGAGCAGCATCCCGTAGCTCCTGGTGATGAGCTCGCTGAACGCCGCGCGATCCCTCACGGAGAACCCCAGGGCATCGAGGTCTACGATCACGCTTCCGCGATCGAGTATCCTCATGACGACGTTCTCGCCGTGGATCGTGGGCTGCACCGACACCCTCATGTCTATGTCCCGGTTGCCCATCCTGACCATGATCCGGCCGTCTTGAGGAATGCGCTTTTGGGCGATATCCATCCCGGCCATGATCTTCACCCTCGATATGATCGCGGGCTGGAGGTGCTTCGGCGGGCTGTACGTCTCGTTGAGCACCCCGTCGACCCGGTAGCGCACGCGCAGCATGTCCGCCTCCGGCTCGATGTGGATGTCGCTGGCGCGCGCCTTGATCGCCTCCATGATCATGAGGTTCACCAGCTTGATGACCGGGGCCTCCTCGACAATACTCTGGAGCATCCGGAGGTCGATCTCTCCATCCTTTGCGGCCGCGAGCGACGGCTCATCCTCCTCGATATGCCTGACCACCTCCTCCATGGATCCCCTTGCGCCGTAGTGCTGATCGATGGCTTTGCGGATGTCGCTGTCCGCGGCGAGGACCGGCTCGATGGCGCAGCCGATGTGAAACCGGAGCTCGTCGAGGGCGTTGATGTCGAGGGGGTCTTCCATCGCCACGGTGAGGGTGTCTTCTATTTTGAAGAGCGGGATGAGGAGGTACTTGCGGGCGAGCCCCTCGGGAACGAGCTCCAGCGTCGCGGGATCGACAAGGTACCCCTCGAGATTCATCAACGGGACGTTGAGCTGTTTTGCGGTGAAGGAAAGGAGCTCCTCCTCGCCTGTCATCTTGAGATCCACCAGCACGCGCGGCAGCGGCTGCTCCCGCCGCGCGCTCTCCCGCCGGGCCTCTTCCAACTGGAGGCTGCTCAGGAGCCCCTCTTTGACGAGCGCCTCGCCGATATCGGTGTATTTCCCTGGCATTGGATGCTCTCCTCATGCGACATGGATGCGCTACGCGGGATCAGCGACCGGGGGGGAGAGGCGAAGGAGTTCCCGGATCTTCCCCAAAAACTCTTCCGGTATAAACGGTTTCGTCATATAGGCGTCGGCTCCGCATTCGAAACCGAGCTTTGAATCCTTTTCTTGGGCGCGCGCGGTAAACAACATAATAGGGATCTTCTTATACCTCTCATCAAATTTCAGCATCCGGCAAACCTTATACCCGTCCATTTTCGGCAGCATCAAATCCAGTATGATCAGATCGGGTTTTTCTTTTTGTGCTTTTGCCAAACCGGCCATTCCGTCGCTTGCGGTGATAACTTCATGTCCTGCTTGCTTCAATCTGTTTGCCACCATCATGACGATATGGGGTTCGTCATCGACCAGTAATATCTTCTTCGCCATAAGTTTTTCCTTTTGTTCAATTACTTAAAATACTTGCTGATTTTTTCCAACAGTTCATCTGCTTTAAATGGCTTGACGATATAGTCCTTAATTCCTTCAAGCTCAAACAAATCCTGCATTTTTTCTTTAGCGGTAAGTATAATGACGGGAATGTGCTTTCCTTCTCTTTTTAATTCCTTTAAAAATGTCCAGCCATCCATCTCAGGCATCATTACATCCAGAATTATTAAGCCAGGGTTTTCATCTTGAACTTTTTTTAATCCTTCCTCTCCATTACACGCTGAAAGTACCTTATAATCGTTGGCTTCCAAACGGGATTTTAACATTTCTACTATATGGGGTTCGTCATCAACAATCAGTATCTTTTTAGCCATCGTATCTCTCCCTGCGGCGTTACCTGACCGCTTCCTTTATCTTGTCAAATAATTCATCGGCGCTGGACCCGTCATCGGGGAATACCGTGGCTTTACATCCGATCTTTATAACTTTATCCAGTCTTTTTTGGGACAGATACTTTTCAGCAGGCTTTTCGATCCTCTCTTTTATGATACAGGCATCGCCGATTTTTGTCGCGGGAAGCATCACCAGGACCGCGTGGGTATCCCTGACGACCATGTCGGTGTTTCGGCGAAGACTACTTGTTATAAGCTCGTACAATTTATCCGCAATAGGAACTATCTTCTGTCCTGCTATCTTCATTTTTTTCTTTATGTAATACACAAGGATTGAAAGAGGCTCTTCCGTCAATGAAGCCGCTTTTATGCCGTCGTCTATGTATTGCCTGAAAAGCTCTCTCGGCGTATATTCGGGAAGAGTAAATATGATTTTTGTCCCCTTGTTTACCTTGCTCTCCACGCGGATCTTGCCCTTATGCAGTGCTATTATACTTGCAACGATCGAAAGGCCCAGCCCCGTCCCTTTTTCTCCCGGGCCGTATGTCCGTCCAAATTGCTGAAATCTCATAAATGTTCTTTTAATGTCTTCCTTGGCGATCCCCTTGCCCGTGTCCGAAACAAAGCATTCCACCATCCCCTTTTTCTTTTGTATCGAGATCTCTATGCGGCCCTTTTGGGTAAATTTGACGGCGTTATCCACGAGATTGCCGAACACCTCGATGATCCTGTCTCTATCTACATAAACCTCTATCTTTTTCTCAGCATAGACTCCCCTTAATTTCAAGCCTTTATTTTTTGCCGACAAATCTAAAGAAGCGATGGCTCTTCTGGCCAGAGAGACGATATCCGATCTTTCTTTTTTCAGCAGTACGGTTCCGGACTCGATCCTGGATATATCGAGAAGATTATGGACGATCCTGCTCAGACGATCGATATCATCAAGCGCCATCGACAAAAACTTCCTCTGTTTGTCGTTTATCCTTCCGAGCATACCTTCCAGAATCTGGCTTACGCCCTCCCGGACGGAGGTCATCGGGGTGCGCAGTTCGTGGGAGACAGTGGAAATAAATTCATCTTTTATCTTGTCGATACGCCTTCTTTCCTCCAACGCGGCTTTGACCGCTTCTGTTTTCTTAATATCGATAAGGGTGCGGAAGCGCTCTTCGTTGGCTTGCAGCATGTTATCGGACTTTTTGCGCTCGGTGATGTCGCGAAAGACCCCCAGAATGACTTTTTCCCCTTTCAAGTCGAACGTGTTTGCCTTAATTGCAATATCTCTGATTTCTCCCGATTTTCTAATTAACTTAGTTTCTATAGCAGCTTCTCCGGCAATGTGTTGTATGAACGAATTAGAAAATCCACCATCCCGATCTTCAGGAGAATGCAATATTCTTTGATGCTGACCTACCATCTCTGATCTTCCCCTTCCTGTAAGTTCAGCGGCGGCCATGTTGCAATCTAATATTATCCCGGTCTGCGTATCAACCAGGAATATAGCATCCATGGCTTGTTCAAACAGGATACGGTAACGCTCCTCGCTCTCGCGCAGCGCCTCCTCCGTCTTCTTGCGCTCGATGATTCTCCCTAATCTCTCAGCAAGTGCTTCTATTAAGTCTCTCTCCTCTCTGAGAAATGGACCTTCATAGAGTTCGGGCCTTTCTTTCAAGTAATAAACTTCTATCGTCCCGCATTTCTTCCCAAATATGTTAATATCAACCGACTGTTTCCATTTGGTTATTTTGAAATTATCTGTCTTGAATTCTTGCCCCTCAAAAACTATTCTTGCACAAGTAAGATCAGAATATTGCCACGCGGGCGGAATCAGGTCGGTCATTCCCTTACATATTTCCCCTAAAGAAATATCGGGCCTCCCAACGAGATTGGCCAGTCCATAGAGGCACTTGATCTCTTTGATGCGTTCATCACGCTCGCGCTGGATTTTGTCTTTTTCTTCCCTATTCATGATTTAAATTTCACCAGTGGTTCGTCAGCATCGTGATTCCATTTCTTCGACAACAAATCAAGCCCAAGTCCCCGCTCAAAGATGAAAGCGGAAACTTGGGCTTGATTTTTCGAAAAATATTACTCGGTAGCCACGCCAGCTTGCTCGCACAAGAATCGTGCTAGCTTTCAATAGCACCTCCTTAAGGCATAGCAACCTATTATGTTGAAAATTCTATGGCAAAAAGAAACTCTTGTCTAGGCAAAACAGCAGGACTTTCCCCGTTTTTACAGGAAAGGGGCACGGGTGAGTTGTTGAGTATGCCCGACAACCGCCCTCACATAGAGAGGGCCTTGACAGTGTCCCGGCTGAAATCGTCGCACGGGCCGTTCTGCCCGCGTGATTGAGGGAGTGTCATTGCAGACGTCTTCGATCAGAGCGCCGCGGCCGTCACCGCGAGCGGGTGGTCGAGGATGTCGAGGTACGGCTTCTCGCCGCCGGGGGCGAAGTTTTCCGGGAAGTAGAAATACGAGATGAACGTGTGCGTGCCGCGTGACACGGCGGTGATGTTGAAGAGGTAGCCGTTGTAGCCCCAGTGCCCCGCGCCCGATTCGGGGGGATCGCGGGCGTACTTGTCGTCGATATAGAGGAGCTCCTTGCCCATCACGAGGCTCGGCGAGAGCCAGAGACGGCTGATCATCGCCCCCTGGGGCCCCGAGATCGCGGACCAGGCATAGTAGCCCTTGTTCAAGCCCCTCTCCTCTTTCGACATGACTCCGTCCACGAGGACCGGGGAGAGGTTCAGCGCGTTGTGGTAGCGCATGCCCGCGGAGGCCTCGTTCCAGTCGCACCCGCTCGTCAGGATCCCCTCGCTGGCGACGGTTCCGACAGTGAACGGCAGGCTGATGAGCGTCGGCCACTCGATGGAATCCCGGTAGTAGTAGCTGTCGGTCACGCTCGCGGGGGACGGGATGTGGAAAACGATGTTCATGGTGTTGCGGCACCGCCGGATCGCGCGGATGGGCCCGTCCTTGTAGCCGACGAGCGCCGACCGCATGTCGTCCTCGGTCCTGCGTACGGTGATCATGGAGAAAAACAGGTTGAGCCTGAGGCGGAACTTGAACCGGTCGAGCACGTTCGCGGAGGGGCCGTTATTCCCGTCCTTGAAGATGAGGGTGCTGAAGTAGGACTTCATCTCGCCCGGGGTGTAGCCGATCTCGTAGCAGTCCGCGGTCACGTAGTCTTTCTTTCGATCGTACCTCACATAGCGCCCGCCGGCGAAACGGACCGCCGAAGGGAACGACGCGAGGTAGACCCAGCCCGTCGCCCCCGTCAGGGGATCGGCGCACGCGATACCGGCGACCGCGCCGCACTCCCCGGGCAGGTCGCCGCGCGTTGCCTTTCCGCCGCAGTCCCTGGCCATGAAGACGAGCTCGTCGTTTCCATCCCATTGCCCGTCATCAGGGTTGACCGGTTTCCCGTCGGAGCCCGTGAGCGCCATCGTGCCGCCCGCGTCGCGTTCGTCGACCTGGAACGGGATCGGGACCGCGCGGCCGCCGTCCATCCGGTAGAGGGCGAGGTTCGCGATCGGGATCCCGTTCATGGCGGCGAGGGGAGCTCCCTTCAGGACGACCGGGTCCGACGGCCGGGCGAGGGGCGACGGCTCGCCGCCGGACCCGGCTATCGGCGCATGAGACACGCAAAGCGACACCAGCAGGGCACACGGGCTCTTTCGCACGGGGCGCTCTTTCGCAGGGGCTCGGATGAGTCTCCGTCAGATGTATTCGCGGATAAACGCGGTGACGCGCCGCCGGTACTCGTCGGGCGCGAGGTGCACCGCCTCGTTATGCCGCGCGCCCTCGACTATCCAGAGCTCCTTCGAGGCGCGGATGCGGTCATAGAGCCACGGGGCGAGGCAGGATTCGATGTAGCGGTCCTTCTTCCCGTGTATGACGAAGACGGGGACGGTGGTGTTCCTCCTGAGCGACCACTCCAGCGAGAGAAGCCTCAGGCCCAGCTTCCGCTGGGACGTTTTCAGTCCGAGAAAGCTCAGGTAGCTGATCAGCCATCCGGGCAGCCTCGTCGCCAGCCACAGGGGGAAATAGATTGACGCCCATCGGCGTATGTAGCTCCCCATCGTCGCCATCGTGGAGAAGGCGCCGTCGCAGACGACCGCCTTGACCCCCGGGCCTCTCCCGAGCACGCAGAGGCAGGCGGTGGCCCCCCGTGAGACTCCGAAGAGCCCGATATGATCCGGGTCGACGTCGTCCCTCCCCTGGACGTAGGCGATGGCGCCGAGAAGATCGTAATACTCGTTCTCGCTCGCCCACTGGGTGGGGTTGTAGTGTTCGTTCTCCTCGGCGTGCTGGCCGCGGAAGTCGAAGGAGAATATCTGGCAGCCCTCATCGAGGAGAAAGGCGCAGTACCGCTCGTAGGAGTTGAGCCCCGCTCCGACCTCGTGCGCGAAGACGATCGTCCCCTTCGCCTCGCCGGAGCGGCAGGGGACAAAAATGCCCTTGAGCCCCACGCCGTCAAGGCTGAGGAACTTCACCACCTGCCCGGCGATCTCCCACCGGGTCTGGGGCGGCGCGGAGAGGGTCGAGTTCAGGAAGATGTTCGTGATGAGGCGGACATAGTGGACCGTAAAATAGTACGCGTATGCCGCCAGCGCGGCGCCTGCCGCGAGGTAAATCCAGATCATCGCCGTACGCCTCCCGTGACGGCTTCGATGCCGAAGCGCGCCGCGGTGCGCCCCATCCCCTCGTCGAATGTGGCGAGCCGCCCGGCGCAGACCGACGCTGCCATGTTGCGGCCGCACACCGCGTCATGGCGGGACATCCGCACCTGCTCCAGGTTGAGCTTCCCCTCGGCGCGAAGGAAACGCGCGCAGAGCGCCAGCGCGCATGCCGCCGGGTAAGGGATCGCGATGATCCCCTTCCCGTTTCCGAGCTGCCGCATGAGCTTCCCGGCCACGTCCCGGAGCATGAGGACTTCCGGCCCGCCCGCCTCCCATATCTCCCGGCGCGGGCCGTCCGCGAAAATCGCCGCCCGGATGCAGGAGACCAGGTCCGCGACATAGATCGGCTGGATCCGGTTCCGCCCCCCGCCGACGAGGGGCACCGCGCGCCCGGAGGCCGCGAGGCCCGCGAGCTTCTTCACGATCTTGCTGTCGCGATCCCCCGTCTCCCTCCCGAATATGAGCGAAGAGCGCACGATCACGTACTCGAGTCCCGAGCGCCTGATCTCCTCCTCCGCCTCCCCCTTCGTGCGCGAGTAGAGGTTCCGCGCCTCCGTGGACGCGCCGAGGGCGCTCAGGTACACCACCCGTCCGCCCGGCGGAGCCCCTCCCTTCGCGCGAGAATCAACCGCCGCGCGGAACATCCCGACGAGGAGCGCGGTCTTGGCGGTGTGCATCCCCCGGTAGTCGCCCCTGCGCGGACGCTCGATGCTCCCGAGGAGATGGGCCACCGTCTCCACCCCCTCGAGTGCCGTGCGCAGAGGGCCGGACTCCTCGATATCGGACTCCACCGCCTCGGCCCCCATCCCGCGGAGGAGTTCTTTCTCCTCCGCGCGGCAGCCCCTCCGCACCAGGGCGCGCACCGGCGCGCCCTCGCGGCAAAGCCTCTCGACGAGATGCACGCCCACATAGCCGTTCGCTCCGGTGACAAGGATCATATGCCGTTTTTCTTGAACCACGCGACCGTCTCTTTCAGCGCACGGTCGAAAGGGATCTCCGGCCCGTACTCGAGCTCGCGGCGGGCCTTCGAGATGTCGAAGGTGAGGTGCGCAGTCATGAACTTGAGCCTGAAACGGTTGAGCAGGGGCGCGGTCTTCAGCCTGAAGAGCTTCGCACTCGTCTCGCACACGGCGCAGACGACGACGGCGACCGGGTACGGGACGTTCTTCTTCGGCTGCGGGAGGCCGAGCTCGTCCGCCATCCCCGTGATGAGCTCCCTGCGGGTCACCGCGGCCCCGTCGGTGATGTTGTAGACCTGCCCCGCCGCCTTCGGGCTCTCCGCCGCCTTGAGAAGGCCCTCGGCGAGGTTTTTCGAATAGACGAGGGTGAGCGGAGCCATGCCCCCGCCGATGTAGGCGTAGTTCCCGCATTTCAGGTACTGCAGGATGCGCGGGAACATCTGGCGGTCGCGCGGGCCGTAGACGTAGGGGGCCCTGATCACGGTGACGGGAAGGCCGGTTTTCTTGGCGAACTCCATGACCAGTTTTTCCGCCTCGATCTTGGTCGTGTTGTAGTTGTCGCCCGTGAATACGAACGGCGCGGACTCGTCGAGGTTGTCCTGCCTGCCCATCCCGAGCACCACCATGGAGCTCATGTACACAAACCGTCGCGCGCGCGCCGCCGCGCTCGCATCGAGAAGCCGCCTGAGCCCATCGACGTTGACGCGGCGCATCTCCTCGAGGCTCGCCCAGTCGCTCACCACCGCCGCGCAGTGAACTACGATATCCACGCCCTTCACCGCGGCGTCGAGCGACGCCCGGTCGTCGAGTTCGCCCCGCACGAGCTCGACCCCGAGCGATCGGAGAAACGCGGTGTCGCTCGACGCGCGCACGAGCGCGCGCACCGAATGCCCCTTCGCTCTCAGAAGTTCCGCCAGGCTGCTCCCCACGCACCCCGTCGCCCCGGTCACCAGTGTTTTCATAGCCGCCCTTCCCGCAGGTGCGAGCCTCCCCCATCGTCCGATCTCATGTCACGAATGAGAATCGAACCACGCAGCCAGATCATCGAAATACTCCCCCCGGCAGGCGTCGAATTCGAGCGTGTGCCGCGCCTCCGGATACACCTTGAGCGCCCTGTCCGCGCCCGGGCATTTCTCGAACAGCTTCTTCACTCCCGCGTTATCCACGATCTCGTCGCGTCCCGCGAGCATGAGCAGTGCCGGGACCCTGAGCGCCCGGAACGACCTCTTCGCGAGGCGCTCGATCTTCCTGCTCTCGAAAAGGAACCTGGCGCTCACGCGCCGGACGCCGAACTGGTCCCCCTCGATGTAGTTCCGCTCGTCGGGGTCATCGGTGAAAAGGGCCGGGTCATCCAGGGGTATCGCAAACTCGCGGCCGGCATTCGTGAGGAGCGCGGCCGCGACCCCGATCTTGGTCAGGAGCCCGAAGTCCCTCAGCGACACGATGCCCGGGGGGGAGAGCACGAGGCTTCGCACCGGTACCCGGCCGGCCGCCGCGACCACGGCGGCGAGACGCCCGCCCCATGAGATGCCGAGCAGGTGCACCGGCTTCCCCGGGAGCTCCCGGGCCGCCCGGGCGATGAAGTGCTCGACGTCGGCGACCCATCGGCCGACGCGCGCCGCGCCCCCGGATCCCTCCTCCCGGTTGAGGCCGGAGCCCCGGCGGTCCGGGAAAAGCACCCGATAGCCCCTCCGGGCGAGATGGGCGCAGGAATCGAGATACCACGCGCTGTGGCTCCGTATGCCGTGCACACAGACCACCGCGCCCTTCGGATTCCTGGGAGCCCACTCCCGGCAGCACAGCGCCGCCCCGCCCTCGACGACCGTTCGCTTTACCTCGGGCCTGATATCGTCCATGGCACTCTCTTTCACTCTGTATCCGTGATTTCGTGCTTCTCCACCGTGTAGCGGTCCAAAACCCTCCGGTCCACCGTCACCCCGAGGCCCGGTCCCGGCAGCCGCGGCGCCCTCCCCCCGTAGCCGAAGGTGACGTCTTCCGCGGTCAGGTTCTCCCCGAGCAAATGCCGGTCGTATGATCCTTCCAGGTGCCGGGCATCGGGGCAGAGAAACGCGAACTGCCGCCCCGCGGCCGAGAGTATCCCGCTCTCCCCCACCTGGCACCCCATCTGGAATCCGATCCCCGCCCCGCGCGCCTCCGCCGCGAGCGCCAGGGAGGCGAAGAGCCCGCCGCACTTCGACAGGCGGATATTCACGAGGTCACACGCGCCCGACGCCGCGGCGCGCCTCAGGTCGGCGCGCGAGCGCAGCGATTCATCCAGCATTATCGGCACCCCCACCTCGCCCCTCAGCCCCGGGAGCCCGTCCCTGTCCCGCGGGGCGAGCGGCTCCTCCACCGAGGAGACGCCGAAGGCCGCGAGCCGCGGGATCACACGCCGCGCGGCGTCGAAGTCCCATGCGCCGTTCGCGTCGACCCGCACGTCGATCCCGCGCCCGAGCACCCTCCGCGCCGTTCGAACCAGGGCGACGTCCCTCTCCTCTCCCCATCCGACCTTGAGCTTCACCGCCGCGAAGCCGTAGAGGCGGTACTTTGCGCAGGACAGCGCGACGGCCCGGAGATCCCCCCCGGAACAGACGGCGCTGTACCGCACCCGGTCCCGCGACCCCTCCCGGCGCGGCGCGGGAAACCCGGCCGCCGCCTCTCCCGCGCCGCATCCCCATGCCTTCCCGACGGCGTCGAGAAGGCTTAAGCCCAGCGCGCATCTCGCCGCGCCCGGGAAGACGTCCCCGTTCCCCTCTTCCGCGGTCTCCCAGGAGCGCAGCGCGCTCACGGCCTCCCCAAGGGACCCCCAGCCCGCGGAGAGAAACGAGTAATCGAGGCTCCGGAGGTATTCCAACGCCGACTCCGGAGTCTCGCCGGTCACGTACTCCCTCGGAACCCCTTCGCCGAACCCGCACGCGCCCGTGTCCGTCATCGCTTCGGCCACGATGTTGTCGGCTTCCGCGCGGGAGGCACGGGCATGGCTGAATGCGATTTTGAGCGGCATGCGCACCCGGTACACGATCAGCCTGGCAACGCGCACTTCCATCCCTCCCCTCGCGGCCGCCGTCACAAGGGGACGGTGAAATAGCCGAAGCCGTACCCCTGGTTGCCCCGGTCGAAATCCTTGTCGGTGAGGCCGACGTTCGTGCGGAACTCCTCGTACCGGTATTTTTCCAGGACTTCCCCCTCCCATCCGTAGCTGATGATCGAGAGGGGATAGCCCGTCTCCCTGTCCAGTTCGAACAGGGTCAGATGCGCCGGGTACCCCTTCCCCGCGGGCAGCAAGCGCTCAAACTTGCGCGTCGGCCTCCCCGCGACCTGCCCCTCACCGCAATACCGGACCTTGAGGTCGCCGTTCTTCTTCGCCTGCTCGCAGACCCCGGTGATGAGGGCGACGGTGCTCTCCATTCCCGACTCGGTGATCGGCCTTAGATTGTTCCCCATGGCGCGCCAGCCGGCCGGATGGAGCGACACGGTCGGAGCGAAATAGTTCACCATCCCGCCGAGGTGCACGAGAAGCTTGTTGCCGTATTTTCCTCTTACAAAAAGCGCCTCCCTCCCGTTGTGCATCTCGCCGGTCCATTTCAGATACACGCTGAACGGCTTCTTGAACTTGAACAGCATCTTCTCCTCGGGCTGGAGCACCCCTCCCACCCGCTGCTGCTTGTGGAAGGTGGTCGTGTAGTCATGGACGGAGACGTAGTGCGCGCGGGCCGCGGCCAGCATCTCCAGGAGATCGGCTGACTTTCCCTGCTCCGTAAACGCCCGCCCCCCGCCCCACACGAGCCCGCCCAGCACCGCCGCCGTCACCATCAACAGTCTGCGCATTTCAGATCCGCATCCGGAGCGGCATGTGTCCGCCTCAGCCGCCCCGGTGCGCTCCTTTGTTGGTCTGTGCCTGTACGTCCGCGCGCGGTTCCGACAACCGGAACCGCGTGCAGTGGTCGGGAAGAGGGCTCAGATACGGATGCTTGTACTGCTCCATCCTCCCCCCGCTCTTCGCGATGTGCGCGAGCTTGTCCCGCTCGAACGAGCCGTCCTCGACCAGGCGCACCACGGGCCCGCCGAGCCTCTCCGATTCCCTCTTCCCGCGGTATTCCACATTCATCCCCTTGAGGGCGAGATCGAACAGCTCGCCGGCCGCCCGGAGCAGCCTCCCCCCCGCCTCGCCCGAAAAGAGCCCGTCGGCCTGTTCCTCGATGAGGATGAAGTAGTGGGGAGGGTCGCCCCATCCCGGGCATACGGTGAACTGCGGGACCGCGAAGCCGAGCCGGCGCTCGCATTCCCGGAACGCCTCCACCACCTGGTGCTCGGTAATCTTTTCACCCGTGAGGGAGCTTATGCGGCTTCCCTTGTGCAGGAACTTGAGCACCGGGGTGTCGCCGAAGCGACCGGTCACCTGGACCACGTCGGAGATATTATACCGGAAGAACCCCGACGAAGTGGTCAGGATAATGAAATAGTTTTTCCCCTCCTCGATCTCGTGCGCGAGAAGCGTCTCCCCCGCCCCCTCCTCGCCGTAGGGGATGAACTCGAAGAAATGGCTTGCCACATCCAGAACCCCGCCCCTCGCGCCGTCCTCGACCGGGATGGTCATGCGCCCCTCGGAGGCGATGAGGCCGGGATCCCGGAGCGGCCTGTCCCCCCAGTACGCCGTTACCAGGCCGAGGTACGGCGTGAGCGTCCCGCCCGTCCAGCAGCCGATGACGGCGAGCTCGGGCCACGCGTCGCGCGGCAGAAGTTTTCCCTTCTCCGCCAGGGCGCGCTCGAGCTGCCGCGCCCGGGCGGGGTCCTTCCGGAGGAGGCGGGCGACCGCCTCCCGCAGGCCGGGATCGAGGCGCGCGGCCCCCTCGAACGTCCCGTCATGCAGATCCCTGATGAGCGACGGCGCGTGCTCCTCGAACCGGCGCCCGAGCGCCACGAGGGTGCTCGGGTTCGCGGCGATCAGGAGGCTTATCTTCTTCTGAAGCGCGAGCCTGAGGATGCACTGGTACTTCGCCCCGTAGTCCCCGATGCCGTAGATCGCCGGGGGCAGCGCGTATTTCAGATGGGCGATCTTCCTCTGCGATTCGGCGACAAGCCCGGTCGCCGCGCCGCACGGGACGCCCGAGGGGGTTGCGAACTCCCTGCTCGGCGAGACGACGTGCAGTATCTTGTGCTCGATGGCGGATGAATGGTCCCGCAGGAGGTGCATCCCCCATACAAAGTTCCCCTCTGCGAGTTCGGCGAGGTAATGCCCCGTCACGGGAACATACTTCGGCGTTGCCGTGGTCCCGCTGGTCATGGCGAACATCAGGAGCTTCTCGCGGGGAGGGAAGAGGATGTTGCGCTCCCCGGCGACAATACGCTCGACGAGCGGGGAGAGCGCCTGGTAGTCGACGACCGGAACCGCCCTCCGGTAGTCGTCCGTGGAATTGATGCCGGCGAACCCGTGGCGCCGGCCGTACTCGGTGCCGGCGGCCCGCCCGAGCTTCCGGAGCAGCACGCGCCGCTGGGTATCGGCGCACCTCTCCGCGTTCCGGAGAAAGGCCCGGCGGGCTCTCACGCCATGCAGTCTCGCCCACCCGTACACGAGGGGGGTGAGCACGGTGCTATACATTATCCGGTTCCAGTGAGGAGCGGGTCCGCCCGGGGGATCCCCGAAAACCCCGCCGCGCTAACGCTTCGACGCGGAGATGATCGCGTAGACGCCCAGCGGGTCGGACCTGAGGCTGAAATCCCCGAAGCTGCACTCCTCGAAGAGGCGCATGATCTTGTCCGGCGAGCGGTAATTCAGGTGCCAGTTGAAGACCCTGCGCAGGTAGCGGTCCACGCCGTGGCTCGAGACCATGCTGTTCACCAGCACGGTGCCACCCGGCGAGAGCCTGCGGTGGCTCACCCGGAGAAGGTCGCGCACCTGGTCGTCGGTGAGATACTCGAGGATGCCCACCATCTTGACGATGTGCGGCACCACGTCGAGCAGGCGCTCCAGGTTTATCGCGTTGCCGGCGATGTAGCGGACCCTTTTTTCGAGCCCCATCTCCGCCGCCATCTTCCGGCCGAAGTCGAACGCGTCCGTGTCCTCATCGATGCAGTAGGCGAAGACGCGGTCGGTCCTGGCGTCCACCATCGCCTCGAGGACGTTGAACCCCGGCCCCGTCCCGATGCCGACGATGTGGACGTCGCCGTTCACGCGGTGTTTCCGGATAAGGTCGCCGATCGTCCTGACCGCCATCGCCTTGCGGTTCCGCGCGCTCAGGGTGAGGACCGCGTCCTTGAGCATGCGCTTGTCGATGAAATCGACCGGCACCCCGTTGTCGTAGGTGATCTTCATCGCCCTCCATCCGCCCGGGCGGAGGAGGGATTCCTTGAGGAGCGGGCTCCTGCTCGTTTCCAGAATGCCGGAGAGCAATTTCGCGGGGATGAGGTAGTTGACGAGCGGGTTCACGAGCGCCCGGTTGAACGCGCGCTGGAAGAGGGGAAGGGTTTCGTACCGTACGCCGTCGATCTCCAGGTGGCGCATGGGCGTCTACCCCCGGTACCGCGAGAGGATGAGACAGATATTCTGCCCCCCGAATCCGAAGGAGTTCGAGAGGGCGATATCCACTTTGGCCTCGCGCGCCTTGTTGGGGACGTAGTCGAGGTCGCAGTCGGGGTCCGGGTGCTCCTGGTTGATCGTGGGGGGGATGATCCCGCGCCCGATGGCGAGAAGGCAGACCGCGGCCTCCACGGCCCCGGCTGCGGCGATCAGGTGCCCCATTATCGATTTCGTCGAACTGATGAGCACCGCCCGGCTGTGCTCCCCGAAGACCTTCTTGATCGCGAGCGTCTCCACCCGGTCGTTGATCTGCGTGGAGGTCCCGTGCGCGTTGATGTACCCCACCTGCGGGGGGCTGATCCGGGCATCGTTCAGGGCGTTCTGCATCGCCTGGGCGGCGCCACGGCCGTCCGGGTGGATATCGGTGATGCGGTACGCGTCCGAGGAGCACCCGTAGCCGAGAAGCTCTCCGTAGATACGCGCCCCGCGATGCGCGGCGTGACTTTCCTCCTCGAGGATGAGAACGCCCGCCCCCTCGGAGAGCACGAACCCGTCGCGCTTCTGGTCGAACGGGCGGCTCGCCTTCTCCGGTTCGTCGTTCCGCGTGGAGATCGCGTTGAGGAGGCTGAAGCCCGCGAGTCCCATCGGGTGAATCATCGAGTGAGCCCCCCCCGCAAACATGACCTCGGCGTCGCCCCGCACGATGGTGCAAGCCGCCTCGCCGAGGGCCTGGGCGCTCGCGGCGCAGGCCGTGAGGCAGTTCGAGTTCGGGCCGTGCGCGTTGAACAGGTTCGAGATATGATAGACCGGCTTGTTCGGCTCGTACTCGATGTCTTTCCGCGGGTTCAGCATCTCCATTCCGCGGCTCAGGAAGCGCGGGATGAAGACCCCGCCGTCCGCATCGAGCGATTCGGATATCCTGCGGGCGAGCCAGAGGAAGCTCGGGTCGCCCTCTCCGCACCCGAGGTACACCCCGACCCGCTCCGGCTTCAGCGCGCAGCCCCCGAGGCCCGAGTCTTCGTGGGCGAGGCGCGCGGCCGCGAGGGAGAAGCGGCTGTGCGCCCCCAGACAGTCGATATCGTCGCGGGGGCCGAGCATCCGACGGGCGTTGAAGCCCTTCACCTGCCCGGCGATCCTCGTGGGGAACCCCGACGCATTGAAGTGCGTGAGCCTGCTGATGCCGGAGCGGCCGTTGACGAGGGAGTCCCAGTTCTGCTCGATCCCTATGCCGAGCGGGGTGACAAGCCCGATTCCCGTGATCACCACGCGCCGTTGGCCGCTCATTCAGTCTGACTCCGCGTTGCGCAACACCAGGCTCACATTCTGCCCCATGAAGTCGAACGAGTTGCAGACCGCGCACCGTATCGCCGCCTCACGCGGGCGGGGAACGTAATCCAGGTCGCACTCCGGGTCCTTCGTCTCATAATTATACGTGCAGGGTATGCTCCCCCGGCCGAGGGCGAGGGCGATGCTGATGAGCCCCATCGCGCCCGACGCGGGCCCGAGGTCGCCTATCTGGCCCTTGATGGAGCTCACGGGGATCTCGTACGCCCGGGGGCCCCAGACTTCCTTTATGGCCATCGTCTCCAGGCGGTCGGTGAAGGGTATCGAGTTCCCGTGGGCGCTGATATAGTCGATCTCGCCGGCGGGCGTTCCGGAGTCGGCGATCGCCGCGCGCATGGCGCGCGCCTTGCTGGAGGGCTCGATCGAGCCGCCGGGGCCGCTTTGCATGTCCACCGCGCTCCCGTACCCGGTGATCTCGGCGTAGACCCGGGCGCCTCGCGCCCGCGCATGCTCGCGCTCCTCGAGGATGAGCATGCCTGCCCCCTCCCCGATGACGAAGCCGTCCCGCCCCGCGTCGAAGGGGCGGCTCGCCTTCTCCGGGGCGTCGTTTCGCTTCGAGAGCACCCCGAGCCGGTGATAGCGTATGAGCTTGAGGGGGGTGATGCAGGAGCTGGCCCCCCCGGTGATGATGAGGTCCGCCCCGCCCCGGGAAATGATGCGGAACGCCTCTCCGATCGCGTGGGCGCTCGAGGAGCATCCGCTGGTTATCGTGTTGCTCGGCCCCTGCGCGTTGTACATGATGGCGACGTGGGAGGCCAGCATGTTGGGGAGCTGCTTCAGGAGCCACAGGGGAAAGAGCTTCGGGATCCCCTCGACGCCGAATTTCGTCAGGTCGAACTGGCCGTCCTCCCCGCGGGACTGCGCGATGGCGGGGGCGAGCTCGCAGGGGTCGGTGGAAATCATGCTGGCCCCGAACACCACACCGAGACGCTCGGGGTCGAACCGCGCATTCCCGAGCCCCGCGTCGCCCGCAGCTTCCCGCGCCGCGGCGACGGCGAACTGCATGTCGCGGATCATCACCTTGAGCGATTTCTTCTTCTCGATGTACTTCAGCGGGTCGAAGCCCTTCACCTCCGCGGCGATCCGTGTGGGGAATCCGGCGGTATCGAATAGGGTGATCCCGGCGACGCCGGATTTCCGCGCCATGAGATTGGTCCAGAATTCGTCGCGGCTGAGGCCGAGGGGGCTTATCACCCCAACCCCGCTGATGACCACCCTGCGTTTCTTCTGGATCATGGCGCTTCCACACCCGTCATGGACCCGCCGCAATGCCCGGGGAGCGTCGCCCGCGGCGTTTGCCGGAGTCATGCCCGGTACCCACGCGCGCAAAGGGGCGCGCTCAGCAGCGGGAGTCATGCTAGGGCATTTTTTCGGCGATGTCAATATTCAATGCGGCCGGGGCCGGGGCTCGGCGGGGCGATGGCCCGGCGCACACGGCGAAAATCGCAGGGCAATCAAAAGTCCGATACGGCGACCTTGAACGCCACATTCAATGCCAGCATGAGTTCTTCCATCGTAAATTCCCGATAATTGATGCTCTCGAGCGGCTTGTCCATGAGCGATATCCGCGTCAGGTAATGGCCGATGCGTCGTTTAATACTCGCCTTCGAATAGAACCGCCGCCATATCCATCGCAGGCCTTCCTCCAGCTCTTCGGGGGACATATGTTTGGGATAGAAGGTGGCATACTGGCCGTTATACCTGGACAGGTCTTCCTCGAATAACCTGTTTTCCTTTTTCAGCATGCGATACATGTTCGATCCTTCGCCGGGGGACAGGGCTGAAAACAACGCCAGATCGATTGTGCTCTCTTCGGCGAACTCCAGCGTTTTGCTGAAGACATCCTTGCGGTCGGAATCGAACCCGAACATGAACGATCCGTAGACCGCAATCCCGGCGTCATGAATGCGCTGGATCCACTCCCGGTACTTCTTCGGATCGGCCCATCCCTTGTTCACTTCTTTCAGCCCTTCTTCGCTCAGCGTCTCAATGCCGCAGAAGAGAAATTTGCAGCCGCTTTGCCGCGCGAGCGCCAGGAACTCCGTGTCGGCAGCCCCGTTGATGGTAAACTGGCCGCTCCAGGATATCTTGAGCGGGATGATCTCCCGCAGGAGTTTTTTGATGTAGATCCGGTTCCCCGCGATATTGTCATCCACGAAAAAAATCATCTTGTCGGCGAACTCGGCTACCTGGGCGACAACATCCCCGATGGGGCGCTGGCGCACCGTGCCCCGGTAGAATTTCGTCACGGAACAATAGTCGCATTGGTGCGCGCACCCGCGGCTTGTCTCCGTGTGGTAAAAGTCAAGGTGCTGAACAATTTTCTTGGGTATGAAGGGGATATTCTTCAAGTCGATATAGCCGTCACTCCGGTAGTGTCGCTTGAGCCTTCCGGACCCGGCATCGTCCAGTATCCGCCGCCAGAGCGGCTCCCCTTCGCCGATCGCGATCGCATCCGCGTGCGGGAGCGCCTTTTCCGGCCACAGGGTGGGGTAGAATCCCCCCATGATAACCGGCACGCCGCGGCGGCGAAATTCCGCGGCTATCCTGCCTGCTTGCGGCGCCACATGCAGCATGACGGTGATGCCGACGAGATCGGCGGATTGCTCGTAATCGATGTCTTGGGTGTTCTCGTCGATGATGGCGACTTCGATATCGGGGGGGGTCAGGGACGCAAGGGTGGGCAGGGCAAGGGGGACGGAATTCATGTACTTGACCGATGCCTGTCCCCTGCCGCTGATCCTCGGATTGATGAGCAGCACCTTCATAAATACCCGGTCTCCCGCGCCGACGTCATCATCGCGAAGGGCACGCCCTTTCCGGCAGATTATTTCACGATGCGAACGCGTTCATCATACTACCGTGGGAGACTCATGCCAAGCGGGTTTTATGGGTGATCCTCGTCGGGCGGCCTGAAGGCTGCCCGACCGCGGGGGATGCCGACACTGTTTTCGCTTGAGCGGGGCGCACGGGGAACCCTATACTTGTTCAGGGAGGGCACGGAATATGAAAGTGCGCGCGATCGTGGACCGGATCGAGGAGGACCTCGCGGTGCTCGAGGTCGGCGGCGAGGGGATGGTCGAGTGGCCCGTCAAGTTTCTTCCTCGCGGGCTGGGAGAGGGGAATGTCCTGGACGTGGAATTCACGATCAACAAGAAGGCCGAAGCCGAGGCCCGCGCGGAGATCTCCGACCTCCAGAGGGAGTTGCTGGAGCGGACGAAGAAGATGGACGAAGGGAAGAAGGCATAAGGGCGTGTGAGCGTAACCGCAAAGCGCAACCATCTACACTCATACGCGCCTACGCCCTTACGCTCACACGGATCCTGCCCCGGTCTACCGGAACGTCGTCACCTTCCACCCGACCCCATCGCTGGTGAATGTCACCGCCCCGTGGAGATCGGTGCGCAGCACTGCGGCGCCCTCCTCCCGAAGCCGCGCAAGGGTCTCTGGCGAGGGATGACCGAACCGGTTCTGCGCTCCGGCGCTGACGATCGCCCACCGCGGAGATACCCTCCGGAGGAATTCCTTCGTGCACGAAGAAGCGCCTCCGTGATGCCCCACCTTGAGCACGTCGGCCTTGAGGGACACACCGCGCCGGCACAGCGTCTCCTCAGCCTCACGCTCCATGTCCCCGCAGAGGAGGACGCGCGTCCGCCCGAACGTCATCATCAGCGCGACCGATCCGTTGTTCTGCCCGGTCTGCGTCCGCGAGCATGTACCACCGCCGGGATTGAGCACCGTGATCCTCACTCCGTCCCCTTCCGCAAGGAGGTCTCCTCCGGAGACCTTGAAGATTTTGCCTCGCGATCCCCTCCCCAGTGCGGGCGGACCTCGCGGCAGTACCGGGGCAGTTATCCCCGTCCCGATCACCGCCCTGTCTACAGGGAACTCCCCTAAGACGGCGTCGAACCCGCCGTAATGGTCATCGTGCGCATGGGTGAGCAGGGCGGTCTCCACCCTGGAGCAGCCCAAAGACTTGAGGAACGGCGTGACGATCCTGCGTCCGGCCGCCACCCCGGCGTGGGGCCCCGCGTCCACGAGGAGGATTTCTCCGCCGGGGAACTCGACGCAGGCCGAATCCCCCTGTCCCACGTCAAGAAATGTGATCCTGAGAACCGGCGGATCGCGTATGAATGCCCCGGGCAAAAGGGGCATGAGCGCCATCGCCGATAGGAGGAGCGCTTTCCATCTTCCCCGGGCGGTCCCCCTGAGCACGAGGATGCCCGCAGCCACGATCCCGTAATATAGGCACAGGGTAAGCGGGCCCGGGGCGCTCACATAATGCCAGGAGTACGGGATACGAGAGAGCAGATCGATGGCGGCGAGCATGGCGCCCGCCACGCAGCAGTTGAGCCGGTTTATGAGCCCCGCGAGCTGCATCGAGACGCACGAAACGAGGATGCCGCTGAACCCGAGGCACACGATCGCGAACCCCGCGGGGATCACCACCATGTTGCCGATCAGGCCGAGCGCCGTCACGATATGGAACGACGAAGCGATGAACGGGGCCATGCCGATCCATGTGGCGATGGATGCCGAGACCAGCCCGATCGCCTGCGAACCCCACCACCACCCCACCCGTTCTCCGCGGCGTATCAACAGCTGGCCCGGCAGCGGCCGGCACGGCCAGACACGGTGAAAAAGGGCCGCCAGGGGCCCGGAGAGGACAAGGATCGAAAGAACGGCGATAAACGAGAGCTGGAACCCAGTGTCGAATAGCTGAAGCGGGCTCGCCGCGAGGATGGCGAGTGCGGCAAGACCGAGCGCGTTCAACGCGTCCCGCTGCCTTCCCGCGAATGGCGCCGCAAGGAGCGCGATGAACATGAGCGAGGCGCGGAGGACGGGCACCGCGGCCCCCGTGACCACCGCATACAGGCCGATAAGGGGTATCGCAATGATCGCGGCGAGCCGGCGCGGCACGCGCAGGAGGCTCAGCGCCGCCCGGACCATCAGGAAGAAGAACCCGACATGGAGGCCCGATATCGCCAGGATGTGCATCGTGTTGGTGAGCTGAAACGGCCTGGCGATCTCGTCGCCGATCTGTTCCCTGATCCCAAGGATCATCGCGAGAATGACCTGTGCGGGAGGGCCGCCCGGCATCCCCGCCTCGAGGCGCCTCCTGAGTTCCAGCCTCAGCGCCTCGATCCGGCCGGCGATCCGGCGTTGTGTGCCCGAACGGAGCCCCCTCACTCCGCGGCTGCCGTTGACGGCGAGGGAATATTCGATTCCCCTTCTGCGCCAGAACGCTCTGCCGTCGAACTGCCCCGGGTTGGTGGCCTCTCTGATTCGGCGAAGGACGCCGTAGATCTCGACCTCGTCCCCGCACGTGAGCGCGAGCGGCGCATCGGCCACCAACACCGCGCACACATCGCCGGACAGTGGGATCCACCCGCGCGCCGTCTCGGCGGCGGAGATACGCAGCGCCCCGACCCCTTTCCACCGCGGCTCTCCGCGTTCGTCAGGCTGTCGTTCCCAGGCGGGCGCCTGGCGCACCGTTCCCCGCACCGAGAGACATACGGCCCTGTCCCCGAAAAGCGTCCCGAGATCGGACCGGTCGAGACAGCGCTCATGCAGCGCGCACACGCATACGCCGGCGAAAAAAGCGGCGGACAGCGTGGCGGCGGATGCTGTCCGCTCTCCCCTGAGATGGACTCCCGCTCCCGCCGCTGCGAGCGCAAGCAACGCAGCGGGAATCGCGGGCTTCACCCTGCACGGAGCGCACGCAAGAATCCCCCCCGCAAACGCGCACGCAAGCCAGAATGCCGGTCTTCGCACGACACACCCCTTTTGTGAAAGAAGCAAGGATCGTGCCGTAGCGCTGATACGCGCATGATTTTTCTTACTCCGCAACCCATTCGACACAGGGATATTGCGAAGACAGGCACGATCAGCAGGGATTATTCACGGCAGAGTAGTGACAACTGATGGTGACACTGTCAACGGGGATTGACAGTCAGGGATGAAGATTCCCGCAGGCGATCAATACTGCCAGCCGAATTCCAGGTTTTCAAAAGAGGGCGTTGGCCAGAGCTTCGGCCCGTAGGCGTGTTCGTGGCATGATATAACGATGCCCGGCGCCGCCGCGGCGGCCGGCGCGAATCCGGCACTTTTACCATCCGTAGGTGCGCCATCCCTGCGCGCCGTATGCCTGGCCCGAATCCTTCACGAACCCCGGCGGCGTCGGTCTTGCCCCCGGCTGGAAATTGACGCCGATGGGAACAAAAACGGTGTCGTAGGAGCCTTCGCCGGATGCGGGGACCGGCTTGACGCGGAAAGAAGAGCCGCCCGCGCCGCCCGGGAGGTCCGCGTTGACATCCCAGGCGTAGACGTGCCGGGAACCGCCGATGCTTGCCGCGAGATTGGCGTCCCCGTCCCCGCCCATAACCATCATCGTGGCGGGAGTGTAGGTGCTCCCGTCCGTGCTGTAGGTGAAAAGCCCCGATGGCGCGACCTCCGCAGTCCAGTTGAAGAGCGCGTAGCTTATCGCCAAGTTCCCGACCGCCCCCCCACTCCAAGTGAGGGGGGTGGCCTCCGCCGACATGTTCCCCTTCCTCACGGCGGCGCCGAGGGTGTATGCCGCGCCGTTCTTGCCCGACCTCAAGATGAAGTAGCTCTCGCCGAGGCGGACCGAATCGAAACCGTAGTTGCGTTCGTAGTTCCAGTTTCCTCCGATGTTATGCGTGCCGATGGTGTTGATCGGGTCTTCACTGTTTATCCAATCAACGCCGTTCGTGGAATAATACGAGAGGATAGGACCATAGGGCACCTCTACCCAGAACATGTATCCCTGGAGCTCGCCGTTCTGGTAGACCTCTTCCAGCGCGTCCACAGCCAGTCCGGAAGGAGGGACGCTGCCTCCGGTAAAAGTGATTATATCGCTTACCTCGGGTGTGGGGACAGGGGTGGGCTGGCTGTCCCATCGATCCTGGCACTGCTGGTCCCACGCGTACAGTTTCCAGTCCAGCCCGTTGTTCGAGATGTACATCTCGAAAAACCCCGCGTCGGCGCTGGAATTATTGGCGCCGAGGTAACAGATATACCGGTTGTTCATCGGGTTTGCCGTATCAAGCGTCGCCGAGCCCTTGGGCCGATAAAGGACGTCCGGCTTGACCATCACCTTCGTGTTGCCCGGCCAGTCAGAGACCTTGTCGTTCGATGGACAGTACAGAAACTCATCAGCCGCCTCCCACGTGATTCCATCGGGGGACTCGGCGTAGCGGAAGTAATCGTTGTTGCCGTACCAGGTGTACCATATTTTGAATTTTATATCCGCGTCCCCGTACATCGTTTCGGTGGCGGGAAAATTGTTCTTGTTGAAGGCGACCGCGTGGTGGCCGACATTCCAACTCCTGGGAAGGCCCGCGAGCGACGTGGGTGCCCCCCATGTTTGTCCGTCGGCGGAGTTCGAGCTCCAGTATGTGTTATACGGCGGCTCCGCGAGATAGTCCACTTCATGAAAACTGACGAACTGCGTCCCATCCCATATCGACCGGCTTTCATAATGCCGATCGGTGCCCGTGATCGCCGGACTCACTCCCGGGTTCCAGTCCGTGTAGGTGAAGTCGGTCCAGAGCGGCGTCGAGCCCGTGGCAGTCGGCGTCGGCGTGGGCAGCACCGGTGTTGCGGTCGGGGTCGCCGTGGGTGGCACAGGCGTATTCGTCGGCGTACTTGTCAACGGGACCGGCGTATCCGTCGGTGTTGCCGTGGGCGGCACTGGTGTATCCGTCGGCGTGCTTGTCGGCGGGATCGGCGTATCCGTTGGCGTTGCCGTCGGCGGTACCGGCGTATCCGTCGGCGTGCTCGTCGGCGGCACCGGCGTATCCGTCGGCGTTGCTGTGGGCGGCACCGGCGTATCCGTCGGCGTTGCCGTGGGCGGCACTGGTGTATCCGTCGGTGTTGCCGTGGGCGGCACAGGAGTATTCGTCGGCGTGCTCGTCGGCGGGACTGGCGTATCCGTCGGCGTTGCCGTGGGCGGGACGGGCGTATCCGTCGGCGTACTCGTCGGCGGCACAGGTGTATCCGTCGGCGTTGCCGTCGGCGGGACCGGCGTATCCGTCGGCGTTGCCGTCGGCGGGACCGGAGTATCCGTCGGTGTTGCCGTGGGCGGGACTGGGGTATCCGTCGGCGTGCTTGTCGGCGGGACAGGTGTATCCGTCGGCGTGCTTGTCGGCGGGACCGGCGTTTCCGTCGGTGTCTGAGTCGGCGTTTCAGTCGGAGTCCGGGTCGGTGTTTCCGTAGGCG
>JBAXOY010000019.1:0-36483 GCA_037133055.1 Chlamydiota bacterium
CAGGCCCTCCGCCGTCACCGGCTGCCGCGAGCCGCTCATCGGGCAGGCGAGCAGCCCCGCGCCGCGACCGTCAGAGCCGAGCGAGAAGGCGAGCAGGCCGTGCTCCCGCCCCGATTCTTCAGCCGCCGCCGCCTCGAGCAGCACGATGCATGCCCCCTCGGTGTCGCCGTCCGGCATCTCGCGGTTCGGCATAACAAAGACGTCGCACGCGGCATAGCAGTCCACGAGTTCGTCCCTCCCGACCCGCCCCGCGAATATCACCGAGCCCTCGACACCCGCCTCCCGCGCTGCCCGGCGCAGCGCCTCCTCCGCGGGCCCCTCCCCCACGATCAGGTAGGTGAGGCCCGGGAACTCACGGGCAAGGGCGGGGAGTTCCCGCAGCACGTCCTCGTGCCCCTTCCGCTCGACCAGGCGCCCCACCGTCAGGAGGAGCGGCCTGTCCCCGATACCGTAATGCGCGCGCGCGGCAAGGGGCGAGGGCTCGCGCGAAAAAAAATAGTCGTCCACAGCGGGGCGGAGGAGGTGGAGGCGGCCGGGGCTTACTCCCTGACGGAGGGACTCATCCCGGGACGGGCTCGCCGTGGCGACAATCGCGCCCGCGTTCCTGAGCATCGACTGCATGACCCTTCGGCCCGCGCCGAGGCGCTTCAGGATGCTGAGTTCTTCCCCGTGCACGTACACGACATACGGCGCCCGCCATAGCGCCCCCAGCACCCGGCCGACGCACGCGGTGGGGAACAGTTCGCCGCAGACGATGACGTCCGCCCTGCCCCGGGCCATCGCCCGCATCCCCCGGGCGCACATCTCGGCGTACACGGGGAGCATGGAGAACGGGGGGGGGCCCGGCAGGTTCGCAAAAAACCCGCGCTCGATGCGCAGTCCCTCGCGCGCGTCGAATTCACGCCATCCCGGGCGCCGCTTCGTGAGCACCGTCACCTCGCCCGGGGGAAAGTGCTTCATCGTCTGAAAATAGAGCAGGCGGGAGCCGCCGTAGTGAGGAAGAAAATCATCCGTCATCCAGAGTATCTTCATCCGTCCCGTTTATTCACGCGCCAGCCGGTAGAGGGACATCTCCCTCATTGTGCCGCCCTTTTCCCACCGGTAGGACACCGCCCGCGCGGCCCCCTTCCGGTATGGGGCCCAGAACCCGGCAAACTCGTCCTGCCTGATACCCTTGGAGGCGAGCGTTCCGGGATCCGGCTCCCACACCTCAGGACAAAGGTAGACCGCCCTGCCGCCCCCGAGCGCGGCGTCGATTCTCCCGCCGAAGTCGCGGGCGGCGGCCCTGAACCGCGCGCCCTGCAGCCTCTCGAAAGGGTCGTATACCCAGAAGCTCTCCGGCCTCCCGTCGAAGTACCGCAGGCTCCACATCACCATCCCCGAGGGGACCACGATGAGATCGTCCCCGCTCGTTTGCCGGGCGATCTCCGCGGCTGCGGTGAACGCGGCGTTTTGCGACGGATCGCGGGCGGGGAGGATGTCGACTTTGAGGTTTACCGCAGAGAGCCCGGCGACCGCGAGCACCCCCGAGGCGCGGACGAGGAATCGAGGCCGCGCTCCCCGGATCCGCGCGTCAATCGATGCGGCGCCGAGCGCAAGGATCACGTATACCGGCGCCAGCACGGCGATCCAGAACTTGAGGAGGTCGGGGTACCACAAGGCGGCGAGGGCGCCGTAGATCGCGGCCCAGATCGCGCAGATCCCCGCCGCCAGCGGCGCCCTCGCGCGGGCGCGCGGCCATGCGGCGACAACGCACAGGATGACGGCGACGCCGAGGAATGCGGCGAGCGGGGCCACCTTCGCCTGGTTGAGCTGCCCCCCGTTCACGATGGCCTTGCCGAATGATACCGCGACGAGCGGCAGCTTCGCGAGACTCCACTGCCCCCCCCCGCCGTGTCCCGTAGCTGCGCCCCCCAGTGACCAACGAGCCGCGTGGGCGAGGGTGGTTTCCCCCGCCACGAAGCGCGCCCACGCGGCGTACACCGCCGCGGCGGGCACACACGCGCAGACGAGGAAGCACACCACGGCCCCTCCCGCGCGCGCTCCCCGCCGTTTCGCGCCGGAACAGACGGCGTAGAGCCCCACGACCGCCATCAAGGCGTTCGCCTCCTGCAAAAGGATCGACAGGGCGCACCACGCCCCAGCGGTTGCCGCGCGTGCCGAAGTCGGCCTCTCGCCGAAGTCGAGCAGCGCGCCGAAGACGAACAGGAGGACGAGACAGGAGAGCGTGTACACCTCCGCCTGGCTGGCCCAGTACCAGTAGGCATACGAGAAGGCGAGCGCGAGGGCGAAGACGAGCGCCCAGAAGCGGTCGCGCAGCACCCTCGTCAGCAGGCGGAAGTACACACCCGCCCCCAGGGCGGCGGCAACAATCCCCATCCACTGGCCGACGTCAAGCGCCCGGCAGCGGAGGCCGAAGCGCAGAACGGTCCGGTATACCCCCTGGAACAGGGCTTCGTGGAGAAGGTGAAGCTGGTGCATGCCGCTCAGCGCCCCCCGCTCGACGCTCCAGGAGTAGCACATCGAGTCCCATGTCCATGAATGGGACCGGGTCAGTCCATACACACAGATAAGCGCCGCGCACATGAGCACGCAGCCCGCCGCGTTACGCCTCATCCGTCCCTCCCTGTCCGCCGAAGCCGCATCACAGGGGGGCCCGCCGGCGTCTCACAGCATCTTCTCGTTCGCCCGGATCCAGTCATGGAGCCTCCGTATCCCCTCGTCCCGGCCCACCATCGGCTCCCATCCGAGCTCCTCTTTGGCCCTGCGGATATCGCTCACATAGATCGGCTGGTCTCCCGGACGCCATTTCGCGTAGGAGGGTTCGACCCGGTAACCGAACTCCGATTTCATCATCTCAAGGAGCTCGATGAGCGAAAGCGTGTTCCGCTCCCCGCCGCCGATGTTGTAGACGCGGCCGCGGACGGAGTCGATCCTCTCGGCCGCCGCGTGGAATGCCCGGACAAGGTCGCCCACATAGAGGATGTCACGCACCTGCTTCCCGTTCCCGTAGACGACGAGCGGCCGCCCCTTCGCGCCGGAAATGAGGAAGTGGGCAACCCATCCCTGATCCTCGTTCCCGAACTGCCGCGGGCCGTAGATGCAGGACATCCTGAAAACGACCGTCGGCATGCCATAGATGCGGGCGTAGTCCCGCACGTACTGGTCGGCGGCCCCCTTCGAGCAGCCGTACGGCGAGTGGAAGTCGAGCGGCCGGTCCTCGGAGACGCCCCTGAGGCCGCCTGCGAACCGGCACCGCGTCTCCTCCTCGACCACCTCGAGTTCCTCCATGCCCCCGTACACCTTGTTCGTGGAGGTGAAGATCAGGGACGGGTTCTTCCCGCTCAGGCGCGCCGCCTCGAGCACGTTGAACGTCCCGAGCGCGTTCGACTCGAAGTCCGGGCGGGGATCCGTCACCGAGGTCGTCACCGCCACCTGCGCGGCGAGGTGGCAGATAAGCGAGGCCCTCCCCGCGACCGCGCGAAGCGCGTCCGCGTCGCGCACGTCCCCCCGGACGAACTCGAGCCTCTCCCCGCAGGTCTCGCGGAGCCACTCCAGGTTCCGCTCGGTCCCCCGCCGGGAAAGGTTGTCGTAGACGATCACCCGCCGGCCTCCGCCCGCAAAGTCCGCCGCGAGATTCGAGCCGATGAAACCGGCGCCCCCGGTTACCAGTACCGCACCCTTCATCAGTTCCTCCTCTGTGAGCCTGAATTCACGCACCCGATATCAAAAAACGATTTAGGATTGAACGCGTCCCGGGCCATCCGGTACGCGCAAAGCGGGTCCCCGCGCGCGCGATCAGAGAATCCGTTCATAGAGCCTCACGGTTTCTTGCGCCGCTTTGTCCCACGAGAATCCGAGCGCACGGGCGAGCCCCCTGTCGCGCGCGTCGCGTGTCCGCCCCTCCCGGGCGGCGCAGGCGAGCGCATCCGCCATCTCCTCCGCATTGCCCGGGTCGAAGTAGCGCGCCGCGTCGCCGAGGACCTCGGGGAGCGACCCCGCGCGCGAGGAGACGACGGGGCATCCGCAGGCGAGCGCCTCGACCGGCGGGAGCCCGAACCCTTCATAGAACGAGGGGAACACGAACAGCTCCGCGGCGTTGTAGAGAAGCGGAAGTTCCTCTCCGGGCACGTACTCGATGAACCGGAATCGGTCCGCGATGCCGAGCGTCTCGGCCTCGTGCCGGGGGCCGTTCGCGCCGTAGGACTTCCCCGCGACCACGAGGTGGTGGGGAAGCCCGGAGGACTTCATGAAGCGTCCGAAGGCCCGCATCAGCCCCGGGAGATTCTTGCGCGGGGACAGGGAGAGGACCGAGAGAATGAACCGTTCGGGAAGACCCCGCCGAATCCGGAAATCCTCGATCGCGGCGCGGTCTTCAATGGGGCGAAACGAGGGGTCTACCCCTTCGTAGATCACCTCGACCCTTTCCTCCGGCACCCCGTAGATCTCGACGACGTCCCGCCGTGTCGCGCGGGACACCGCGATAACCGCGTCCGCCCTCCGCGCGCTCTCTCGCGCCCTCCGCGCAAATTCGGGGGAGCAGGCGGGCGCCCACTCCGGGCGCTTCTCGTGCGCGAGATCGTGTATGGTCACCACAGTCCTCGCGCGCCGCGTCCGCGGAAGGAGATAGCTCGGTCCGTGGAACAGGTCGATCCTCCGCCGCGCGATCTCGAAGGGGAGCCAGCAGTCGAGCCAGAGGCGATAAAACCTGTCCTCGCGCATGTCACCCCGCACAAGCCCCACCCTCGCCGCAAATCCGGCGGGCGGCAGGGCCCCGTCGCCGCCCCGCGGGTAAAAGAGGCTGAACCCATGGGGGGTGCCCCGCGCCCCGATCGCCTCGAGCAGATGCCAGGTATAGCGGCCGATTCCCGTGAGCTGCGTCGCGGCGAGTATCCCGGCGTCGTACCCCACGCGCATGCGTCTCACCCGCCTTCCCCTTGTCCCCCGCCGCCGCGGCGATAGTGCCACGCCGCCGCACGGCTCAGCCACCGCGGGAGTTGGAGTGTCTTGATCGGGCCGAACCGGTTGCGCAGCGCGTCGCGTGCCCCCGCGAGCGACGCCTCCGCGGCGTCCACCATGCCCTTCTCCATGAGGCCCTGGTAGACCCAGAGGCTCTCCTTGAGGTACGCGTAGTAGAGAAGCGGCCAGAGGCGCGCGGGGGTGTGCTTCCGCGAGAGGAGCAGCCAGTTGCGCGTCCAGAGGAAATAGAGCGAGGGCGAGTACTGTCCGCCCATGGACATCGATACCTTGTGCCACAGCTTCGCTCCCGGGACAAAGTAGCTGTGCCAGCCCGACTCCTCGGCGCGCCTGCAGAAGTCGTATTCCTCGTGGTAGATGAAGAAGCGCTCGTCGAGCAGACCGATGGTTTTCAGGACCTCGCTCTTGATGTACATCGCGCAGCCGATGACCGCGTCGATCCGCCGTATCTCCTCGAACTGGCCGCGGTCTTTTTCCCCCTTTCCGTCCTGCGTGTAGTTCAGCAGCCAGCCGGTCGTCGAGTAGGATCTCCGGCATCCTGCCCACCAGAAGACGTCGGGGCGCTCGTGGTAGTAGATCTTGGGCCCCAGGATGCCGGCCCGGGGAAGCGAGGTCGCCGCATCCGCGAAATGCCGCAGCAGCCCGGCGCAAACGATCGTGTCGTTGTTGAGGAGCAGCACGGCGTCGGCCCCGTCCCGGAGGGCCGCGCGCATGCCGATGTTGTTGCCCCCGTCGAACCCCGCATTGACCGGGTTGCGGATGAGCGTCGCCTCCGGGAACCGCTCCGCGATCAGTTCCGCGGACCCGTCGGTCGAGGCGTTGTCCACGACGATCACCCGGCGGCGCTTGTAGTCTAGGGCGCGAAGCGAGCTGAGGCAGTTGAGCGTGTCCTCGCGCCCGTTCCAGTTGAGGAGGATGACAAAGATGTACGGATCCACCGGCGTATATCCCTTCGCGCGTTCCATGCTTTCGCCGCTCCCCTCATCGCGGATTCGCGGGCTTCTGCAGCCAGCAGAGGAGGTAGTCGTTCAGAAAGCTCCGCCCGAGCAGCGCCACGGCTGAAGATTGGAGGATCCGGAAGGCTCTCCATGCGCCGCGGACCGAGAGCGCCCGCTCCCGGCATTCGTTGATGCAGGCGAGGTCGTTCATGGCGGGGACGCGGAAATAGGCGAGCCTGATCAGCACCGCAGGGGCGTCGAAGTGCGTCCCCCCGGAGTCGCGCACGGCAAGACCCGCGGCGTGCCCGAGAAATTCGATCGCGCGCGGAGAAAAGAGAAAAAGGTGGTTGTCGAGGTCAACGTTCCACCATCTCCTCCCCAGGATCCGGCGCGAGAGGGAACCAAAGTTGGGCGTTTCTATATACATCCACCCCCCGGGTTTCATGAGCCCCGCAGCCTCCCGCATCGTCCCCGCGGGGTCGGGGAGATGCTCGAGGGAGTGGGAGAATATCACCGCATCGAAGGAGGCGGCCGGGAGGCCCGCTTCCTCAAGGGTGCCGACCCTGATATCGAGCCCCCGCTCACGGACCCCCTCCTCCGCGACACTCCGTGCGGGTTCCACCCCGGTCACCTTCCATCCGCGCGCGCGCGCGCCCTCCATCAGGATGCCGCGGCCGCAGCCGATGTCCAAGAGCGTTCCCGCGCATCCCTGCCGATCCATAAAATCGAGTATCTCCGCGTCGCGGCCGCGTATCCGGCGGATCACCCCTTCCGACCGCTCGCGGGGCAGCCGCTGCGCCGCGGCCCTGTCGGAGGCCTCCTGCTGGGCGGCGCGGGTGGGCTGCGGCCAGACGTACGCGGCGCCGCACGAGGGACACCCGCGGAGCGCGCGCGCCGCCTCGCGTACGAGGGGACGGGTGCGGGGTTCGCGGCAGATCGGGCAGGGGATATTCATGGCGCCTGCGCCGCCGGAGCCGGCGCCCTGGGGCCAAGGGCCGGGGCCGCCCTCGGCTGTTTTCTGATGAGGATGACGATCGCCGCGAGGATCCACCAGACGCCGATCGTCTCCGTCGTGTTGAACCGGCACCCGAACATGTTCGCCACCAGGAACGTCACCACCCCCGCCGAGAACCCCATCCCGACGCCCCGGTACAGCGCGTCCTGGCTCTGCCAGTAGACCTCCTGGGAGTACTTGAGCAGCCTGAAGACGATTATCATGTACACCACCAGCGTCGGGATGCCCATCTCAGCCGCGATCAGGAGGTACGAGTTGTGCGCGTCCCTGCCCGCGGCGTACCATTCGTATCGGCCGACCTCCGTCGGGAACTTCCCGTACCCCACCCCGAGCAGCGGGTTCACCATCACCATCTTGAGCCCGCCCTTCCAGATGCTGATCCGCCCCGCGGACGACGATTCGAACTTTACCTCCTTCTCCCCGTAATAGCCCACGTACGCGACCGTCGTCCCCTGGATCCGCTCCACCACTGATCCCGGCAGCACCAGATTCGGCTTCTGCCAGAGCGCGAGCATGAGTACCCCCATCACCACGAACAGCCACTTCTTATACAGATAGCAGACGTACAGCATCCCCGCCACGAACGCGAAGTACCCTCCGCGCGAATACGTCAGCATGAGCCCCCGCGCCGACGGGTACATGCAGCACAGCAGCAGCCAGTACTTGAAACTGTCCGCGTGCAGGCTGAAGAAGGCAAAATAGTAGAACATGTAGTACACAAAAAACGCCCCCAGCAGATTCGCCTGCGACAGCCCCGCGTCCCCCCGGCGCTCCCAGGCGAAATGCGTCGGCGTCACCGTATCCTTCGTCGCCAGGAACGCCACCATCAGCGTCGTCAGCATCACGATGTACATGCAGTCCTGGATCTGCTGCCGGTCGCGCACGATCCAGCTCGCGAGGTAGTACAGGAACACCGGAGTGAGAAACCGTTTCACCAGGGTTACCAATATAAACCAGTCCATCGTCTCCGTCAGCGACGCCCGGAAAAACGACACGAAGACCAGCAGCAGGTACATCCCGATCAACCGGTCCAGCTCGGTCCCGACGAGGAAGTGCCCCCCCTCGCGGATGCTCCTGAAGAAGAGGCCGAATATGATGATCACGAGCAGCACGTTGGTGATGTTCACCGCGGTGCCGTAGTCCCCCGGGAGCATGTCGCTGAACGGCACGTAGAAGACCAGCACATAGAAGACGAAGTCGACGCTCATGAGGGCGACGATCAGGAGGAGTATCTCGCCGACGATGATCCCCACGAGCCGGAACTCGGCGGACCCCACCGCCCCCCGCTGCGCCATCGAGGCGACCTTCCCCATGATCAGGAGGCCGAGGAGCAGGCCGACCTTCATCGCCATCCCGTAGCCCTGCGCGGGCTCGGGGGGGGGCGGGGGCGCCGCCTGCCGCGGCGTAGATCCCTGCCGGGGGCGTGGTCCGTTCATCGTCTCGCGCCTTCTGCGAAATGCGCGGGCAGCGCCGCATAGAGGGCGGCGGCGGCCACACACTGGTCGAGGGAAATGTGTTCGTCGCGGATATGGGCCCCCCTGGGGTCTCCCGGTCCGACGCCGATGGTCGGGATGGCGTGGATGCCCGCGGTCGCGGTCCCGTTCGTGCTGAAGTCCCAGATCAGCGTCTCCCCCGCCCGGCCAAAAAGGTCACGGTGCGCGGCGCGGGCCGCTTCGACGAGCGGGGAATCCTCCGGCATGAGCCACGAGGGATAGCAGAGCTCCCTGCCGCGCACGAGGCCGCGCCAGCTCGCCCGCTCGTAGCGGGGAACGTAGACGCGCCCGCCGCGCGGCGCGGCAATCGCCCGGATCTCCTCGAGCGCCGTCTCCCCCGTCTCCCCGCGGGTGAGCCTCCGGTCGAGGTGGATGCGGCACTCCTCCGCCACCGAGCAGAGCGATGGGGCCCTGGACTCGATGCGGCTCACCGTCACGCTTCCCTTGCTGAGCGGGGGCGACGGCCGGAGCGAGGCGTTCAGCCGCTCGACGCCCGAGACGATCGGGGCCATCGCGTAGATGGCGTTCATGCCGAGCTCGGGGGCGCTGCCGTGGCTCGCCCTCCCCTTCGTCTCGACCACCATCTGCACCTTTCCCTTCTGTCCGCGCGCGATGAGGAGCCCGCTCGGCTCGGTGAGCACCACCGCGTCGGGCTTCAACCCCTCCTCCTCGATGAGATGGAACCAGCAGAGGCCCTCGCAGTCCTCCTCCTGGACGGTGATCACGACGTGGACCGCGCAGCCGCCGAGGCAGTCGAGGGACTTCATGATCCGCGCCGCCGCGAGCAGGCCCGCGATCGCCCCCTTTTGATCGCACGCCCCCCTCCCGAACACCTCCCCCTCCGCAACCTCTCCGGCGAAGGGCGGATGCAGCCAGGCGGGGGCGTCGGTGACGTCCACGACGTCGATGTGCGCATCGAAGGCGATCGACACCGGCCCTTCGCCGATGCGTCCGATGAGGTTTCCCATCGCGTCCACACGCACCTCGTCGAAGCCGATCTCGCGCATCCGCGCGGCGACGTACCCGATCCCCTCTCCCTCCCCGCAGCTCGGGGTGCGGATGCGGACAAGCGATGAAAGCGTGAGCGCGATCTCTCCCTCGAGGGCCCGCGCGGCCGCGACGATGGAGGCGCCGTCGTTCTTCATGCCGTCACAATCCTTCCGTCACGGCTTTCCCTGGACGAAGAGGGGGATGATCTTCTGGGCCGAGACCTTCACGAGCCCCTTGTCGGTGAGCTTGAGCTCGGGGATGACCGAGAGCGAGAGGAACGAGAGCGTCATGAACGGGTCCTCGAGCGTGCAGCCCATGTCCCTGGTGACGGCAATCAGGGCGTTGAGCTCGTCCTTGACCTCCCCGACGGACTTCTCCGACATCAGCCCGGCGATGGGGAGCGCGACGCTCGCCACGAGCTTCCCGTCGACCACCGCGGTGAGGCCCCCCTGGAGCTTCCTGATCTTTATCACCGCCTCCATGATGTCGGCGTCGTTCGTCCCGACCGCGATGATGTTGTGCGAGTCGTGCGCCACGGACGAGGCGATCGCGCCCCGCTTCAACCCGAAGCCGCGCACGAGCCCCCTGCCGATGTTCGGGGACGCGTGATGGCGCTCGACCACGACCATCTTGAGGATATCGCGCCGCGTGTCCGCGACCACCCTGCCGGCGACGACGAGGGGCTTGAGGAGCTCAACCCGCGTGATAAGCTGCCCCGGCACGAGCCCGATCACGCGGCAGCGCCCGCGGGAGGCGGGGATCTCCAGATACTCGCGCTTCAGCCACTGGATGTTGATGGATCCGCGGAGCGGCTCTGCGGGCCGCAGCGCCCCCGAGGCCGCGGGGAGCAGCGCGCCGTCCCGGGCCACGAGCCGCCCGTTCTTGAAGACCATCTCGATGTTGAAATCCCTGAAGTTGTCGATCACCGCGATGTCGGCGATCTTCCCCGGGGCGACCGCGCCGAGATCCTCGAGCCCGTAGTGGCGCGCGGTGTTGAGCGTGCACATCCTGATCGCCGTCACGGGGGGCAGCCCGAGACGCATCGCCTTCCTGATGACGGCGTTCATGTGCCCGTCTTCCGCCAGGACCTGGGGATGCCGGTCGTCGGTGCAGAAGGTGCAATGCGGGGCGGTCTCCGGGGTGACCATGGGCAGGAGCGCCTCCATGTTGCGCGCGCACCCCCCCTCCCTGATCATGATGGTGATGCCCAGACGGAGCTTCTCCAGCGCCTCGTCCTTCGTCATGCACTCGTGGTCCGAGGAGATCCGCGCGGCCGCATAGGCGCAGAGGTCCTTGCCGGTGAGGCCTGGGGCATGGCCGTCGATCACCCGGCGCCCCGCGATCTTGATCTTGTCCAGGATCGCCGGGTCGCAGGCGAGGAGCCCGGGGTAATTCATCATCTCCGCGAGGCCGAGCACCCATTCCTGGTTGAGGAAGAAAAAGATGTCGGTGGCCCTGAGTTCAGCCCCCGGCGTCTCGAGCGGCGATGACGGCACGCAGGAGGGGACCATCACGAAGACGTTGAGCGGATTGTACTTGCTGGACCTGAGCATGTAGCTGATTCCGTCGAGCCCCATGACATTGGCGATCTCGTGCGGGTCCGCCACCACCGTCGTGGTGCCGAGCGGCACGACGACGCGGGCGAACTCCGGCACCGTCACCATGGTGCTCTCGAGATGGAGGTGCGAGTCCATGAATCCGGGCGCGACGATCTTCCCCGCGAGATTGTATTCCCTGATCCCGCGATAGCTCCCGAGCCCGACGATCCTTTCCCCCAGGATGGCGACATCCGTCCTGTAGCATTCCCCGGAATAGACGTTGACGACCCGGGCATTTTTAAGCACTACGTCCGCCCTGATCTTTCCCCGCGCGACCTTGATCATCTTCTCTATATCCGGCATGGCGACGATTCCTTTACTTCCCGCACCGCTTCCGTCCGCCGATGCAGGCGGCCGCCGGCACGCACAGGTAGGGGACCGCGGGGATACTGAACCTCGGCGCGTTCTCCGGCCGCCTTGAACATGTACGCGTGCACCACCCCGAGGCGGGCGAGCTCCGCCTTCCCGTAGATGAGCCAGCCCTGCCCGTTCGAGCGGTCAGCGCAGGCTCCTTGACCTTCAGGAATTTGCCGCGCGGAACTCCCCGAGAAACTCCGTCAGGGCCTTGACCCCCCTGAGCGGCATGGCGTTGTAGATCGAGGCGCGCATCCCCCCCATGGTCCGGTACCCCTTGAGCCCGATCAGCTTCCGCGCCTTCGCCTCCGCGATGCACTTTTCGTCGAGCTGTTCGCTCGGCAGGCGGAACGTCACGTTCATGCGCGAGCGCGAGTCGTGTCGCGCGAGGGGGCGGTAGAAGCCGTTCGACCCGTCGATGCAGGCGTACAGGGCCCTCGCCTTCCTCTTGTTGAGCTTCTCGATGTAGGGAAGGCCTCCGTTCGCCTTGAGGTCCCTCAGGGCCAGCAGCGAGAGATAGATGGCGAAGCAGGGGGGCGTGTTGTGCATCGACCCCTTGTCCACGTGGGTCGCGTAGGAGACCATCGTGGGGAGCTTCTTCACGCGGGCCCGCGCCACCATATCCTCCCTGATGATCACCACCGTCACGCCGGCCGGCCCAAGGTTCTTCTGCGCGCCCGCATAGAGGAGCGCCACCTTCGACCAGTCGATCGCGTGGCTGAGGAAATCAGAGGACGCGTCGACGACGAGCGGCACCTGGCCCGTCTCCGGGAACTTCAGCCACTCGATCCCCCCGATCGTCTCGTTCGAGGTGATGTGAAGGTACGACGCGTTGGGATCGATCCGGAAATCCCTGGGGATGTAGGAGTAGTTCGCGTCCTCGGAGGAGGCGGGTATCGCCACCTCGCCGAAGAACTTCGCCTCCTTGATGGCGGCCTTTGCCCACGAGCCGGTGTCGATGTAGGCAGGGGGCTTGCCCTCGATGGAGAGGTTCCACGGCACATGGAAGAACTGCGTCGACGCGCCGCCATGGAGCCAGAGGACATGGAACCCTGCGGGGAGGGCGTAGAGCTCCTTCACAAGGGCCGTCGCCTCGTCGATCACCGCCTGGAACTCCTTCGACCGGTGGCTGATCTCGCAGACAGACATTCCGATCCCGTGAAAATCGAGAAGCTCCTTTTTTGCCTCTTTGAGCGCCTTCAGGGGGAGCGTGGCCGGCCCCGCGTAAAAATTAAATACCCGCTTTCCCATTGTTGCACCTCCCGTGGTGACGCTGCCGCGTCATCTGTCCGCAAGGGAGACATGATAGTAAAACCGACGGGTCCCGTCCAGCCCGAGTTGGCGCAGTCCGAGTTGGCGCCCCTCCCGTGAGGAAAACGCGTTGACGCGGGCGCCCGCGGTCCCTATCATAGTGCATTCACCACGAGGCGGAGGGGAGAGGACCATGGCAGCCATCTACCCATTCAGGGGATACCGCTACAACCAGGAAAAGGTAAAGGACGTCGGCCTGGTGTTCGCCGAGCCGTACGACAAGATCACCCCAGAGCTCCAGGAAAAATACTACCGGCGGCACCCTTACAATATCGTCCGCTTCTCCAAGGGGAAGACCACCGCGCAGGATTCTCCCAAAGACAATCAGTACACGCGGGCGCGGGCATTTCTCGACGCGTGCATCGCGGAGGGGATCCTCGTGCGCGAGGCGATCGAGGCCCTCTATGTCTACGAGCAGGAGTACTCGTTCGCGGGCGGGCCCGTCAAGACGCGGCGCGGCTTCATCGCCCTCGGCCGTCTCGAGGAGTTCGGGAAGGGCGGGGTGATGCCGCACGAGCGGACCCTCGCCGGCCCCAAGGCCGACCGGTTGAACCTCATGCAGGCGACCGCCGCGCAGTCGGGCCTCATCTTCATGCTCTACTCCGACCCGGAACAGGCGGTCACGCGCGCCCTCTCGCAGGCGACCCGGCGGCCGCCCGAGATCGAGGCGCGCGACGACGACGGGGTGGTCCACCGCGTGTGGGTCGTGACCGACCCCGGGGTCCACCGGGCCGTGCAGGCGCTCATGAAGGAGAAGGCGCTCTTCATCGCCGACGGGCACCACCGCTACGAGACGGCGCTGAACTACCGGCGGGAGATGCGGGGCAAGGGCGTGAAGTGCCTCCCCGGCAACGAGTGTTTCGACAACCATATCATGGCGTTCATCTCCATGGAGGACCTCGGCCTTACCATCCTCCCGACGCACCGCCTGCTCCACCATCTCGCCCCCGCGCAGGTCGCGACATTTCCGGAGAAGCTCGGGCGCTTCTTCGCGCGTGAACGCTGCCGCGGGCTCGAGGAGATGCTCGACCGGATGAAGACCGGCCGGCCGGGAGACCACCGCTTCGGCCTCTACCTCGGCAAGGCGTTCACGCTGCTCACCCTGAGGGACGAGGCCGCGGCCGCTTCCCTCATGCGCGCCGACGCGTCCCCCGACTGGAAGAAGCTCGACGTGAGCATCATCCATGCCATAATGGAAGCGCTCCTCGGCATCGACAGGAAGAAGCTCGAGGAGGAGGCCCACGTCGCCTACGAGCGCTACGCCGATGCCGCCGTGGCCGCCGTAGACGCGGGCGACCGCCAGATGGCGATATTCCTCAACCCCACCAAGGCGTCCGAGGTGGCGAGGGTCGCGGGGAACGGCGAGCGGATGCCCCAGAAGTCCACGGACTTCTACCCTAAGCTCTACACCGGCCTGGTGCTGAACGCGCTGAACCTGCCGTGACAAGGCGGCAGCCACACACAAAGAGAGGAGGCGTCATGAAAAAAGTCATTATCTGTGATCCCCTGGCGAAGGAGGCGGTGGCGGTCCTCAAGGGCGCGGGCCTCGCGGTGGACGAGAGGTCCGGCCTGAAGGAGGACGATCTCGTACAGTGCATCGGCGACTACCACGGCGTCATCGTCCGAAGCGCGACGAAGATCACCCGCAGGGTGATCGAGGCGGGCGCGAAGCTCGAGGTGATCGCGCGCGGCGGCGTCGGCCTCGACAACATCGATACCGCGTGCGCGAGGGAGCGCGGCATCCCCGTGGTCAACACCCCCCGCGCCTCCTCCATGTCCGTCGCCGAGCTCGCGATAGGCATGATGTTCGCCGTCGCCCGGGCCATCCCTGCGGCCGACGCCTCGATCAAGGCGGGGAAGTGGGAGAAAAAGAAGTTCATGGGGTCCGAGCTGTACGGGAAGAAGCTCGGGGTCATCGGCATCGGCCGCATCGGCCAGGAGGTCGCCGTGCGCGCGCTGGGCCTCGGGATGAAGGTCACGACCTACGACCCGATCAGCTGCTGCGCGCCCGTCCTCCAGGCCCCGCTCATGGACGCCTGCGACCTCGACTGCCTGCTGAGGGAGTCCGACGTCATCACCCTGCACATCCCGAAGACGAAGGACACCGCGCACATGCTCGGGGCGAAGCAGTTCGAGATGATGAAGAAGGGCGTCATCATCATCAACTGCGCCCGCGGCGGCGTGGTCGACGAGAAGGCCCTCCTCGACGCCCTGAAGAGCGGGAGGGTCCGAGGCGCGGCGCTGGACGTCTTCGAGACCGAGCCGCCCGCGCCGGACAACCCGCTGCTCGCGCTCGAGAACGTGGTCGTCACCCCGCACATCGGCGCATCCACCGCGGAGGGGCAGTTCCGCGTGGGGACCGAGATCGCGGCGCTCGTGGTCGAAAAACTCAATGCGTGATTCGTCACCAAAGGAGCAGCGACATGAAGAAGATCCTTAAAAGCGTCGACGGGCAGGGCCCGCTCGACATGGTGCTGAAGCAGCTCGACGTCGCGGTCCAGAAGCTCGGCATCAGCCCCGACATCCACGAGAAACTGAAGCAGCCGCAGCGCATCCTCATCGTCTCCGTGCCGATCCGCATGGACAGCGGGCGCGTGCAGGTCTTCACCGGCTACCGGGTCCAGCACAGCATGGAGCGCGGCCCCTGCAAGGGGGGCATCCGCTACCACCCCCAGGTCGACCTGAACGAGATCACGGCGCTCGCCATGCTGATGACCTGGAAGTGCGCGGTCGTCAACATCCCCTACGGCGGCGCCAAGGGCGGGGTGGTCTGCGACCCGTCGCAGATGTCCGAGTTCGAGATCGAGCGGATGACCCGCCGCTACGCCAGCGAGATCGCGATCATCATCGGCCCCGACAGGGACATCCCCGCCCCCGACGTGAACACCAACCCCAAGATCATGGGCTGGATCATGGACACCTTCAGCATGAACCACGGCCATTCGGTCCCCGGCGTGGTGACGGGCAAGCCGATCTGCCTCGGGGGGTCCAAGGGAAGGCTCGAGGCGACCGCGCGCGGCGTCTTCTTCGTTACCGAGCAGGTGTGCGCCTACAAGGGGATCGAGCTCAGCCGGAGCTCGTTCGCCATCCAGGGGTTCGGGAACGTCGGGTCGCACTCCGCCCGGATCATCCACGAGCACGGGGGGAAGATCGTCGCGGTGAGCGACGTGAGCGGCGGCGTGCACAACCCGGCGGGGCTTGACGTCCCGGGGCTGCTCGCCCACGTGGCGAAGACCGGGGCGGTGAAGGGGTTTGCGGGGGCGAAGGCGATCACGAACGCGCACCTCCTCGAGTGCGCGTGCGACATCCTCATTCCCGCGGCGCTCGAGGGGCAGATCACCGCGGAGAACGCCCCGAGGATCAAGGCGAAGATCATCGTAGAGGCCGCCAACGCCCCAACGACCCCCGCGGGAGACGTCATCCTCAACCAGCGCGGCATCCTGGCAGTGCCGGACATCCTCGCGAACGCCGGCGGCGTCACCGTCTCCTACTTCGAGTGGGTGCAGAGCCTCCAGGAATATTTCTGGAGCGAGGAGGAGGTCAACGAGCGGCTCCACCGCGTGATGACGCAGTCGTTCGTCGAGGTCATCGCCCTGATGGAAAAGCACCGGGTGGACATGCGGACGGCGGCGATGATGCTGGGCGTGAGCCGCGTCGCCGAGGCGTGCGGCTACCGGGGGCTGTGGCCGTAAGAATACCCGCGGGTTCAAGCGGTACTCTACCCCAGATTTTTTATCTCCACACTCATATCATCGGTATCGAGGATGGCGACGGTGCTGCGGCCGGTGATCCAGCCGCAGCACTCGCCCGGGTTCACCACGAGCGTCTTTGTCCCCTTCCGGACGACGGCCTCGTGCGTATGACCATAGACGATCACGTCGTAGACGCCGCTCGACTCGAGCGCGGCGAGCGCGTCCGGGGCGTGGATCAGGAGGATCCTCCTTCCCATCGCCTCCCCCTCCCACGCCCGCTCGTGGATCTCGGCGAACGGGGCGAACTTCTCCCTCAAGTAAAGCTTCTCGCCGTCGTTGTTCCCGAAGACCGCGATCATGCGCATCTCGAGTTTCACGAATTCCTTTGCCGTGATCGGCGAGATGATGTCCCCCGCGTGGAGGACGAGCTCCGCGCGCTCCCGGTTGAACAGACCGACCGCTTTCGCGATCATCGGCATGTGCTCGTGAGAGTCCGCCATAAGCCCGATTTTCATTGTTCTCTTCTCCCTCCAGATGCGCGACTATTCCTGTTGTCTTTGTTTCAAGAAATGCCCTTGCCTTTTGCGTGGGATTAGTATATCACTTGTCCCTGCACACCACACCGGGGAGGGAGCTGCGATGAAGACGAAACCGATGACCGCGTGGGACGTTGCGCTCGAACAGCTCGATACCGTCGCGAGGCTCATCACACTAGACCCGTACATCCACGAGCGCCTGCGCCACCCGCAGCGCGAGCTCACCGTGTCGATTCCGATGCGGATGGACGACGGGACTCCGCGGGTCTTCACCGGCTACCGGGTCCAGCACTCGCTCATCCGCGGCCCCTCGAAGGGGGGTATCCGCTACCACCCCGATGTCACCATCGAAGAGGTCAGGGCGCTCGCCATGTGGATGACCTGGAAATGCGCGGTCGTCAACATCCCGTACGGCGGCGCCAAGGGCGGGGTGATCTGCAACCCGAAGGAGATGTCGCTGCGCGAGCTCGAAAACCTCACCCGCCGTTACGCCGTTGAGATATCGATCATCATCGGCCCCGCAAAGGATATCCCCGCCCCCGACGTCTACACGGACTCGCAGACGATGGCGTGGATCATGGACACCATCAGCATGATGGCGGGATGGTCCGTCACGGGGGTCGTCACGGGGAAGCCGATCGACATCGGTGGGTCGCTCGGGCGGAAGGAAGCCACGGGACGCGGCGTCATGGTCACCGCGGTCGAGGCGATGAAGTGCAGGGGGATCGGCGTCGAGGGGGCGCGGGTCGCGGTGCAGGGGTTCGGCAACGCGGGATCAATCTCCGCGATGCTCATGCACGACCTCGGCGCGAAGATCATCGCGGTCTCCGACTCCCGCGGCGGCATCTTCAACCCGAAGGGGCTCGACCCCCACGCCGTGCTCGAGCACAAGACACGGACGGGCTCCGTGAAGGGCTACGAGGGCGCGGACGCGGTCACGAACGAGGAGCTCCTCGAGCTCGACTGCGAGCTCCTCGTTCCCGCGGCGCTCGAAAACCAGATCACTGAGTCGAACGCCCCGCGGGTAAAGGCGAAGATTGTCGCCGAGGCGGCGAACGGCCCCACCACTCCCGCCGCCGACAAAATCCTGCATGACCGAGGAATCTTATGCGTCCCCGATATCCTCGCGAACGCGGGGGGCGTCACCGTGTCGTATTTCGAGTGGGCGCAGGATCTGCAGGCCTATTTCTGGAGCGAGAACGACGTGAACGAGAAGCTCCGCGCCATCATGGTATCGAGCTTCGATGCGGTTTTGAGGACCTCCGAGAAACACCGGGTCGATATGCGCACCGCCGCCCTCATCCTCGCGGTCGGCAGGGTGGGCAGCGCCATGAAGATCCGCGGCCTGTGGCCGTGAGCGGCGGGATCGATCTTCCATGAAACAGAGCCGACGCACGGGAGCCGCGGCGCGCGCGCGACGGTTCAGGCGACTTCTCGTTTCCATGGGGAAGCGTCCCGGCGCCCTGATCCCCCTCCTTCAGGGCACGCAGGAGCTGTTCGGCTACCTTCCCGAGGAGTCGATGGTCCGCATCGCCCGCGCCCTCGGGCTTTCTCCGGCGGAGGTCTACGGGGTCGCGACCTTCTACGGGCAATTCCGCCTGAAGCCCGCGGGAAAGCACATCGTCACCGTCTGCCACGGCACCGCGTGCCACGTGGCGGGGGCGGAGAGGATCTCCGGGGCGCTCGAGCGCGCCCTCGGCGTCAAGGCCGGTGAGACGACCCGGGACAGGAAGTTCACCCTGCGCGATGTGGCGTGCCTCGGCTGCTGCAGCCTCTCCCCCGTGGTCATGGTCGATAAGACCGTCCACGGGAAGCTCGCGTCCGCGGGGATCCCTGCTCTGCTCAAGAACTACGGATGAAGACCCTCCGAGGCTCCCGATTCACCGTCACCGTGGGCCTGGGCTCCTGCGGCGTCGCCGCGGGGGCGGAGGCGGTCGCGGAGGCGTTCCGCAAGGAGTCAGCGAAGCGCGGCCTCGCCGCCGAGGTCGGCATCACCGGCTGCGTGGGCATGTGCCACCGGGAGGTGCTCGCGGAGGTCTCCATTCCCGGCGGACCGCTTTCCCTCTACGGGGACCTGACGCCGCCCCGCGCGGCCCGCGTCGTCGCGGAGCACCTCGCGGGAGGGGTTCCGGTGCGCGAGTGGCTCGTCGCGGGAGAGGGCGCGGACCTCTCCTCGCTCCCCTACTTCGCCAAACAGAAGAAGATAGTCCTCCGGAACTGCGGATTCATCGACCCGGAGGATATCGGCGACTCCGTCGGGCGGGGCGGGTACTCCGCGCTCGCCTCGGCCATCGAGAGCGGATCGCCGGACGGGGTCGTTCAGGCGGTCGTCGACTCGGGGCTCAGGGGACGCGGGGGCGCGGGGTTCCCCACGGGGATAAAGTGGCGCATTACGCGCGATGCCCCCGGCGCTGAGAAATACCTCATCTGCAACGCCGACGAGGGGGACCCCGGTGCGTTCATGGACCGGAGCGTCCTCGAGAGCGACCCGCACGCGGTGATCGAGGGGATGGCGATCGCCGCCTACGCGATCGGGGCCCGTCGCGGGATCATCTACGTGCGCGCGGAGTACCCGCTCGCGGTGAAACGGCTCGGCATCGCGGTGCGGCAGGCGGAGGCGCGGGGCTTCCTCGGGAGGAACATACTCGGAAAGGGATTCGACTTCACCGTGTCCCTGATGGAGGGCGCCGGGGCGTTCGTCTGCGGGGAGGAGACCGCGCTCATACAATCGATCCAGGGCGAGCGCGGGATGCCGCGCCTGAGGCCGCCGTTCCCGTCCTCCCGCGGGCTCTGGGGAAAACCGACCTGCATCAACAACGTCGAGACGCTCGCCGCCGTCCCGTGGATCATCGCGCACGGCGCCGCGGCGTACGCGGCGATCGGCACTCCCGGGAGCAGGGGGACGAAGGTCTTCGCGCTCGCGGGCAAGGTCGCGCGCGGGGGGCTGGTCGAGGTCCCGATGGGGATCACCCTCCGGGAGATCATCTTCGACATCGGCGGCGGCTCGCCGACCGGCCTCGCCGTGAAGGCGGTCCAGATCGGCGGCCCCTCCGGCGGCTGCCTTCCGGCCGACCTCTTCGACACCCCGATTGACTACGAGTCGCTCCAGGAGAGCGGGGCGATCATGGGCTCCGGAGGGATGATCGTCCTAGACGGGACAAGCTGCATGGTGGATATCGCCCGCTACTTCCTCGCCTTCACGCAGGCCGAGTCGTGCGGGAAGTGCACCTTTTGCCGGATCGGGACGAAACGGATGCTCGATATCCTCGAACGGATCGCGACGGGGAAGGGGCGGATGGAGGATCTCGGCCTTCTCGAGGAGCTCGGGGAAAAGGTGAAGGCCGCCTCGCTCTGCGGGCTCGGGCAGACGGCGCCCAACCCGGTCCTCACGACGCTGCGGTTCTTCCGCGACGAGTACGCGGCGCACATCCGCGACCGGCGATGCCCGGCGAAGAAGTGCAAGGCGCTCTTCAGCTACGGAATCGACGCGGGGGCGTGCGTCGGCTGCGGGGCGTGCGTCCGCGCGTGCCCCGCGAAGGCCATCGCGGGAGAGCCGAAGAAGCCGCACCGGCTCGAACCTCGCGTATGCACGCGGTGCGGACTCTGCGTCGAGACGTGCAAATTCGGGGCCATCGCGGCGGAATGAAATCCCAAATCCCAAATCCCAAATCCCAACGCGCTATTCCCGATCCGGCCGGGCCGAAGGCATTCCAGCTTACCATTGACGACCTACGTGTGACGGCCCGCGACGGCGACACGATTCTCGCTGCGGCCGGGCGCGCGGGCATCGCCATCCCCACGCTCTGCCACGACGGGAAGCTCGCGCCGTACTCCTCCTGCTGGCTCTGCGTGGTGAAGGTGAAGGGAGAGCGGCGCTTCCGCCCCGCCTGCTCCACGAACGCCTCCGAGGGGATGGAGGTGACCACCCTCGACGACGACATCCGCGCCTCGCGTCGCCTCTGCCTCGATCTCCTCCTCTCCGACCACTGCGGCGAGTGCGTGCCCCCCTGCCGCCTCGCCTGCCCGTCCGGCTGCGACGCCCGCGGCTACCTCCGCCTCATCCTCGACAGGCACTACGGGGATGCCCTCGACCTCATTCGCGAAACGGTCCCGATGCCCGCGACAATCGGGAGGATATGCCCCCACCCGTGCGAGGAGTCGTGCCGCCGGGGCGTGGTGGACGATCCCGCGTCGATCTGCGCCCTCAAGCGTTTCGTCGCGGAGAAGACGGGCGGCGCCCCCCCCCCGGAGATAAAGCCCCCGACGGGGAAGCGCGTCGTCGTCGTCGGCGCGGGCCCCGCCGGCCTTTCGGCGGCGTGGTTTCTCGCGCGCGAGGGTCACGCCGTCACGGTCTTTGAGGCTCGGCGCGCGCCGGGCGGGATGCTCCGCTACGGCATCCCCGAGTACCGGCTCCCAAAGGCGGTGCTCGACGCCGAGATTGACACGATCCGCGCTCTGGGCGTCGAGATACGCTGCGGCGTGCGCGTCGGATGCGGGCGCACCGTGTCCTCATTTCTCGAAGAGGGACATGACGCGGTCCTCCTCGCCGTCGGCGCGCAGCGGGGCCGGATGATGCGCATCGAGGGCGAGGATCTTCCCGGAGTGCTGGGTGGCATCGACTTCCTCGCGGGCGTCGCCGGGGGCGAACATCCCGCGCTCGGGGCCGACGTCATCGTCGTCGGCGGCGGAGACACGGCGATCGACGCCGCACGGACCGCCCTCCGCCTGGGCGCCAAGCGCGTGACGATCGTCTACCGGCGCTCCCGCGAGGAGATGCCCGCCACATCCTGGGAGATCGCCGCGGCCGAGGAGGAGGGGATCGAGATCCGTTACCTCGCCCTTCCCGTTTCGATCGCGCGCGCAGACGGGCGGATCGAGGTCTCCTGCGCAAGGATGGCGCTCGGCGCCCCCGATGAGAGCGGCCGGCGCACACCGGTGCCCGTCGAGGGGAGCCGGCACGCCGTCTCCTGCGACACCGTCATCATGGCGATAGGCCAGTCAGTCGACCCGTCGGTGCTCGAGGGCTCCGGCATCGACGCCGGCAAGGGGGGCGTGATCCCCTCCGACGATCTCACGCTGGAAACGGGCCGCGCAGGGATATTCTCCGCGGGGGACTGTGTCACCGGCCCTGACATCGCGATCGCCGCGCTCGCCGCGGGCCGAAGGGCGGCCTTCTCCATCGACTCATGGCTCCGCACGGGGACGGCCTCTCTACTTTCCCCTCTCTTCAGCCCCGCGAGGAGGAAGAACGAGGATATCGCACCGGATGAATACGCCGGCGAGGAGAAGATCGCGCGGATTGGCGCCTGCCATTTCGCGGCGGTGGAGCGCACGACGGATTTCCGCGAGGTCGAGCGGACGGCCTGCGAGGAGGACGCGCTGCGCGAGGCGTACCGATGCCTCGAGTGCGGCTGCGACAAGGCGGACGACTGCACCCTGCGCGACCTTGCCCGCGAGTACGGCGCCGAGGGGAGCCGGTTCGGCGCGCCCGCAAAGCGCTGGAAGAACGACGATCGTCATCCGTACATCGTGCGCGACCCGGACAAGTGCATAAAGTGCGCCCGCTGCGTACGCGTCTGCCTCGAGGTGCAGGGGATCGGCGCCTGGGGCTATGTCGGGCGCGGCCTCGAGACGCAGGTCGCCCCGCCGTTCGACAGGCCCCTCCAGGACACAGACTGCGAGTCGTGCGGGCAGTGCCTCACCGCGTGCCCGACGGGTGCGCTGTACGAGAAGAGCGACGCGTTCCCCGCCGGCACCCGCGAAGACGCGGCCGTTAAAACGGTCTGCGGGCACTGCGGTGACGGATGCCGGGTTGTCGTCGCCACGTCGGGGAACCGCATCGCGACGGTGCGGCCCATCGAGAACGGCAATCTTTGCGAGAAGGGAAAATTCGGCTGCGGGCATCTGGCCGGCGCCGAGCGCATCATCACCCCCGCGGCGCGGCGCGGGAGAAAGTTCGCGGCAATCGGATGGAACGAGGCCGCCGCCACGGTGCGCGAAGGGTTGCGGGGAGCCTGTCCGCGCGGGATCGCGGTCTTCGTATCGCCGCGCCTCACGGACGCGGAGGCGTTCGAGGCGCAGCGGATCGCCCGCGCGGTCCTCGGAACGAACAACCTCTACCCCGCCTCCGGGGCGATTTTCTCCGCCGCCGCTCACGCGCGGCTCGGGCGTATCGTCTCCCCGTGGAGCGCCGGCGAAATCGAGAAGAGCGACGCCGTCGTCGTGGTCGGGCCGCGCATCGTCGAGTCGAACCGCGTCGCCGTTCTCTCCGTCATCGCCGCGGCGCGGGGCGGGGCACGGGTCCTCATCGTCGGCGGGGAAAAGACAAAGCTCGACAGGATCGCCGCGGAGAAACTCCGCATCTCCCCGGACCGTTTTGCCGCATACGGGAGAGAGATCGCCGCGTTTCTCCGCGGCGCGCGGCGCCCCGCGATCGTCTTCAGCCGGGACTGCCTCGGTGAAGAGGCGATCCTCTCTCTCCACCGCCTCGCCGAGAAGTCGGGCGCCGGCATCATCTCCCTCGCGACGGAGGCGAACGTGCAGGGGCTTCTCGACGCGGGGGTCTCTCCGGTCGTGTTGCCCGGGCAGAAGCCCGTCACGGACCTAACGGCACGGCGCGCCATCGAGAAGGAATGCGGCTCTCGGATCCCGGCATGGAGTGGGATGGATCGAGCGAAGCTTCTCTCCGCGATGCGGCGGGGGGAGATCCGGGCGGCGTTGTTCCTGGGTGGATTCGTACCGGACGGGGACAGGGAGCTTGCGGCGGCACTCCGGCGCGTCCCGTTCGTGCTGATGCAGGCGCTCGCTCCGTCGCCGCTGACCCGCCTCGCGCGCGTGCTCCTGCCCGCGGCGTCCTGGGTCGAGAGCCGCGGGACGTTCACACGCTACGACGGCGTGAAGCGCTCCGTCCTCCCCGCCCTCCCGCCCCTCTGCGGCTACACCAACACCGAAATCTGGTGCCTTCTTTTCCCCAGTCCAACCTCGTAGGTTGGCCTTCAGGTCAACCTACGAGGTTGGACTTAGTTGAGGCATCTTATCCCCCCCCGATGATCATGAGTACCTTGAGTCGGCAGCCCAGGGTAAGGACAGTAGAGGGTTTTGCCTTCGCGCCGTCGATGTAGTACGCGAGCAGGTCCACATGCCCGGGGGCGTACCCGAGTTTCTTCCTCATGAACTCCCCGACGGTCGCGCCGTCAGGGATCTCGACCTCGACCGGCCCCTGCCCGAGCGGCTTCTTCATCGCCCCGAGCATTTCGATCGTGATCTTCAATGGCATCTCCTAAGCATGGATAGTTATTATGCCCACTTTTGCGGCGCGCACGGCTCCTCCAGGAGCAGGCGCTTGATATCCCCGAGCCTCCTCTGGTAGTCTGCCCGGTCCTCGACAAATACCCTATACCTCGCGGGATCGATGTTCAAAAGTCCTTTGAACTCACAGATAGGGTCTTTGACCCCGGAGATGTACTCCCTGTATGAAGAGTCTCCCCATTCCTCCGGTCTGCCGACCATATATGCCGTCACCGGGTTGAGGTGGATATAGCGGGTGAGGTGCAGCAACTGCTCATCGGTCTTCACCCTCACATCTTTGAATCGCCCCTCCCAGAGTGGGCCTTTCCGATGGTGGCGGATGTTGAAATAGCGCGTGTAGCTATTGAGGATTAGCGCCATGTACGCCGAGATGCCCCCCTCTGTGAGCTGCTTCAGGATTAGGTGGAGATGGGTGGGCATCAGACAGTAGCAAACAATTTGGACAAACTTCGGTTTGTCAGATGATCTTATTTTTTGCAATGATGTTGGAGTGGTTTTCGGCTTATACCTTAGCGTTCTGGAAAATGGGATCGTGGGTTTGCCTCTTTGATAATACAGAAGAGTCCCGAGCATTCTGTCATATTCGGCAGGGGAGGTGAAGATTGCGAGCATGGAGATACTTCTGCTGTAGATGTGATAGGTTTCACCCAGCGCTAGAGGGTCTTTCCTGTACTGCATAGTGCCTCTTGACCAATATAAAAGTCCAACCTCGTAGGTTGCCATGAAGGCCAATCTACGAGGTTGGTCTAAATCAGGAAGATTTCAGGGCGTTGAAGACCGTCTCGGGCGTATAGGGGGACTTTCTGAGGCGAATGCCGACGGCATCGAAGATGGCGTTGGAGATCGCGGGCAGGGGACCGTTGATGTTGACTTCGGCGATCGACTTCGCCCCGAAGGGGCCGGTGGGTTCGTAGGTTGGGACGAGGAAGGTGCGGATCTCCGGGAGGTCGCGCGTGAAATAGACCCCGTAGGTGCCGAAGGAGGGGTTGAGGAGCCTCCCCTTTTCGTTGTAGATATATCGCTCCGAGAGGGCGTAGCTGATGCCGTTCAGGAGGGCGCCCTCAACCTGCCCCTCCGCGAGGACCGGGTTGATGGCGACGCCGCAGTCTGTGGCGGTCACATAGCGCACGACGCGGACCCTCCCCGTCTCGGTGTCCACCTCGACCTCCGCGACGTGTGCCGCAAACGGCGGCGGGGATTGGTCGGAAAAAGCCGAGGCGAAGGCGGCGATCTGGTGCTGGTCCTTCTCGTAGAGACTGCGCGTCCCGACGCGGGCAAGCGTCACCTCTCCTTTCTTCCCCACCGCCTTCCCGCCCTCGAGCCGGATGCCCTCCGCCGCCTCCTCGATCATCTCCGCGGCCACGGCGAGGAGCTGGGCGGCCACCTTCTCCGCGCACCTCTTCGCCGCCATGCCGGAGAGGTAGGTGGTGGAGGAGGCGTAGGCCCCGACATCGAACGGCGTGAGGTCGGTGTCGGAGGAGTAGACGATGATGTCGGAGGTCTTCACGCCGAGCACCTCGGCCGCGATCTTCGCCATCACCGTGTCGGAGCCGGTCCCGATGTCCGTCGCCCCGCAGAGGAGGTTGAACGACCCGTCCTCGTTCATCTTGATCGAGCAGGAGGCCATGTCGATCTTCGGGATCGAGGAGCCCTGCATCATGATCGCCATGCCGAGGCCGCGCCGCACGCACCCCGTCCCCGCCTTTCCCCGCTTCTTCGCCCAGCCGCTTTCCCTCAGCACGATGTCGATGCAGTCGGCGAGGCCGCAGGAGTTGATGGTCATCGCGTGACCCTCGGCCCCCTCTCCGAGCGCCGCGAACACGGGCGACCCCTCCCCCTGCCGGATGTGGAGCTTCCGGTACAGATCGGGGAGGTCCATACCGATGGCGCGCGCCATCTCGTCCATCTGGATGTTGACCGCAAGGCCCGACTGCGTGCCGCCATAGCCGCGGTACGCCCCGCCCTGGGAGAGGTTCGTGTAGACCGACCATGCGTTGAACCGCACATTCGGGCAGTGGAACAGCGGGAGGATCTTCGATCCGGTGTTCGTGAGGACGGTGAGGCCGTGCGTGCCGTAGGGCCCCGCGTTCTGGAGCGCGGTCATCTCGATCGCGGTGAGCGTCCCGTCCCTCTTGATCCCGGTCTTCAAGGTCGTGACGCAGTGGTGCCGCGTTCGGGACGAGACGAACACCTCCTCCCGGGTGAGCTGGAGCCGCACGGGCCGCCCCGTGGCAAGGGCCAGCGCCGCGGAGAGGGGTTCGGTGACAATGTCCTGCTTGGACCCGAACCCGCCCCCGATGCGGGGCTTGATGACGCGGATCCGCTTGACGGGGATCGCCAGCGCGCGCGCCACGATGCGGCGGACGTGGAAGGGGACCTGGGTCGAGGAGATGATCACGAGGCGGTTGTCGGGGTCGAGGTAGCTGATCGTGGTGTGGGGCTCGTTGGCGACGTGCTGCGCGTACTGGTTCTCGTACTCGTGCTCGAACACGAGGTCGGCCTCCGCGAACCCCTTCGCCATGTCGCCGATGGTGACGTCGGCGCGCCCGCAGAGGTTCTTCTTCGGGTCCATCTCGACCGGGATCGGGATCAGCCACTCCGGTTCGTCGTGGATCACCGGGGCGCCGTTCCGCATCGACTCGCGGGGGTCGAATATCGGGGTGAGCGGCTCGTACTCCACCGCGATGAGGCCGAGGGCTTCCTCCGCGATCTCCGCCGTCTCCGCCGCGACCACGGCAACCTCGTCGCCCACGAAGCGGACCTTGTTGTCGAGGATGAACTTGTCGTAGGGTGACGGCTCGGGGTACCCCTGCCCGGCCTCGGTGACGATGACGCGCGGGACGTCCCTCCAGGTAAGGACCGCCTTCACCCCGGGGAGCGCGCGCGCCTTCGAGGCGTCGATTGACTTGACCCGGGCGTGCGGGTGCGGGCTCCGGAGCACCTTCGCCGACAGCATCCCGGGAACGTCGTAATCGTCGGTGTAGAGCGCCCTTCCGGTGACGAGCCCGATGCCGTCCACACGGCGGCGCGCCTGATTGACCTCGTTGAATTTTCGCTTCTCGCTCATCAGCGTGCCCCCTCGAGCCGTCGCCCGAGCCTCGCCCCGCCCATCCGCTTCGCGGCGAGCTTCACCGCGTCCACAATCTTCACGTAGCCGGTGCAGCGGCAGTAGTTGCCGTCGAGGGCGCCCTTGATCTCCCCCTCGGCCGGCTCCGGGGTCTTCCCGAGCAGCGCCTTCGTGGCGAGTATAAACCCGGGGGTGCAGTAGCCGCACTGGACAGCCCCCGCGTCGAGGAACGCCTCCTGGATCGGGTGTAGCCTGTCCACGGCGCCGACCCCTTCGATGGTCGTGATCTCCCTGTCCTCGACCAGCCCCGCCAAGAGAAGGCAGGCGTTCACCGGTTCCCCGTCGAGAAGCACGGTGCAGGCGCCGCAGAAGCCCTGCCCGCAGCCGAACTTCGCCCCCTTGTATCCCTCGCGGCGCAGCACGTCGAGGAGTATCTCGCCCGGCCCAGCCTCAAGCGTCTTTGTTACCCCGTTTATCTTCAGCGGTATTTTCATGCGTGCGATTCCCCGGACCGTTGTGCGCCCGCCGCGGCGAAGGCCTTCTCGAGCGCCCTCCGCGCCACGACTGTTGCGAGCTCCCTCTTGTAGTCCGCGGTCACCCGTATGTCCCTGACCGCCTTCGCCTCCCCCACCGCCGCTGCCGCCGCATCGCGCAGACGGGCAGGCGAAGGGCTTTCGCCCCGCAGAGTCTCCGCCGCCTTCTCCGACATGCGCGGCAGGAGCCGGAGCCCCCCGAGCGCGAGCCGGGCCGAAGCGCATTTCCCCGCGCGGTCGAGCGTCACGCAGGCCGCCGCGGAAACGAGGGCGAAGGTGTTCTCGGTCTCGCAGAACTTCTCGTACGCCGCCCCCGCGCGCGGGCCGGGAGCGGGGATGGTGATCTCCTCGATGAACTCGGAACAGCGGAGCCAGGTGAGCGGCTGAGTCTTGTAGAACTGCTCCGCGGCAAGACGCCGCGCCCCTTTGGCCCCGCGCACCATGAACCGTGCGTCCGCCGCGCAGTACACCACCGGGAGATCAGACCATATGAAGAGCCTGACCGCGTTGCCTCCGACGGTGATCAGGTTCCTATTGGTGGTCGCCGCGACCCTCGCGGCCGCTCCCGCGAGCAGCCCGCCCATGAACCTCGCCGCGCGCGGGGATGACGCGAGCCCGGCGATGGTGACGAGCGCCCCCAGATGGAGTCCCTTCCTGTCGAGCGTGATGCCGTCGAGACCGAGCGCCCGCATGCTCGCGAGCTCGGACACCTTCGGCGGAACTGAAAAAGAGAATGAAACCCCCCCGCCGACCGGCGCCACCCTCCCCCTCCCCTTCCCCAGAAGGGCTAAAAGTTCCCGGGTATTCCGAGGGTAATGGATCTTCGATATCTTTCCCTGCACGTGTGTTGTTCTCCTCCGTGAGCGGTGAAAAATTTTGAACGGGGAAAGGGTAGCACACCCGAGAGACGGGTTCAAGGCGATTGCCACAGGCGTGTTGCCACAGGCGGCTTATGGGATCACGTATGGTGGGTATTTTCACCCCCCTGCCTGCGCGCCGAGGCTTCGGCAGGCGTGCAGGGGCAGGAAGGCTTCCTCCTCAAAAGAGGGGAACAAGGTGGAAAGACTCCCGTGCCCGGGATCTCACAGGGGATACCATGGATCAGTGCTGCAGAAGAGGATACAGAACTGCTACCTCACCGAGAAGTAGGCCACGTCCCAGGCGAACGCGCTCTCCACGCCGGTCACCTTCGCGCCGGAGTCCGCGAGCCCGATGATGGCCTGGTAATCGCCCGGGACCCCCGGAGGGACCGTCATCTCGAGCAGCGTCCCGTAGTAGCCCGCGGGCAGAAACGATACTCCCTGCGCGATGGGGCTCACCCCGAGGGAGAGGGAGTTCCCGAACCTGATCGAGTAGACGACCCCTGGTCCGAGGATCACGGCATAGGCGTCAAACGGCCTATCCATGACGGGCAGTATCTCCACGCTCACGTCGAATGGACCGCCGGACGAGGCGCTGAGGGGGCTCGCCTGGACCCGTACGATCTTCGGGGGCGGAGGCGGGGCCGGTGTCGGGGAAGGTGTCGGGTTCGATGTGGGCGTGGGCGGAGGAGTGCCCTCGGAGGGCGTTGTGCTGATCACCCAGTCCGCGAGGCTGTCGGTGTCTTCGGTGGTGCGGCGCTGTGCGTAGCCGCTGTTGATGGGGCCTATTCCCGGTGCGTCGTTGACAGCGCTGAAGAGCCCGTTTCCCGCACCCGGATCGCCCCAATGAAAACCGGTGATCAGGTAGTTGAGGGGAGCAATGTTCGAGGGGGCTACAGTGCCGTCCCTGTTGGACCAGATCACCGCGTCGAGGATCTTCGTCGGGTCGGGAGTCAGCGAGTCCTGCCATGAAACGATGAACCGGTCTTCCGTCGTGATCCAGTGGTTGGCGGCGAGGTGGGTATACAGGTCCCACCATCCGTTCGCCCCCTTGCCGGTGGCGTCGCTCTCGTCCGTCCGAGGGTCAGTGTCCGAGGTCTTGTGGACGACCGCGACGTCGCCCGGCTGCATCGTCAGGGAACCGCTCTCGGCGAGCCGTCCCTTCTGGTCCTTGCTGACCCAGTAGAGAGAACTCAGGTTGACGGCCGGCGCGCCCGGGGGACAATAAAGCTCGACCCAGCGGTTGTCTTCGGGCGCAAAATATGCGCCGGCCACGGTTACCTCGGTGATGATGAGATGCGGGGTCAGCGGCGTGACATACTCGTCCACGGCATACGGACCGTCGCTGAACGTAGTGCTGCCTGGCCCCTCGTTGGCGACCGTATAGGTTGCGCCGTCCGTGGTGATATGCACCTGGCCGTTCGCCACCTGAACATTGCCGGCGGTTCCCCCGGACCCCGTCTCGGTCTGAAATATCTTCTGCACGTGCACGGACGGGTCGTTCAAGCGGTCGATGGCCCCCTGCGTGGGATGGCCGTATGAGTTGTGCCCCACCATGATCACCGCGAATTCGGGGAGCACATTCTGGAGAAAGGAGAGCGGGGAGCTGGAATTGCTCCCGTGGTGATCCACCTTCAGCACGTCGATCTTCCATCCCCCCGCGGCAAGCTTTTCGCCCAGCGCATTCTCAGCGGTATCCTCAAGGTCCCCGCAGGAGAGGTAGTCGAATCCCCTGCATTTCACCACAACGCCTACGGATGTCCCGTTCGGGTTCGAACCCGGGTTCACATAGCCCCCGTCTATGATATGGCCGTTGGACGTGACGCAGGTGACCGTCGTATTCCCGCCGCGGTAAAAAATATCCCCGGGACTGGTGTTGCTCCAGTCGTACCGCTGCGTCGATCCGTCTATCAGGCCGACGCTCTGGAGTTTCGGGTAGCCGCCGTCGTGGTCGCCGTCGGTGTGCGTGACCACCACCTTGTCGAGGTGTGTGATCGAGAGCCTCGAGAGAAGATCGATCACGGCGTTCACCCCCGAGCTCGTCCCGGTATCTATCAGCATGGTGCTGTCGTCCGGGAATATCACGAGCGCCGAATCTCCCTGGCCGACGTCTATCGCGTAGATGGAAAGGGTCGGGGAAAATGATTTCAGCCCCTGATCGCCTGAGACCTGCGAAAAGGCGGATCCGGCAACGCACAGAAGGAGCAGCGCAGCCACATGGCCCGCTCTTTGGAATATCGGCACGCCGATATTCATAGGAAATTCACCTCCCAATAATAGTTCCTATTTATAATATACCTTCTGTCCACGTTACTGTCAAGGTGCCCTAACTTTTTTTGCCCTAACCTTTTTTTGCTGTGTAAGTAGCCGTGTCGCAGTTCGGCGCGGGGAAATTGTCATGGAATTGTCACGGGAATGTACAATCGTCCGGGGAGCCGGCGGGATGGGCTCCGTCGGGGACACCTACCCGGGCATGCGCCCATGCTCAGCCGCCGGGGATAGAATTCCCGCCCCGGGAATACGCCGGATCGCCCTGATCCTTTTGAGGATGGGGGGATGGCCATAGTCGAGAATCACCTTGAGGGGGTGCGGCGTGAGGTTCGAAAGGTTGTCGACGCTCAGCTTTTTCAGGGCTGCGATCATCGGTTCGCCGCCCCCCGCGCGGGCGGCAAAGGCATCCGCCTCATACTCGTTCCGGCGCGAGAGGGCGTTGAGGAAGACGGAGAGGAGCGCCTGGACCGGGGCATAGAGGAAGCCGAAGAGGACGATGCCCGCGTACGCGGAGACATTCGACATCCTGAACGCCGCGAAGAGGCCGCGGCTCTCCATGAGGAGCGAGAGGAGATAAAACATGAGCCCCGTCGAAACAATGCCTGCGAGAAATGTGACGAGGAGGTGACGCTTCTTGCAGTGCCCTATTTCGTGCGCGAGGATCGCCACGAGTTCCGGCACCGTGTGCCTGGCGATGAGGGTGTCGAAGAGGACGATCCTCCTGAACCTCCCGAGGCCCGTAAAAAAGGCGTTCGAGCGGGTCGAGCGGCGGGACGCGTCCATCCGGTAGACGCCCCGCATCCTGAATCCGAGCGCTTTCGCCGAGCGATGGATGGCCGCTTTCAGATCCCCGTCCTCGAGAGGGATGAAGGTGTTGAAGAAAGGGAGGATCACCGCCGGGGCGATGAAGACGACGGAGAGCTGCAGGAGGACGACCACCGCCCAGCAGAGGACCCACGCCCGCGTCCCCTCCCTCCCGAAGAGCCAGAGCACCGCGGCAAGGGCGCCGCCGCCGATCAGGCCGCCGAGAAGCCACTTCTTCAGGAGGTCCTTGGCGAAGGTCGCGGGGGTTGTCCGGTTGAACCCATAGCGCTGCTCGATGGAAAAGGTCCGCCACGCGGAAAAGGGCGCTTTCAAAACCTGGGAGACGAGGCAGAGCGTCCCCGCGAAAACGAGGCCCGTGACAATCGGCCCGGCGCCGAACCCCCTCGCGAAATGGTCGACGAGGTTGAAGCCGCCGAGGAGGATGCAGGAGACGAGGAGGATCGTCCGCGCGGACTCATCGAACAGGGCGAGGCGGGTGACCTCGCGAAGGTATTCCTGAGACCTCCCGTATCGTGCAGGGTCGTAGCATCCCTCGAACTCCCCGGGCAGCTCGCCCCGCGCGCGACGGAGGTTCAGTGCCTCCACCGCCAGGTCGAGGATATACTCGCCCACGAGCACGGCGAGCACGATGACGAGGTAAATGTTGAACGCGGGCACGATGATCGTCTCCAGACGGGAATGCAGCCGGGCATGAAGGCCCGGATTTAGGAGCCTGTCCGAGTAGTGGATCTCGACGCCAATCCTCCGGGCCGCCGCCGGTAGAAGGGCCGGAGGACTGTCAGTATCAGAAACGTCTCCAGAACGCCTTCGCGAGCTCTCGGGATTTCGCGGCGATCTTCTCCTCGTCCGCGACTAGGATTTCGCCGTCACGCATGAGCACCCTCCCGTTCACGATCGTCGTCCTGACCCGGGCGCCGCAGAGGCCGAAGAGGAAGTGGCCGAGGAACGTCCCCCCGTCGAGCGGCGTCGGGGGGTCGTAGTCGAGCAAAATGATATCGGCGTAGGCCCCCTTCGCGAGGACGCCCACGGGCCGTGAGAAGAACCTGCCGGCGATCTTCGCATTGTTCTCGAGAAGGAGCCTGCATGCTTCGACGAAGAAGACCCTCGGGTCACGCGCGGCGAGCTTGTGCAGGATGTTGGCGACCCGCACCTCGTCGCGCATGTTGGCCGTCATCCCGTCGGTGCCGAGCCCCACCAGGACACCCTTCGCGAGCATCTGGATGACCGGGGCGACCCCCACCGCGTTGTTCATGTTCGACTGGGGATTGTGCACCACGGGGGTGCCGGTGTTCCGGAGGATGTCGATCTCCGCAGAGTTCACGTGCACGCAGTGGACGGCGATGGATTTGGGGCCCAGTCCCCCCGCGCGGTTCAGCCGGCGCACCACCCGCTGGCTGTATTTTTTTTCGTTCAGCGCCTGGTCGGCGGCGTCCTCCGCGACGTGGACATGGATGCCGGTTCCGAGCCCCTTCGCCGCCTCGATCGATTCGAGAAGCGTCTCCTCCTCGACCGTGAAGAGGGCGTGGAGGCCGAACATCCCGGCGACGAGGTCGTTTCCCCTCTCCTGCGCGGCCTGCGCCTTCCGGATAAATCGGACGTTCTCCTCGATCCCCTCCCTCCCCTTCCCGTAGCGGTCGGAGACGCCGAGGCAGAGGCAGCCGCGGACCCCGGTCTCGCCCAGCGCCTCCGCGAGCGCGTCCATGCACCCGGCCTGGCACCCCTGGCTCTCGTGGTGGTCGATGATCGTGGTGGTGCCGCTCCGGATGCAGTCGATGAGCGGGACAAGCGCGCTGTAGCTGATGTCCTCGCGCCCGAGCGCCTTGTCGAGCGGCCACCAGAGGCGCTCGAGTATCTGCACGAAGTTCGCCGGGGGCGGCTGCTTGGGGGAGAGGCCACGGGCGAAGGTCGAGTAGAGGTGCATGTGGGTGTTGATCATCCCCGGCATGACCACCGTCCCCTTCGCGTCGATGCGCGCCGCGCCCCCCGCCTTGCGCCTGACCTTGTCCGCCGGGCCGACCTCCTCGATGACCCCCGCCTTCACCAGCACCGCCCCGCCGTGGATGACCTTGCTGTTCTCGCCGAGCGTGACCACGATGCCGTTCTCGATGAGCAGCGACTTGTCCTTCCGCGCCATGTGCTCCTCCTTCTTTTACTCGATAGCTCGATAGCTCGATCGCTCGATAGCTCGATAGCTCGATAGCTTACTTCTTCTCCTTCGCCGTGCGCTCGCGCCCCGTGATCGCGCCCGCGAAGCACTGCAGTGAACAGAGGCCGCAGCCGACGCACTTCTCGGGATCGGTGACCGGGTGCCTGTCCTTGTCGAGAGTGATCGCGAGGTACGGGCACCGGGTGCAGTTTCCGCAGCTCACGCAGAGGTCGGGGTCAGCCTCGGAGACCTTCTTCTCGCCGCTCAACGCCATGAAATCCCTGATCGGCTTCGGCTGGGCCCTCCCGACAAGTTCGGCCACGGACTTGATCCCCCGGTCCGCCATGAGATGGCTCAACCCCTGTCTCAGGTCGTCGATGATCCCGTAGCCGTATTTTTCAACGATGGTGCAGAACTGCACCGTCCCCGCGCCCAGGGCAAGGAAATCGGCGGCGGCCTTGTAGTCCATCGGCCCGGCGTTCCCGGAGATATTCACCCCCATTCCGCCTGCGCCCGCAAGGCAGAGGTAGCTTATCGGCGTGACGCCCCCGCCGCTCATCCCGACGACGACCCCCTCCTCCCACTCCTTTTTCTCGCCCGGCTTGAAGCAGAGCGTCGGGAAGGTGTTGGCCAGCGTCACCCCGGCTTTCGCGGCGGGATGCTTCTCGAAGGCCTTCTTCACCTCGCGGAGGATGACCCGGATGTCGGTGACGGCGCTCGTGAGCTTGAAGAGCTTCGGGACGGCGGGATTTCCCGCCTCGAGCACCCACCCGATGATCTTCGCGGTAAGGGCGGCGTTCTGCGACACGATGTCGCCCTCCGCGCCCTCGCCCCCCTGCGGGCATGAGAGGCTGTACTCGATGAGCATCGCCCCGGCCCGCTCGAGTTTCTTCGTGTTCCCCTGCCACGAGGCGCGGTCGGCCGCGTCGTTCCCCGAGACGGTCCCGCCGGTCGAAGCGGCGGTGAGCCTGTCGGGGTACCGTTTCACGAGTCTCCGGATCTCGCCGCACACGCGGTCGAGCGTGTGGTCGGAGACGTTGTCGCAGTTCCCCCACGTTTCCTCCGAGAAGCAGTTCATGTACCCGGCCGGAATGTGGATGGGGAGGCCGTCGAACGCGGTCTTGAAGATGGCGCCCGGCCAGCCCGCCTCGTAGGCCTCTTTCACCTGCTCGAAGCCGTCCGTCGCCGGCGACGCGGAGAGGAGGAACGGCGCGCTCAACGCCCGCCCAAAGTACTCCGCATCGAGGGGCACGGGCTCGAAGTCGTACCCCGGGACGGCGACCGCGCTCTTCGTCGCCTTCCCGATCCGCGGCGGTTTTTTCCCGGAGAGGAACGCGTCCGTTTCCTCGGCCGCGTTCTTCCCCGCCGCGGCGGCTTCGACCACCGTGGTCGGGCCGGCCACCGCGTCCCCGGCGAAAAAGACGCCGCGAACGCCGCAGGGCTTGAGTCCGGCCTTCGCGCCTATGGCCGTGATGACATGGTCGAAGCCGCACCGCTCCTGCGCGCTCCCCTTCACCTCGCGGATCGCCTTCAGGCTGAACTCCTTCCCCGCGGGGAGCTCGACCTTGACCGTTTTCAAACCCGTGACCTTCTTCCCGCGCGCCGCGATCTCCGTCACCCTCGTGCGCCCGCTCACCTCGATCCCGTTGTCCATGAGCTCCCGGCGCTCGCGGGGAGTCAGCGGCATCTCCCCGATCGACTCGAGCGCGAACATCTCGACCGCCGCGGCGCCCCCGCGCTTCGCCGTCACCGCGCAGTCGAGCGCGCTCGCTCCGCCCCCGATCACCGCCACGCGCCCCTTCAGGCGGGAGCGGCGCGGGTCCCTCAGGTAGTCGATGCCGAAGATCGCCCTCTCTTCGCCGGGGATTCCCATCCGCACCGGCGCCCAGAGCCCCGTCGCTACGACCACGGCGCCGTAGCCGCGCGCGAGCAGCTTCGCCGGGTCGTCGATCGCCCTCCCCGCCTTGAGCGCTATCCGCTCCATCGAGAAGACAAATTTAAGATCGCTCTCGAGGATCGCCCGGGGCAGCCGGTGCGCGGGAATGCAGGCGCACATCCCGCCCGCCGCCTTTTCGCTCTCGAACATATCCACCGCGTAGCCGCGCTGGGCGAGCACGATGGCAGCGGCGAGCCCCGCGGGCCCCGCGCCGACGATCGCGACTTTTTTCCCGTTCGGCTCGGGCCTCCTGAAACGGGGCATCGCCCCCATCGTCTTCGCCTTCGCGATGATCGTCGCCTGGACCGCGGGGATCCTGACGGGGGAGCCGAAACGCTCGTGCACGCAGGCCTTCATGCAGTGCCGGTCGGGGCAGACCATCCCGCATATCCCGCCGAGCGGGTTCTGGCTCATGATGTGCGCCGCAGCACGCCGTATGTCCGACGGGTTCCCGACCTTCGCGGACCTGATGAAATCAAAGGGGGAGCAGTCGCACGGGCAGGCGATCTTGCAGGGCTTCTCCGCGCAGTACTCGCACTTCTCGAGCTCTGCCTTCAGTTGGGCGTCGGTGAGCAGCACGTTGTCCGGCGCCGTGCGCAGCCCGGGGGATTTTTTCATTGCCTTCCTTTCCTT